>JASHOL010000323.1 GCA_030041135.1 Streptosporangiaceae bacterium | reverse complement strand
ATCGGCATGGTCACGACCCGAAGCGACACCTTACGGAGGGTGTCGATAAACGGGACGATCAGCCGCAGTCCCGGAGCCCGCGGCCCGCGAAGCCTGCCGAATCGGAACAGCACGCCTTGCTCGTACTGCCACACGATCCGCACCGCCAGCGCCAGTGTCACCACGATCAGCACCGCGACTACAACCAGGACGACAATGAGGGCTTTCATGTCATGCTCCCGACTGCTAGGTCGTCTCATCGTGACCCCAGCGCGCCCCGCGCGGGAGGGCAGAATGGCGGCAACAGCGGGTGACCTTCGTCCCGCGCACGGCGGGCTCAAGGCCCCTGTAGCCACCCCGTCCGAAGCGGCCACGCTTGCCGTATGACCTTTGAGTTTGTGCACGAGAGCTACGCGGGCCTTACAAGGCAGACAGCGCAACCAGGCACCGATGGATCGAAAGCTCCGGCCGTTGCCACGGGCTACCAACGCGTGCTGCTGCGTGCTGACCGGGCCTGCTGCTGCTCGGCCAAACCCGCGGTGATCGCCATCCTGCCGCCGGTCCCGTCTCGGATGCACCGGACCGAGTTGCTGTTCTGCATGCACCACTACCGGGCGGCCAGGGCGGGCCTCCTGGCTGCGGGCGCGACCGTGGTCGACGCCAGCGGACGGGTGCTGTCGCTGCAGGAAGGGGCGGCATTCGCCGCCAGCTGCTGATGCGCGCCATCCGCGGCCACAGACACGGAGGAGGGGCTATGAAGCTCGTGACGGCCATCATCCGGATGAACAAGCTCGATGCGGTGATGAGCGCGGTCTCCGAGGCGGGGGCCGGCGGACTGACCGTGACCGAGGTCCGCGGCTTCGGCCGGCAGTACGGGCACATGGAGCAGTTTCACCTTGCTGCTGAGGAAAGGGTCCTGCGACCGAAGCTCCGCGTTGATGTCGTCGTTCACGACTCCTTGGTGACCACGGTGACGGAGGCGATCATGAAGTCGGCACAAACCGGTGACATCGGCGACGGCAAGATCTGGGTCAGCCCGATCGAGAGCGCGCTGCGAGTCCGCACCGGCGAACGCGACTGGGAAGCAGTGTGAGACCGCTTCTGCCTCATCGGGCTGATATGGCCAAGGTCCCGCCTAGTGGTGCGCAACGCCCCTGCCGCATCCCGGTGGCGATGGCGAATCCTCAGATGCGGTCTATTCGGCATTGCTCAGGAGGATTCTGAGATGAAAGCAGCAGTAGTACACACGTTCGGCGAGCCGCTCGTGCTCGAGGACCGGCCGATCCCGGACCCAGGTCCCGGCCAGATCACGGTCCGGATGATCGCGTCCGGGCTGTGCCACACCGACATCCACGCGGCCCACGGCGACTGGCCGGTGCAGCCCACCCCTCCGTTCGTCCCCGGCCACGAGGGCATCGGAACCGTCTTCGCGACGGGCGAGGGCGTGACGAGCGTCCGGGTCGGCGACCTGGTCGCCACCCCGTGGCTCGGCTACGCCTGCGGCGAGTGCAAGCACTGCCTCACAGGCTGGGAGACGCTCTGCCTCAAGCAGGAGAACAGCGGCTACTCGATCGACGGCTGCTACGCCGAGTACTACCTCGCCGAAGCCGCGTTCGCGAGCAAGGTGCCAGAGGGCGTCGATCCGTTCGACGCGGCTCCGCTCACGTGCGCAGGCGTGACGACCTACAAGGCGGTCAAGGTCGGGAACGTCCGCCCGGCTGACCTGGTCGCGATCTCCGGTATCGGCGGCCTCGGCCACCTGGCGCTGCAGTACGCGAAGATCTTCGGCGGCACCGTCGCGGCCGTCGACATCACCGATGAGAAGCTGCAACTCGCCAAGGAACTCGGTGCCGACATCGTGATCGACGCCAGGACCGAGGACCCGGCCACCGTGCTGCAGTCGCACGGCGGAGCGGACGTCGCCATCGGCCTGGCAGTGGACGCCAAGTCTTTTGCCGCCGCCTACGCCGGGCTGCGCCGGGGCGGCCGCCTGGTGCTCGTAGCCCTGCCCGCCGAGGGCACGCTCAGCATCCCTGTGTTCAACACCGTGCTGAACGGCACGTCGGTCATCGGCTCGATCGTCGGCACGCGGGCCGACCTGGCCGATGTCTTCGCGCTGCACGCGCTCGGCCGGACGAAGGTCATCTACGAGACTCGCCCGCTGGCTGAGGTCAACCAGTCGATCGATGAGGTCCTGCACGGCAAGGCCAGGGCGCGCATCGTGCTGCGGCCGTAAGCGGCAAAGCCTCAAATGCACCGGACGAGGGACGCTAGGCCCTCGTCCGGGCCCCTCGGGGTAGCGAATCCCGAGGCGACCGGCAGAGCTGACATTCGGCACGCCGCGCCGGGACCTTCCGCCCTAGCCTGGGCGAAGTGGCCGGGATGTGCTGGTGTTATGACCACATTGAGCGGTAATTGGGCTGCACTGCGGCCGACCGGGCCGCAATCGCATCCGCGACGCTGGCTCGCCCTGGGCGTGTTGTGCGTCTCCCTGCTGATCGTGACGCTCGACAACACGGTACTTAACGTCGTACTGCCAACTCTGGTCCGTGACCTCAAGGCAACCGACACTCAACTGCAGTGGATCGTCGACGCCTATGTGATGGTGTTTGCCGGGCTCCTGCTGGTGGCAGGCAGCGTCGCCGACCGGATCGGCCGCAAGCGCACATTCCTGGCCGGGCTTATCCTCTTCGCCGCTGGATCGACGTGGGCCGCGTTCTCCGGCTCGGTCGGCGTGCTGATCGCGGCGCGAGCCAGCATGGGTATCGGCGGCGCGCTGATCATGCCATCTACTCTGGCGATCATCACCAACATGTTCGCGGACCGGGCTGAGAGGCAGCGCGCGATCGGAATGTGGGCCGGCACCAGCGGGCTGGGGATCGCACTCGGGCCGATCATCGGCGGGCTGTTGCTCGCGCACTTCTGGTGGGGGTCGGTTTTCCTGATCAACGTGCCGATCGCCGCAATCGGCCTGGCGTTCGCGGTACCCCTGGTGCCTGACTCGAAGAACACCTCAGCCCATACACCCGACCTCACCGGCGCGCTGCTGTCCATCGCCGGCCTCGGCCTGTTGCTGTGGTCGATCATCGAGGCCCCCGAGGACGGCTGGACGTCGGCGCTGGTGATTGCGGCGGGTCTTGGCGGCCTCGCCATCCTCGCGACCTTCGCGGCCTGGGAGCGCATCAGCCCGCACCCCATGCTGCGGCTAGAGTTCTTCCGTCACCGCTCGTTCTCGGTCGCGATTAGCTCGGTCGGACTGGCGATGCTTGGCCTCTTCGGCGCATTGTTCGTGCTCACGCAGTTCATGCAATTCGATCTCGGCTACACCCCCCTCCAGGCCGGACTGCGCGTCTTGCCAGCGGCAGGCGCGATCGCGCTGATCGCTCCGCCGTCGGCCCTGCTGATCAGGGCCATCGGCACCAGGCTCACCACCTTTGCTGGCCTGCTGATCATCGCCGCCGGGCTTTGGCAGATATCCCTTGCGTCGGTCAGCACCGGCTACGCGGGAACACTGCCCGGCATGATCATGCTTGGCCTCGGGGCCGGCTTGGTTATCCCGTCCGCCACGGCGTCGGTCATGGGTTCGGTGCCACCCGAGCACACGGGTGTCGGCTCCGCCACTAACGGCGCCGTACTCCAGATTGGCGGCGCGCTCGGGGTCGCGATCATCGGCAGCCTGCTCAACACCAGGTACCTTGACAAGATCACCGCCGCGGTCAGCCCGTACCACGTGCCCCACGCGATCATGAGCACGATCAGCGGCTCGATCGGCGGTGCCCTGACAGTAGCGGCCCACCTCGGCGGTGGGCTGGGCGCGGACCTGGCTCAGGTCGCCAGGTCGGCCTTCATCAGCGGCATGGACCTAGGCCTGGCCACCGGAGCCGGAGTCGCCATCGCTGGCGCGGTCCTCGCCCTCGCGTGGCTGCCCGGCAGGGCGCAAGCCGGGGGGACGAGCCGCCGAACTCGACGCAGTGCCAACCGTGAGGACTACGCCCGGATCCTCGCGGCTAGGGACCATTGCCCCTAGCCACGACTGCGGTGCCGGAGTTCGATGAGACCAAGGCGGCCGACATTGGTCACCGCGGCCCATGTGATAAGCGAGGCAGCAGATGACAACCGAAGGTAACGCGAAAGAGCTCGTTGTGGTCGGCGTGGACGGCTCGGACGAGTCAGTGGCGGCGCTCAGGTGGGCAGGCAAATATGCCGGGGCCACAGGGGCGACGCTGCGGGCCATCCTTGCCTGGCACTACCCGGTGCCGGTGGGCCCGCCGCCGCCAGGAGTGACCCCGCCTGGCGTCACCGACGAGGTGCGCCAGAACATGGAGACGGCGCTGTCCCAGGCGGTTGCGACGGCCAATCCGGGACCGGCTGTTGACCAGGTAGTCGGGTACGGCCATCCCGTGCAGGTGCTGGTTGACGCGTCCAAGGAAGCCGACCTGCTCGTGGTGGGCCGCCGCGGTCATGCCGCGATCACCGGAATGCTGGTCGGTTCGGTCAGCATTCACTGCGTGACCCATGCGCACTGCCCGGTCGTGGTCGTCCAGGGAGAAGAGTGACCGCCGCACCGGTTCGTTGCGGCTGATCCGGGTCCTGTCACCGGCCAGAGGTAGCTGCCGCCCAGAGCTCGGTCCCGTCCGGGGACGACAAGTCACGCGAGGGACCGGCACTACTGTGCGACTCGGGTGCTGCCTGCTCCCTGCTGGCTATGACATGAACGTCGATGCCGAAGTCTCCGGCTTTGTCTATCAGCCTGGCTACCTTCGAGCTGGCGCCCATGTGGTTATGCCACCGGCGGCGGCTGCTCGCCCCGATGACGATCTGTGTGATCTGGTGTTGCCGGGCGAATTGCGCGATGGCGCGCACCGGGTCCTCGTCCTCGATCTCATGCCAGTGGGCGCCGAGGGAGCCCGCGAGCTCGCGCAACTGCGCGATCATCCCGCGGTCAGATTCGGTGGCGCTGTCGCCAGCCGTGACGTAGACGACGTCGAGCGCCGCCCTGACCCTGGCTGCGACCCTGGCGGCCCGGTGCAGCAGGTCGCGGCTGCTTTTCGTGGCCGTGACCGCCACCAGTATGCGTTCTGTCGTCTCCCACACCACGTTGGGCTGATGCTGCCGAAGGCGAGCCAGAAGCTCCTCGTCCGTCTCGTCGGCGAGAAACCGCAACGTCAGCTCCCGTAGGGCGATCAGATTGTCGGTACAGAAGAAGTTTTCCAGTGCCTGGGCCGCCCGCTCGGCCGGGTAGATATTGCCGTGCATCATCCGGCGGCGCAGCTGCTCAGGCGACGAGTCGACCAGCTCGATCTGGTTCGCCCGGCGAACTACCCAGTCCGGCACCCGTTCCCTGACCGGTGCCCTGGTCATCCGCTCGACCGCATCGGCGATGCTCTCCAGGTGCTGAATGTTCACCGTGGTGATGACGTCAATGCCCGCCGACAGGAGCTCAAGTACGTCCTGCCAGCGCTTCTCGTTCCGGCCCGCGCCGGGGACGTTGGTATGCGCGAGCTCGTCGACGAGCGCCACCTCCGGCCGCCTCGCGAGCACAGCGTCGAGATCCATTTCCTGCATGTTCCTGTCCCGGTAGGACACGGTCTTGCGCGGGATGACCTCCAGTCCGTCGGCCATGTTCTGCGTCACCCGACGGCCGTGACATTCGACGAAGGCGACGGCGACATCCGAACCGCGCCCGGCTCGGCGGTGCGCCTCGCCGAGCATCGCGCAGGTCTTGCCGACCCCGGCCGCCGCTCCGAGGTAGATGCGGAAGTGGCCAGCGGCTTCGACGACGTCGCGGGCATCTGCGTCAAGACCCGCCGCGCCATTCATGGCTGGGAGGCTAGCCCTCCCGAAGAGACCGGAACATGGGCCAAGGTCCCGCGGAGTCGGTGACCTTCGCAAGATGCACGAGCCCGGTCGAAGCGACCTTGCGTGCGGGACCTCGGCACACAGCAGACCTGACCTTCGGCCCTACCGACCAGCCCACCCGCGACTTTGACTGGAACTGACCCAGAGATCAGGAGGAAGACCGATGACCAGCACCATCGGGTCGGCTCCGGTTCAGCGCATCGATGACTGGGCCGGGTCGCCGCTCTCGACAGTCCATCGCCAGGTGAGCCAGCCGCAACCCGTCCCGATCGAGCAGTATCCCGACGGCACGACCTACGTCATCCGGCTTGAGCTGCCCGGCATCGAGCCGGCCAGGGATCTGGAAGTCTCCGTGCAGACCGGAGTCCTGAGCGTCCGAGCTGAGCGCCGGGACGAGACGCCGGTCAAGCATGACTCCGAGTTCCGGTACGGCACGTTTGCACGGCACGTGGCCCTGCCACTCGGCTCGAATGCCCAGCGGGTTACCGCCTCTTACCACAACGGCATCCTCACTATCCGGATCGGCATGGAGCCCGACCACCAAGTCGCGCCACAGGCCATCCCGGTCGAAACCGTGTGAGGCGCGGGGTCGTCATGACGTTCGCGAGACAGCCAAGAGTCGTTGTCGGCGTCAGCGGTTCGAGGGCATCGCTGCGGGCGCTGCGCTGGGCCGCGCGGGAAGCCAGCGGACGGCGGGCGTCCCTGGAGGTCGTAGCCGCCTGGCAGTCGCAGGAACCCGCGTTCTATGCCGTCAAGGCCAGCCGAGCCGACCACGGTCAGCAGCAAGACGCTGCCGCCCGCAGGCTCGCCGCCATCCTCAGAAGCGTCGATCCTGAGCTGCCTGACAGCGTCACCACCCATGTCGTCGAAGGCCCGGCAGAGCGGGTGCTGGCCGAGCGGTCGGCCGGCGCCGCCATGCTCGTGCTTGGGTCGTCTTCATTGCCTGGCCGGTCCATCGGCCCCGTGATACGCAGCTGCCTCGGCCTGGCGGCCTGCCCGATTGTCGTCGTCGGAGCTGAGCAAGGTGCCAGCGACGACCCGCCGCGGGATGAGGGTCGGCACGCGGGTGTCGCGGGCCTCAGGGGGGTCGATGCCATGAGCCGGTTTGACCCTAGCCAGGTGCTGGTGCCGGCTCCCCCGCGCAGTGACTCAGACCATAAGGCCCCTCTCGCCGGGCCCAACGGCACTGCCGGGGAGCGCTCCAGACGCCGGAGAATGTAGGTGAGAAACAAAGTGATATTTGCCCCGCTTTCGCGGGGCCTGGCCGAGGGAGATGGGTCAGATGGCGGCCGCCAGCATGATTACGGTGAGCTGGGCATGGATGGCGGCGTGGGTGTTCCTCGGCGCCGTCATAACCGTTCTCGCGTGCATAATGCTCAGCGAGCTTACGCGGCGGCCGCACGCACGCAAGCCCACCGCGCATCATGCAGCTCCGCGAGCGCATGAGCAGACCTCGCCCGACGAGACCAGCCACGAGCACCTGCCGCACGCCGCCTGAGCGGCCGGTTGCGCCAGCAATCCTCGCAAGTTCTCAGGGGAGGACACCATGAGTCGCCGTGATGTCCATCTGGATGCCATGCTGCGTCACCTAGGCGCGGCGTACTACGACTCGCTGCAAGGCCGGGCGGTCGAGGCCGACGTGACTCGTGCCGTTCAACAGGTAGCCGGTCATGTAGGTGATCGGCCGGGCGGCCAGCCGGTGACCGGCGCCGACTCCGCGTCGGCCCACAATGCCCCGCGTCACCACGGGCGACATCACAGCCGGGTGCGCGACATCATGACGACGTCGGTGATATCGATCGATCGGATCACGCCCTACAAAGAGATCGCGACCATGCTCGCAAGCCATCACATTGGCGGAATGCCCGTGCTGATGCTCGGCAGGCGCGTGGCCGGCATGGTGACCGACGCGGACCTGGTCGCAGTCGCGGCGAAGACACACCAGAAGAGGAGCCTCCTCCATCTCGGCCAGCGGCCGCTAGCCCCGACCGCCGAGCACCTCATGACCGCACCGGCGATTACCATACGGCCGGACGCGCCGGTTGCTTCGGCGGCGCGGTCCATGACCGAGCATCGGGTGAGCAGGCTGCCCGTGGTCGACCAGGATGGGAAACTCCTCGGCATCGTCAGCCGCCGCGATCTGCTCAGGCTCTACTTGCGGCCGGACGCGGAGATCGCCGCACAAGTGGCCGAGCTACTCGCCGAGGTAATGCCGGACGTCCCGCAGACCGTCACGGCGACCGTGTGCAACGGGATGGTGACGCTGACTGGTCATCCGGGCGAAGACCTCAAGTCGGAGTTGCGCCTGGCCATCGAGCTGATCGCCGGCCTGGATGGAGTGCTCGACGTCGCCCGCACCGATGTCGAGCCAACAGCGCGCATAGCGGATCCGGCCGATTAAGGATCTGGGCCCGCCGAGCGCTCCGCATTTACCGGTACCGGGACCAGGTTGGCCCGACCGCGTCCCAGTCTCGCTGCCAGCCCGCCATGCGGCGCCGGTTGCAGAACAAGCGGATCCCACAGGCGGCGATGCCAGCCACGATCGTGATGGCGATGACAACCGACGCGACGATCGAGACGACCTGGCCGCGCACGCCGGCAGATGTCAACGGCGGAGTTGTCGGCATTCCGGTGGAGTTGATCCAGATCATCACCTTCTGACCGGCACGAGCGTCGAGCTCGGCGGCGACCTGACCTGACCGATGTTGCCCGTCGGGCAGCTGCCAGCGCGCGGGTACCCAGGTGACGTCCGAGCCGACGGTATCTGCCGTCGACTGGGCGGCGTTCTGCTCGAGCGTGGCGATCGCGGGCCGCCAACCGCGCTCCGAGCGCTCCTGACGCAGACCCTGGGAGTCGGCACGATTGCCGGCCAGCACACCGAGCACGACGCTGGCAAGGATGGCCGCTGCCAGCAGCCCGGTCATCGCTCGCGTCTCGATCCGGTCCACCCTGCGCCACAGCGGGTTGCCGCGGCGCCGCGACCGTCGCCTAGCGAACTGCCACCATCGGTTCACTGGAGATCCACCTCCCACCCAGGCCCTCGAGGCAACGTTCCCTGCTCCGGCGCTGATGCAGAAGGGTCATTCGTCCCGTCGGACCCGGACCGACGGCCCGCGGCATGCCCCGCGGCACGCTCGCCGTCCGCCGACCCGAGCGTCACCGGCCAGGCAGGGTCCAATGGCCCTACTAAGGCAGACGCGCGGCCTGCCAGGCTGGGAATCGTACAGTTGGCGGCACGGCCTTGGACGATGCCCGAGCGGCACCAACCAGGGCGTTTAGACCGATCAGAGCGGAGGACGACGTGACCGATCGAAGCGACGTCGGCGGAACGGACCTGGGCCGGCGGATTTCGGATCAGCGGGCCCGCGTCGGCCTTAGCCGCGAAGATGCCGCGGCGCTGGCGGGAATGGCGCCTGACTACCTTGGCTATCTGGAGACGAGCCGGACGCCAGATCCGTCGCGAGGGGCGCTGGCTCGGCTGGCCGCCGCCTTGGGGACTACGCCCGACGCGCTCTCGGGCGCGGGCCTGACGGCGCCGCCCGGACAGCATGGCGCCGACCAGCACCCAACGCTGGAGGTGCTCACGGAGCAGGAATGCTGGGCCTACATCCGCCCGGGCGGAGTCGGCAGATTCCTGTACAACGCCGACCGGGGACCGGTGGCCGTTCCGGTGAATTACGCGCTGCTGGGCGACGCCGTGGTCTTCAGGACCGACGACCGCACCGCCGCGGCCGGAGCGGTCAGCCAGCACAGAGTCTCGTTCGACGTCGACCACATCGACGACATGCTGAGCGAGGGCTGGAGCGTACTCGTCAGCGGGACCGCGACGATCCTCACCCGCCCCGACGACCTGAGCGCGGCCGACGGTCTCGACATCGAACCGTGGCCCAGCGGCGAGCGCGACACCTACATCCGGCTCGTGCCCGAGCAGATCACCGGGCGCCGGATCCGGATCCATGCTGCCCGGTAGTCCGAGTGGCTTAGTTCGCCCGCGGATAGCTCATGCGGTCTCGCACGCCGATGACGCCCTCTGCGTGCCGGATGCGGGCCAGCAGGCGTAGTGCCACTTCCGGCTGCTCCACCGACCCGGTGACGGTCACGATTCCGTACCTGACCGTGACCTCCATCGTGTCAGGGTCCAGCCCGAACTCCTGGTCGATGATGACCTTGGTTACCTCGTTCCAGATGTCAGCGTCTGGCCGCTCGTACACGCTCAGCACGTCGGATCGCGTTACGATCCCGACGAGCCGCTCATCCTGGTCGACGACGGGCAGCCGCTTGATCTGCCACTGCTCCATCTGACGCGCGGCCTCTGAGAGCGGAGCCCACGGGTGAACGGCAATCGCCGGGCTGGTCATCAGCTGTTCGGCAGTGAGCGCGTTCGCCTTATTGTCCTGATGCAGCCGCCAGTTCAGGCGCTCGAGCCCCGGCGGGAATTCGGGGTCGGTCAGCTTCAGCAGCAGATCGGCCTCGGACACCAGCCCGATCACCCGGTTGTCCTGATCGACGACCGGGCATGCGCTGACCCGATAGCGGTGCAGCGCCGTCACGATCTGCTTGTAGTCCGCTTCCTCACGCAACGCGACCACGCTCGTGGTCATCACGTCCCCGACTGTCGCGGTCATCGCTCTGTCCTCCCCGTCGAGCGCGCTCTGTCCTCCGGCTCCCAGCCTCGGCCCCTAGTTCCCGGCCTTGCCCCGTACGATCACAATCGGGCACGGCGAGAGGTGCACGCAGTGCTGGCTCACGGAGCCGAGCAGCGCTCCGGCGAAGCCACCGTGCCCGCGACTGCCGACGACCAGCAACTCGGCTCCCTTGGCCGCCTTCAGCAGCACCTGAGCTGCGTTGCCCTCCATCACCGACGTGCTGACCCGCACGCTGCTGGCCGGGTCAGCCTCGTCCGCGATGACCTCGGCGAGCGTCTTCGCGGCGACCTCCCCGAAATCGGTGGCATCCATCGCCGAAACCGGCGCCCAGCCGTACCCGCCGGCCATCACCGGGTAGTGCCACGCGATGACGGCCTGGACCGCCGTCCCCGTCAGCGCGGCCTGCCGCATGGCCCACCGCAGCGCAGCCCTCGACTGGTCCGATCCATCCACTCCGACCACAATGCGCCGTTCTGTACTACCCGGCCGGCTCATAGCCCTCACCACCAAGAATCGCTCCTATCTCAACCGTCGCGCAGGGCTCGCGAGCCTGTCAGGGGCGTTCCTACCCCTCCGGGGGGACCTTCGCCCCGCGCGGGAATGAGGTTCTGGCCTCTATCTGAGCCGACGGAGGAACGGATCCCTGGCCGCCGCAGGCGCGACTCTGACCCGTACGTCGACTGCCTGCGCGTCCTGCGGGCGGGCGATCACCGGGTTGAGGTCAAGCTCAGCGACTTCCGGCAGCTCATCGGCCAGTCTCGACACCCGTAGCAGGACTTCGGCCAGTCCCTTTGTGTCCACGGGCGGAGCACCCCGGTGCCCAGTCAGCAGTTCAGCGGACCGCACCCCATGGATCATCTCGGCCGCATCGGCGTCGGTCAGCGGCGACAGCCGGGCGATATGGTCGCCGAGCACCTCGGTGGCCACGCCTCCGAGGCCGAACACGATGAGCGGACCGAATATCTGCTCCTGGACGACACCGATCAGGGTCTCCACGCCACCGGCCAGCATGGGCTGCACAAGCACTCGCTGGAGAGCATCACCGAACTGCGCGGCCAGCTCCTGGTAGGCGCCGGTCACCTCCTCGGGCGTCCGCAGGTCGAGCTTGACCGCGCCGGCGTCGGTCTTGTGCACCAGCCCCGTCACCTCGGCCTTGAGCACCACGTGTCCGCCGAGTTCGGCCGCCGCCGTCAGCGCGCCCTCCAGGGTGGTGACGGCGCGCGTCGTCACCATCGGGACGCCAAAGCTTCGCAGCAGCTGCACGGCGTCGGCTTCGGCCAGCCAGCCGCCATCCGGGTTCGCGGTCAGGAACGCCGAAACGACGGCGCGCGCGCTGACCAGGTCGAGGCCGCTGAGCTCGGCCAGCCGGCCGTGGTCGCGTTCGCGCCAAGCCCGGTAGCGGACGGCATGGCCGAGGGCCCGCACGGCGTACTCGGGGTAGCCATAGGCTGGCAACCGCGGCTCGACCTCATCCTCGGGCTCCTCGCCGCCGGGACCGATCAACCGCACCGACTCGGTCTGATCAAGCAGCACCGCAGCCATGGGCTTGGCCACCTCCGCGCCTGCGATGGCAATCCTCAGGTCGGCGATCGCGGTGGGCACGCCGATCGCGACGACCGCATCGACGGACGCGTCGGCGGCAACCTCGCGCAGGCACGCGCGGAACACTTCGGTGCTCACCCCGGCCGTCGTGTCCACCGGTCCGGCGACGGCCGCTCCTGGCGGCAGCAGCCGCGCCAGTCGTCCCTGCGTCGCGGCGTCCAGGACGGCGACGGTCAGGCCGACGTCGCCGCACGCGTCAGCGGCTAGCACGCCCGCGCCGCCCGCGTTGGACACGATCGCGACGCGACGCCCGGCCGGCAAGGGCTGGCACGACAGGAGGGCGGCCGCATCCACCAGCTCGCCCAGGCTGTCTGTGGCGATAATCCCGGCCTGGCCGAACAGGGCTTCCTGGGTCACCAGGGGCGTCGCGGTGGCGGCCGTGTGCGACGCGGCCGCCCGCTGTCCGGCGGCCGAGCGGCCGCCAATGACGGTGAGCACGGGAATCTTCTGGCCGATCCGCCTGGCGGTCCTGGCAAAGGCGCGCGGGTTACCGAACGATTCGACATACATGATCGCGAGCCGGGTCTGCCCGTCCTGTTCCCACCAGGTCAGCAGGTCGTTGCTCGAGACGTCGTACTTGTCGCCGACCGAGACGAAGGAGGAAACGCCGATGCCGAGCCTGGTCAGATGCTCTACCAGCGCGACGCCGACGCCGCCCGACTGGACGACCAGCCCGGCGGTGCCTCGCGGCGGCGTCCGCGCCGCGAACGTGGCGTTGAGGTGCCGACCGGGCACGGCGAGGCCGAAGCAGTTGGGGCCGACAAGCCGCATTCCGTACCGGCGGCAGATCGCGACCAGCTCCGCGCCGCGCTCCCCGAGGCCCGCTGTAATCACGATCAGCGCGCGCACGCCTCGCCGACCGCATTGGTCCGCCGACTCGGGTACCTCGGCCGACGGCACGGCGATCACCGCTACATCCACGTCGTCGGGCAGTTCCAGCGGCGAAGTCAGCGCCGTGATGCCCTCGATTGAGCCGCCGTGCAGGTTGATGGGGTACACGCGCCCGGCGAAGCCGCCCGCGACGATGTTGTGCAGGATCTCGCGGCCGACCGAGCCGCGGCGCCTGCCCGCGCCGACCACGGCGACCGAGGCCGGCTCGAAAAGGTGACGCAGGCTAGCCACGTCGGCGCGGCTGCCCCGTCTGGCAACCGCGTCCAGGTATCTATCGAACCGCTCGTCGTCAACGGCCGGCAGCGGGAAGGTCAGCTCGATGACGCCGTCGGCGAAATGGCGCTCGACCGGCAGGCCCGCATCTCTGAAGACCTGCTGCATCGCGTAGTTGTCAGGCAGAGTCTCGGCCTCGAACGCGACGAGGTTCCGCTGCCTGCCGAGCGATACCAGGTGCTCGAGCAGCAGGGTGGCTACGCCCCGGCCGTGCATGTCGTCGGACACGGCGAACGCGATCTCGGCTCGCCCTGGACTGCCGGTGGCCTCCCAGCCGGCCACGCCAACAAGCTTGCCGCTCAGCAGCGCCAGGAGGGTGACATGGTCGGATGCCTGCGGTCGGCAGACTCGCTGGGCCTCACGCTCCGGTGCCCGCGGGCTGAGGCTGAAGAACCGGAAATAGGCGTTATCGGGGGACAGGTTCGCGTGCATTTCGCGGACGGCGTCGACGTCCTCAGGCACCGCCTGCCGGATCTCGACCGTGCTGCCGTCGGCCAGCAGCGCATACGCGCGTGTCCGCGCGTCGGCGATCGTGGTGGCGCCGCCGTCAGGAGTCCTGCCGGAACCGGTGTGTGACATTGCCGCTCTCCCTTTGCCCGCCACCTGTGTGTCCAGGATGCCGGGCTCCAGACCCCACTGGTCAGGCCGACGGTCCTCCGATCGCGGGACGTTTGGCCTTGACGTCTCAGGGGTCGCCCGGCGCCCCGTGTCGCAAGCAGCGGCGAGCGCGCGGCGGGCCGCCAGCCGTCGCGCGCTGCTGGAGAGATACCGGGCAAACGCCCGCTTGGTTACTCAGCTGCCTTGCCGCTCTTCTTGCCGGGCGACGACTTGGTGCCGCTCGTCGCGAGCAGCGGCGCGGTCGCCTTGAGCACGTCCTCGGCGAACTTGCGCTGATTGGCAAGCAGCTGCTCAGCGAAGTCGTACGCGCTCTTCACGACATCCTCCGGCTTGGGCAGCTTCTCGGCGACGTTGAGGCTATCCGCGAAGGGCAGATTCAGCTCAGGCAGCTCCGGCTTCATGGACTGCACGGTGCTGGACCAGCGCTCGATTGCTTCCACCACCGCCGCCTGACTCTTGCGGATGGCGTTCAGGACATCCTCCTGGAACTCCTGCCCGATGTTCGACTCGGCCATTACTCCTCCTCAGGACTGGGCCTTGCGATTCCCCGAGATACTTCCTCTCAATTGCTCAGTATAACTAGCAAGCATTCGCCGTGTCAAGCAGGCCGGAGGCCGGGCCTCCTCTAAGCCCGGACGTACTGACCGGGTACGTCACCGGCCGGCGGGAACGCCGCGCTGCCCGTCGGCGGCGGCTCGGTGAGCACGCCCGCTCGTGCGCCGGCCCAGCGGGTCCAGTCCTCCCACCAGGACCCAGGTCTATGCGTAGCCAGTCGTCGCCACTGCGCCGCGTCGCCTGGGTACTCATCCGCCGTCTCGAGCCAGGCCTTCGGCCCAGGCGGGTTGACGATCCCCGCGACATGACCACCGCTGGACAGTACGTACCTGACATCTCCGCCGAGCAGATGAGTCGCCTTATAAGAGGACGTCCAGGGCACGATGTGATCGTTGACCGCACCGACGACGTAGGCGTCGCTCTTGACATTGGCCAGGGACAGCCGCCGGCCGGCGAGTTCCATCACGCCGTTAGCGAGTTCGTTCCTCACATACAGGCAGCGCAGGTAGAACGCATGCATGACGGCAGGCATCCGCGTGCTGTCGGCATTCCAGGCCAGGATGTCGAAGGCAGGCGGATTCTTGCCGAGCAGCCAGTTCGAGACGACGTAACTGAAGATCAGGTCATTCGCCCTGATCACGTCGAATGCCGCTGCCATCTGGCGGCCTTCGAGGTAGCCGGTCGCGTTCATCTGCCGCTCCAGCCTGGCCACCGTCTGCTCGTCCGTGAACGCTCCGAGCACCCCGGGCTCGGAGTAGTCGAGCATCGTATTGAGCAGGGTGACCGATCCGAGCCGGTCGTCTCCGGTCTCGGCCATGTAGGCGGCGAGCATCGCGGTCAGCGCGCCGCCGAGGCACAACCCGACGATGTCGATCCGCGGCGCCCCGGTGATGTCCTGGATGACGTCAAGGGCCTGGCGCGGGCCGTGAATGAGGTAGTCGTCCAGAGTGACCGCGCGCATGGAGGCGTCCGGGTTGCGGTAGGAGATCGCGAACACTGTCCGCTCGTGCTGCACTGCCCACTCCAGGAAGCTGCGGCCAGGCGCCAGGTCCATGATGTAGTACTTGTTGATCCATGGCGGGCTGGCCAGCAATGGCACCTCGCGGACCAGTGGCGTCTGCGGGGCGTACTGCAGTAGCTCCATCAGGTCGTTCCTGAACACAACCTTTCCCGGCGTGGCCGCAAGGTTGACGCCGAGCTTGAATGGCCGGGTATCGACCTGACGCGGCATGCCGCCGTTGGTGAGAATGTCGCTGACCATGTTGCGAGCACCGGCAAGGAGGCTAAGGCCGCCGGTGTCCACGGCCCGCTTGAGAGCGGCCGGATTCGTGGGCAGGAAATTCACCGGCGCGAGCGCGTCCGCCAGGAAGCCGGCCGCGAGCCGAGCCTTCGCGTCCTGCTGACTGTCGCCCTCACCCGCTGCCAGCAGGTCGGACAGCAGCCGACTGTTCGCCAGGTAGTACTGCCTCAGCGCGAAAAAGAACGGGTTGCCGGTCCAGGCCGGATCCGTAAACCGCTTGTCGGGCGGCGCGGTCGGCTCGCGCGGCGCGGCGGGCTCGCTGGGCATGCCGCGCCAGATCGCGGCGGCGCCCGGGCCGATGGCGGCGAGACTCTGCCAGTAGCGGATCATGGCCTCCGAGACCTCGGGCCGACGGGACATGGCGCGGCCCAGCACGCGGAGCATGGCCTCCCCGAAGCCGGCAATGTCGACGGAACCAAACGCTCCCGCTTCGGGACCGATCAGGCCCGCCTCCGCCTCGCCGGGCATCGATTCTGGTTCCTGTCTCGTCATGTGAGTACCTCCTGAGAGTCGACGGGGAAGCCAACCGACCTCCGCGGCCTGCGCTCACCGCGCGGCCGTGGCCTGCGCTCACCGGGCAGCCGTGCGGCTCTGGCCGGGCTCACTGGCGCTCGAAGATCGCCGCGATGCCCTGACCCCCGCCGATGCACATCGTGGTCAGCGCGTAGCGCCCGCCCGTGCGCCGCAGCTCGTGCAGGGCCTTGACCGCGAGGATGGCACCGGTTGCGCCGATCGGATGGCCGAGCGAGATGCCGCTGCCGTTCGGGTTGGTACGCTCCGGCGGCAGGCCGAGCTCGCGCGCGACGGCCAGCGCCTGCGCCGCGAAGGCCTCGTTGACCTCGAACACCTCTATGTCGTCGACCTTCAGGCCGGTGCGCTCCAGTACTGCGCGCACGGCTGGCACCGGGCCCATGCCCATGATCCGCGGTTCCACGCCGGCGTGCGAGTATCCGACCAGCCGACCGAGCGCGGTCGCGCCGTGCTGCTCTGCGTAAGTCCGGCTGGCCAGCACGACGGCAGCGGCCGCGTCGTTGATGCCGGAGGCGTTCCCAGCCGTCACTGTGCCATCGGCGGCGAACGCCGGACGCAGCTTGGCCATGTCGTCGACGCTCACCTCCGGCCGGACGTGCTCGTCGGTATCCACGATCACTGGCCCTTTGCGGCCGGGGACTTCGACCGGAACGATCTGGTCGCGAAAGTAACCGGCCGCGGCGGCGGCCGCTGCCCGGCGATGACTCTCGGCCGCCAGCGCGTCCTGGTCGGCTCTGGACACGTGGAACTCGGTCGCGACGTTCTCCGCGGTGACGCCCATGTGACAGCCGCCGAATGGGTCGGTCAGCGCGCCGACCATCGCGTCGACCACCACGCCGTCCTGCATCCGCTGGCCCCAGCGCATGGCCGGGAGCCAGTACTGACCGCGGCTCATGACCTCGGCACCGCCGGCTACCGCTGCTTCGCAGTCGCCGAGCGCGATGGCCTGGGCCGCCGACAAGATCGCCTGCAGCCCGCTGCCGCAAAGGCGGTTGACGGTGAACGCGGGGGTGGCAGTGGGCAGTCCGCCGTTGACCGCGGCGACCCTCGACAGGTACATGTCCCTGGGCTCGGTGTGGATCACGTTTCCGAACACGACGTGACCGACGTCGCCGGGGTGAACGGCGGACCGGCTGACGGCCTCCTGCACGACAGTCGAGGCGAGCTCGCAGGGCGGCACCGCCGCCAGGCCGCCGCCGAACTTGCCGATGGCCGTGCGAACCGCCGACAGCACCAGGACGTCGCGTGGATCAGTCATCGTGGCACCTCACATGTCCAGTCCGCCGTTGACGGCCCAGATCTGGCCAGTGATATAAGCAGACTCGTCGGCGGCGAGGAACGCCACCACGCGCGCGATCTCTTCTGGCGCGCCCAGGCGGCCGACCGGGATCTGGCCGCGAATCCGCTCGAGCAGCTTGTCGGGGATCGTCGCCAGCATGTCCGTGGCGATGAAGCCGGGCGTTACCGCGTTCACGGTAAGGCCGACGCCGTCGCCGACCGGGTGCTGTGCGCGATTGAGCTGGAAGACGGCCTCCTTGGCCAGTGACTTGGTAAGGCCGAACAGGCCGGACTTGGACGCCGCGTAGTTCACCTGGCCGATGTTCCCGGTCTCGCCGATGACCGAGGAGACGTTGATGATGCGGCCTGTGCCCCGCTCCAGCATGTGGTCGAGTGCGGCCTGGGCGATGAAGAACGCGCCGGACAGGTTAACGGCTATCACGCGCTGCCAGTCCTCGTCAGACATCTTGGCGACGGTCTTATCGATCGTGATGCCGGCGTTGTTGACCAGGATGTCGAGCCTGCCCTGCCGGTCGATGACGTCGGCCAGCACGCGTCGGCAGTCGCCGGCGACGCCGATGTTTCCCTCGTGGACGGTCGTGAGCTGGTCCGGGTAGCTGTCGCTCAGGTCAGCGCGCAGTTTCTCCGCGGCGTCGGCACCGTGCCAGTAGCCGGCCGCCACGCAGGCGCCGGCTGACGCCAGCCGACGACTGATCGCGGCCCCGATCCCCCGCGTACCGCCGGTGACAAAGGCCACCCGGCCCCGCAGGGTCTCGCCGCTATCGCGGCGGACTAACCCGGTGCTGGTGCTGGTCATCGTCGTTCTCCCTCTGATGACGTTCGATCCGCCGACTGGCGTACGACACCGAGAGACGACCGACACCAACCGCGTACCGCTTCTGTAAACGTGCTCCTGATACTTCGCCGCAGACGGTCGCGGCGAAAGTGACCAAGGTCCCGCTTCCGTAGACCACAGGGCCCTCATGCAATCTCACGGGGAAATGGTCAACTGGCGGGCAGCCAGGCACTCGCAACTGAATCGAGCGCAGAAGGGGCCGCCGATGAGCACGCTCGACTTGTCCAGGTGGCAGTTCGGCATCACAACCGTCTATCACTTCATCTTCGTGCCGCTCACGATCGGGCTCTCGCTGATGGTCGCGTGCCTGCAGACGGCGTGGCTGATCAAGAAGGACTCCGCTTACCTGCGGCTGACGAAATTCTTCGGCAAGTTGTTCCTGATCAATTTCGCGGTCGGCGTCGTCACCGGCATCGTGCTGGAGTTCCAGTTCGGCATGAACTGGTCGGCATATTCGAAGTTCGTCGGCGACGTGTTCGGCGCGCCTCTGGCAATGGAGGGCTTGCTCGCCTTCTTCATGGAATCGACGTTCCTCGGCCTGTGGATCTTCGGCTGGAATAAGCTGTCTCCCCGGCTGCACCTGGCCACGATCTGGCTCGCCGCAATCGGGACGAGCCTGTCCGCCTACTTCATCCTCGCCGCCAACGCCTGGATGCAACACCCGGTCGGGTACAGCGTCAATCCGGTCACTCACCGGGCCGAGCTGACCAGCATCATCGCGCTGCTCACGAACTCCACCGCGCTGGCGTCGTGGCCGCATGTGTTCTTCGCCAGCTTCCTGATCACCGGAGCGGTCGTGATCGCGGTGGCCGCCTGGCATCTGGCTCGCGGGAATGACACCCAGCTCTTCCGCCGCGTGCTGCGGCTCGGGCTGTCGGTCACGCTGATGGCAGCGATCGCCACGGCGGCGACCGGGGACATCCAGGCCCGGCTGATGGAAAGCCAGCAGCCGATGAAGATGGCCGCGGCCGAAGCGCTGTACAACACCGAATCGCCCGCATCGTTCTCGCTGTTCACGATCGGCTCGCTGAGCGGCAACCAGCAACTGTGGAGCATCCGGGTTCCTTACCTGCTGTCGCTGATCGCCACCCTCAACCCGCACGGCACGGTTCAGGGGATCAACAACGTCGAGCGGGCGTATGTCAAGAAGTACGGGCCGGGCGATTACAAGCCTTACGTCCCGGTGACCTACTGGTCGTTCCGGCTCATGATCGGGTTCGGCGTGCTGGCCGGCCTGCTCGCGCTCGTCGGGCTCTGGCTCACCAGGCGGCGCCGGGAGATGCCGCGCAGCAGCTGGTTTTACCGAGTCGCGATCTGGGGCGTGGTGCTGCCTTACCTGGGCACGACCAGCGGCTGGATCTTCACCGAGATGGGCCGCCAGCCCTGGACCGTGTTCGGCGTGCTCACGACCCAGCAGAGCGTTTCGCCGGGGGTGACCCCATCCTCGGTGATCATCTCGATGACCGTGTTCACCCTGCTGTACGGCGCGATCGCGGTGATCGCCGGCAAGATCGCTTTCCAGCACGTGCGGGCGGGAGTCCCGGACGAGCCACCTGAGTCCGTCGGCGAGCCCGTTCCGGTCTTCTCCTACTAACGCGCGGAGCACTGATATGAGCCTGGCAACTCTCTGGTTCGCACTCATCGCCGTCTTGTGGACGGGCTACTTCGTTCTCGAGGGGTTCGACTTCGGCGTGGGCATCCTGCTGCCGGTGCTCGGCCGCGACAACGCCGACCGGCGGCTGATGATCAACGCGATCGGCCCGGTCTGGGACGGCAACGAGGTGTGGCTGCTGACGGCGGGAGGCGCGACCTTCGCCGCGTTCCCGCTGTGGTACGCGTCGCTGTTCAGCGGCTTCTACCTTGCGCTGCTGCTGATCCTCGTAGCACTGATCGTCCGCGGCGTGTGCTTCGAGTTCCGCGGCAAGGTCGACAGCTCGCGCTGGCGGGCGCGCTGGGATCAGGCGATCTTCCTGGGCTCCGCGCTCCCCGCGCTGCTGTGGGGCGTCGCGTTCGCCAACATCGTCCGCGGCGTTCCGCTGAACGCCGGCCACGTCTACACCGGCAACCTGCTGACGCTGCTCAACTGGTACGGCCTGCTCGGCGGACTGGTCACGCTGAGCTTGTTCGCCCTGCACGGGGCGATCTTCCTGGCGCTCAAGACCGACGGCCCGATGCGCGGCCGGGCCCGGGCGCTGGCAGTCCGCATCGCCGCGGCGGCGGTGCCCCTGGCCGCCGCGTTCCTGATCACCAGCCAGGTCAGCCACGGCAAGGGCTGGACCGACGTGACGGCCGCTCTCGCCGCGCTTGCGCTGCTTGGCGGCGTGACCGCCGCTGCCCGCGGCCGGGAGGGCTGGGCGTTCCTCGGCACGGCGATCACGCTCGCGTTCGCGGTAGCGACCTTGTTCGGCGACCTCTATCCGCACGTGCTGCCGTCTACGACCGCGGCCGCCTACGGGCTGACCGTGTCGAACGCGTCCTCGTCGCATTACACGTTGACGATCATGACATGGGTAGCGGTGATCTTTACGCCCGTCGTGCTGACGTATCAGGGCTGGACGTACTGGGTGTTCAGGAAGCGGCTTACCCACGCCGACCTCGGCGCCGAACCGGCGGCCGCCACAACTCCGCCGTCGGCTGGCCTCTCGGCCAGGCCATCGGCCGAGCAGGGGCGGACCGCCGGCGGAGCCTCTACCAGTCAGGCAGGGCCGTAGTCGTGCGGCCGTTCGACCCTCGTCTGGTGCGCTATGCGGGGGTGGTCCGCGGTTACCTGGCGAGCACGATCCTGCTGGGGCTCGTCGCCACCGGCCTGATACTGGCCCAGGCGGGCCTGCTCGCCGACCTGCTGGCGGACGCGATCCGCGGCACCGGCGCCCACGCGCTGGCCAGCCTGCTGACCGCGCTCGCCGTGGTCCTGCTGGCTCGGGCCGCTGTCACTTACGGCACCGAGGTGACGGCGCTGCGGGCGGCGGCCAGGGTCAAGTCGCAGCTACGCCGCGCGCTAACCGCGCAGGTGGTGCGGCTCGGCCCGTCCTGGCTGTCGGGCCAGCGGCCTGGCGAGATGGCGACGCTGTCGACGAAGGGCCTGGACGCGCTCGATCCGTATTTCGCCAGGTACCTGCCGCAGCTCGTGCTCGCCTGCGTGGTCCCGGTGGCGGTGCTCGTCCGGGTCGCGCTCGCCGACTGGATTTCTGCGCTGGTCATCGCTCTGACGCTGCCGCTGATCCCGGTCTTCGCGGTCCTGATCGGTCTGCACACTAAGGCCCAGACGGATCGGCAGTGGCGGCTGCTGGCCCAGCTCGGCGGACACTTCCTCGACGTGGTCGAGGGTCTGACCACGCTCAGGGTGTTCGGCCGTTCCAGGGCGCAGGCGGAAGTGATCGGCGAGGTCACCGACCAGCACCGGCGCGCTACCATGGCCACGCTGCGAGTGGCGTTCCTGTCGGCGCTGGTGCTCGAGCTGGCTGCCACCATCGCCACGGCCCTGGTCGCGGTCGAGGTCGGCTTGCGGCTGCTGGCCGGGCACATGGATTACCGCACCGCGCTGCTCGTCCTGATCCTGACGCCCGAGGCCTACCTGCCGCTCCGCAACGTCGGCGCCCAGTTCCACGCCAGCATGGAGGGGGCAACCGCCGCCAGCCAGGTGTTCGAGCTTCTCGAGACCCAGCCCGACGCCGGCGTAAGGGGGGTCGCGCCCGGGCGTGCCGTAAGTAAGCGGACCGCTGACCTGCACCGCGACGTAGTCCGCTTGCGCGACGTCACTCTACGGTACCCAGGCCGGGACGAGGCCGCGCTGGCCGGTGTCAGCATGTCGATCGGCCCCGGAGAGCAGATCGCCGTCACCGGGCCGAGCGGCTCGGGCAAGTCCTCGCTGCTCGCGCTCGTGCTGCGGTTCGCGGAGCCAACCGCCGGGGCAATCGAGGTGGGCGGGCTTCCGCTAGGGCAGATTCCGGCCGCGCAGTGGCGCGGGCAGCTGGCCTGGGTCCCGCAGCACCCGCACCTGTTCGCCGCCAGCATCGCGGAGAACATCGCGCTCGGCCGGCCTGGCGCGAGCCAGGCGGACATAGAGCGGGCGGCCCGGCTGGCTGGAGCGAGCGAGTTCATCGCGGACCTGCCGCGCCGGTATGACACGGCAGTCGGCGAGCGCGGCCAGCGCCTCTCGTCTGGGCAGCGGCAGCGGCTTGCACTGGCTCGCGCGTTCCTGATGGATGCGCCGCTCCTCCTGCTGGATGAGCCAACGGCTCATCTCGATCCTTTCAGCGCGCATGAACTGCAGACGGCGTTGGCGACGCTGATGGCAGATCGCACAGTGCTCCAGGTGACGCACGACCCGGCGGTTGCCGGGTCATGCGACCGTGTCATCAGGCTCGACCGCGGCCGCCTGGCCGAGCAGATCGCGCCACCGCCGGCTACTGCCGCTGTCCCTGGGCTGGCGGCGGCAGGTAGTGGCTTGGCGGATACCCGATGAGCACGCTCACGCCCGGCACGCGGTCAGCCGTGGGCCAGGGTGTCGCACCCCCCGCCCGAGCCATCGAGACAGCAGCCGACCGAGGTGCCGGCAGAGCCCGGAGCTGGGGCCAGGAGGCCAGGCCGCTGCTGCGCATGATGCGGCTGGCGCGGCCGATGCGCGCACAGCTGCTGCTCGCCGTGCTCGCGGGAGCGGCGGCGACGGCGAGCGGGGTAGCGCTGCTTGCGGTGTCGGGCTTTCTGCTGGCACGCGCGTCGCAGCACCCGAACATCGTGGCGATCTCGATCGCGGTGGTCGCAGTTCGGGCACTGGGCATCAGCCGGGGAGTCCTGCGCTACGCCGAACGGCTCAGCTCGCACGACGTCGCATTCCGCGTCCTGGCCGACGTCCGAGTCGCGATCTACCGCCGGCTGGAACGGCTGGCTCCGGCCGGGCTGGCGGCCTTCCGTTCTGGCGACCTGCTGGCCCGCCTGATCAGCGACGTGGACTCCGTTCAGGATCTGTTCATTCGCGGGCTGGCGCCGCCGGTGACCGCAGCGATCGTCGGGGCGGCCGCGGCGCTGGCGACCGCGGCAATCCTGGCGCCCGCGGGCCTGGTGCTGGGCGCCGGCCTCCTGCTGGCCGGCGTCGCGGTCCCGGTACTGGCCGCCACCACCGCCAGGGACGCAGCGCGACTGTCGGCGCCCGCTCGCGGCGATCTCGGCGCCGCCATGATCGATATGATCGGTGGAGCGGCTGATCTGCATGCGTTCGGCGCCACGGAGAGGGTCCTCGCCCGCGCCGGTCAGGCCGATGCCGAGCTGACAAGGCTGGCCCGGCGCATGGCGAATGCTGCGGGCCTCGGAGCTGGGCTCTCTTGCGCGGCAGCGGGCGCCGCCCTCTGGGGCGTGCTGCTGCTCGGCGTCGCCGCGACCGGTTCAGGCGCCCTCGCGAGGGTGCCGCTTGCGGTCATCACACTGACAGCGCTTGCAGCCTTCGAAGCGGTCAGCTCGCTGCCTGCGGCGGCGGTCCAGCTGACACAGTCACGCGCGGCTGCGGGCCGGGTCACCGACGTACTTGACGCATCGGATCCGGTCCGCGAGCCCGCTCACCCGCTATCTGTACCCGCCGGACCGCTGCAGATCGTGATGCGCGGCGCCAGCGTCCGGTATGAGGGCGCCGGCCGCCCGGCTTTGGCGGGTGTCGACCTGGACCTGGCGCCGGGACGGCGGATCGCCGTGGTCGGGCCGGCCGGCGCGGGCAAGTCGACGATCGCGTCGGTCCTGCTCCGATTCTGCGAGCTGGAGTCCGGCTCGGTCACGCTGAATGGCCAGGATCTGGCCAGCTTCAGCGCCGACGCAGTCCGCGCTCGCATCGGCGGCTGCCCGCAGGATCCGCATATTTTCGATACCACGATCCGGGCGAACCTGCTGCTCGCCAATCCGGCTGCGGACGAGCAGGACCTGGCAGCGGCCGCCGACCGAGCGAGACTCCTTGGCTGGATCGGCTCGCTGCCGCAGGGATGGGATACCCAGGTCGGCACGCACGGTGCGCGAGTGTCCGGAGGCCAGCGGCAGCGGATTGCCTTCGCCAGGGCTCTGCTTGCCGACCCAGCCGTGCTCATCCTGGACGAGCCGACCGCCCACCTGGACGCGCCGAGCAGGAAGGCGCTGATGGCTGACCTGCTGGCCGCGACCACTGGCCGCAGCGTCCTGCTGATCACGCATGACTTGGACGGGCTCGACCAGTTTGACGAGATCGTCGTACTGGCCCGTGGCCATGTCGTCGAGCGCGGCACTCACACAACCCTGGTACGTGGCGAGGGCGCGTACCAGCGGATGTGGAGGGCCCAGAACGCTTCAGCCCACGGCGGGCCAGCACGGCGCGAAGGGCGGCCCGTGCATCGCAACCTCGGACGGACCATCGCACGCGGCTGGTCGGAGCCATTCGCGAACGGGCTTACTGGGAAGGATCAGCAACGTGACTTGCACACTGCACGTCTCCTGGGACGAGAAGCTCACGAGTTACGACTTTGGCCCACGCCACCCGATGGCGCCGATCCGGGTCAAGCTCACGATGGAACTCGCCACCAGCTTCGGCCTGCTCAGCCGGGACCAGGTCACGGTTGAGGCAGCGCCGGCCGCCTCCGATGCCGAGCTCGAGCTCGTGCACGATCCTGAGTACGTCGAGGCGGTGCGGTACGCGGGCCGGTTCGCACAGTTCGCGCCCGATGAGCCGATGGATTTTCGCAGGCTGCTGCTGCGGCACGGCCTCGGCACCGAGGACGACCCGGCCTTCCCCGGCATGCACGAGGCCTCGGCGCTGGTGGCCGGGGCCACGCTCGGCGCGGCCAGGGCGGTCTGGGCCGGACGCGCGCGGCACGGGGCGAGCATCGCGGGCGGGCTGCATCACGCCATGCGCGACCGGGCCAGCGGCTTCTGCGTCTACAACGACCCGGCCATCGCGATCGCCTGGCTTCTCGACCAGGGTGCCGAGCGAATCGCCTACGTCGACATCGACGTGCACCACGGTGACGGCGTCCAGGCAGCGTTCTGGAACGACCCGCGAGTGCTGACGATCAGCCTGCACGAGAGCCCGGATACGCTCTTTCCCGGTACCGGCAGGCCGGCCGAGACCGGCGGGCCGGAAGCCGACGGCTCGGCCGTCAACGTAGCGCTGCTGCCAGGTACCAGGGACGCGGGCTGGCTGCGGGCGTTCGACGCGATCGTCCCGCCGCTGCTGCGGCAGTTCCGCCCGCAGATCCTGGTCAGCCAGCACGGGTGTGACACCCACTGGAGCGACCCGCTTGCCGATCTCCAGCTGACGATCGACGCGCAGCGGGCCGCCCATGCGGCGCTGCACGACTTGGCCCACGAGGTCTGTGAGGGGCGCTGGCTACTCACCGGTGGCGGTGGATATCAGCTGGTCGAGGTCGTGCCGAGGTCATGGACCCACCTGCTGGCGGTGGCGGCCGGCCAGCCCATAGACCCGTCAGCCCAGACGCCGATGCTCTGGCGCGAGTACGTGAACGAGGTCGCGGTCGGGTCCGCGCCGGAGCTGATGACCGAGGGCGGCACAGGCGAGTTCCCCAGATTTGAGGCCGGCTACGACCCGGATGAGCCCGTCGATCAGGCCATCTTGGCCACGAGGAATGCCGTATTCCCCGCCCACGGCCTGATGCCGGCGCCGTGACCGTCGGGCTTGCACAAGCTCGCGCTCGTTTGCGATGCGGGCCCAAGGTCCTGCCGTTCAGGGCCAGAAAGCCGCTGCCGCCGGGATCAGCTTGAGCGCACGCTTGACTGAACTTATGCGGGACTGGAGGCAAGGGCAATGGAGCGGATGAGCGCCCTGGACGCGGGCTTCTACCTCGTGGATCACCGGAACGTGCCGATGCACCTGGGATCGGTCGCCATCTTCGACGGACCAGCGCCCCGGCTTTCCGAGCTGGCCGCGCTTTACGCGAGCAGACTTGCGCAGATGCCGCGATACCAGCAGGTGGTGCGGACTGCTCCGCTCCAGCTACTGCGCCCGGCCTGGTTCGACGACCCGGACTTCGACATCTGCCATCACATCCGGCACGTCAGGGTTCCGCGGCCTGGCGACGACGCGCAGCTTCGCGACCTGGCCGCGCGTATCTTTGCCGAACCGCTCGATCCCGGCAGGCCGCTCTGGGAAGCCTGGCTCCTTGGCGGGCTGGCTGGCGGACGGTGGGCAGTGCTGTCGAAGGTGCACCATTGCGTAGTCGACGGCATCGGCGGCTCCGACCTCATGGCCATGCTTTTCGGCGAGGAACCCGGTTCGCTTTTCGGCCAGGAGCCCGGCTCCGCTGAGGAGTTCGCCAGGCCAACCGGCCGTTTCACGGAAGCCATCGCGCGGTCGGTCCGCGAGCTGGCTGCGGTGGCCGGCAGTGTCCTCACCCAGCTCCCAGGCCTTCAGGACGTCGCGACCTACGGACAGGGCCTGGCCCGCGGCGCGCGGCGCCTGGCCGCCGCCAGCGTCGGCTCGCTGAACGGCCCGGCGGGGCGAAGCCGCAGGTGGGCATGGACCAGTACCAGCCTCGATGATCTCCGGCAGATCCGGGGCACGCTCGGTGGCACCGTCAACGATGTCCTGCTCGCGGCCGTCGCCGGCAGCCTGCGCCGGGTCATTCCGCCGCGCGAGCTGGCCGGAGAACAAGTGGTCAGGTCCCTCGTGCCGGTGTCCCTCCGGACGGCCACGGAATCCGGAGCAGTCACCAACCGCCTGTCCGCCGTGCTCGTCAATCTGCCGGTGGCCGAGCCCGAGCCGCTCAGGCGGCTTGAACTGATCCGCGCGCAGACCGAGGATCTAAAGCGCACCCACCAGGCGGCCGGGCCCGAGCTGTTGAGCGCGCTGCTCGGCGCGACCGCGCCGCCGTTGCTGGCGCTTGGGCTGCGTGCCGCGTTCCAGCTGCCCCAGCCGCTCGTGCAGACCGTCACTACGAACGTTCCAGGACCTGCCACCGCGCTGTCCGCACTCGGCCGCCCGCTCCTGGCGATCTACCCGTACGCTCCGATCGGTGGCAACGTACGCATCTCTACGGCTATGTACTCCTATGCCGGCACGCTCTACTTCGGCGTCACCGCGGACAACGATGCCCTCGCCGAACCCGAGGAGCTGACCAGCGGCTTCGATCACGAGATTGCCACCCTCAGCCGCCTGGCCGGCCTGGACCATGACGCCGTGCTCGCCGGCTGAGCGCCGCCCTCGCCGGCTGAGCGCCGCCGTCGCCGCCTGAGCAACGTCGTCGCCGCCTGAGCAACGTCGTCAGCGGCTGAGCAACGTCGTCAGCGGCTGAGCACGACCTTCAGGGCGCCGGTGTCGCCGGCCCGGGCAAATACGTCATACGCCTCGGAAAACTCGTCAAGCCCGAACCGGTGCGTCACGAACTTCCTGGTGTCGATCTGGCGGCTCGCCAGCAGGCGCATCAGCAGCGGAGTCGAGTAAGTATCGACCAGCCCGGTCGTCACGGTGAGGTCGCGCGTCCACTGATCCTCGAGATGGAACGCGGCAGGCTTGCCGTGGACCCCGACGTTAGCCAGCCTGGCGCCGGGCCGCGTGAGCCTGACAGCCAGCTCGAACGTCTCCGGCAGGCCGACGGCCTCGATGACGACATCGGCGCCACGGCCATCGGTCAGCGACCGGACGACCTCGAGCGGGCTGGCTACCGAGTCGTTCACCGTCACGTCCGCGCCGAAGTGCTTGGCCGCCTCCAGCCGCCGCTCGGCCGGGTCAATAGCGACGATGTGACTCGGGCTGAATAGCCGCGCGCCCATGATCGCGGCCAATCCGACTGGCCCCGACCCGATGACGGCAACGACCTCGCCCGGCTGGACGCGCGACTTGAGCACCCCGACCTCGTAGCCAGTCGGGACGACGTCAGCGAGCATCAGCGCTTCCTCGTCCGCAATGGCGGCCGGCAGCTGATAGGTAGAAGTGTCGGCGAACGGAACCCGGACGAACTCGGCCTGAGTCCCGTTATAGGTATGGCCGAGGACCCAGCCGCCCCCGCCACGGCACTGCCCGAAGTGGCCCTCGCGGCAGGACGCGCACATGCCGCACGACGAGATGCAGGAGACCAGCACCCGGTCGCCTTCGCCGACCGTGCGAACGCTGCTCCCGACCTGCTCGACGGTCCCGACAGCCTCATGGCCGATAACCCGGCCGGGATGCACCGAGGGCACGTCTCCGGCGAGAATGTGCAGATCCGTCCCGCAGATGGTGGTGGCGTCGACCCGCACGATGGCATCGGCTTCGTCGGTGATCTCTGGATCGGGCGCATCATCCCATGACGGGGTGCCCGGTCCGCGGTAGATGATCGCTTTCACCTGTCCTCGCTCCCCTCCGCCGTCACCGGGCCTGGCCGGACTGCACGGCCGAATTGTGCCTGATCCTGCGGCCCGTGATCCGGTCCGGCCGGATCTCGATGAAATGCTCACGGAGCCCGCCGGGCCACGGCTCGACGCCTGCCTCCACCGCGTGGCGGCGCTCTTCGTCAGTGTCCAGATGGTGCGCAGGACCCTGAATGAGCACACTCCATCCTTCGCGAGCCTCGGTGTCAAAGTCGTCGACCTCGAACGCGACACGGTATTCGGCGTGAGCGATCCCCGTCCTGAGGTCTTCGTCCGTCGCGCTGTCCTGCGCAGTCCTGAACAAGATGGCACCGTCATGCACCTTGTAGTTCACCGGCAGCACGGTCAGGTCCCACCGTCCCGCGAAGACAAGCCGGCCGATGCCGCCAGGGGCGATCAGCCGCAGGCACTCGGCTTCCTCCATCGTTTCCAGCACTGCGTCAGGCATTTGCGCACTCTCCCGTCTACCGTCGCGGATAGCTAAGCCGGTCCCGGACGGCCACGACACCGTCGACCTCACGGACCGCAGCCAGCAGGCTCAGAGCCACTGGCTCACTGTGCACCGGCCCGGACACCGTTACGACGCCGTCCGATACCGTCACCTCGAATGCCAGGCGATCGAGGACGAATTCGGCCTCGATGACCTGTTCCAGTACGTCTTTCGTGATGTCCTCGTCCGGGCGGTCGTACACACCGAGAAGGTCCGCCCGGCTGACAATCCCGATCAGCCGCCGCGTCGGGCCATCGACGACCGGCAGTCGCTTGACATGACGCGTGTGCATGAGCCGGGCTGCCTCCGCCACCGTCGCATCAGGACTGATCGTGATCGCCGGCCGGTGCATCAACTCTGCGGCGCAGAGCCCTCCGGCCTTCGCCCTATCGCCGTGCCGCGAGAGGACACCCGCCCGCCTGGGAGCTGGATACGCCTCCTTGACCAGAAGATCGTCCTCGGACACTATGCCGATGACCCGGTCATGGTCATCGAGTACCGGGAACGCGCTGAAGCTGCGGTTCCGCATGACCTGCACGATCTCCTTGTAATGCGCGTTCTTGCGCAGCGAAACGACGTTGCGCGTCATCACGTCCTCTACCCGCGTCGCCATGGCGCTCAACTCCTAGTTCGACGCCCATTCAGAGCCTCGCAGGCAGCAGCGGCGCAGGCCAGGGACGAAGGGCCCTGGGCCGACGGACTCATGGCCGCCTCCCGCCAGGGCGCGCGCATGCTGAGCGGGAGGGACCCACCCGCTTCTCGCGGATCCGGATTTCGCGGTGTGCTGGCTTGTCGGCCAGTATCTCCGCGGCAAGGGCTCGGCTGGTCCCTCCCGTAACTGTGATCAGACACCCACGTTCGCGGGCATCACAGGGCCGTAGGACCGGATGATGCGGGACCTTCGTCACATGCGCTGTTGGGGAACGAAGTCGGCTCATGGCCCCTTCGTGTCCTGGCACGTGGGCGGGTTCCGTCGACAGGCCATTAGACCCTGGTCGCTTCGGCAGCCTGAGCCAAGAATGAAGTGATCACCGAGTGAAACCCTAGGGGATCACGTGAGCACGGATAGTGAGTCAAAGGGACCGGAGTGGCAGCTGCCGGCCAGCGGCCTGGCCCGGCTGCATGAGTCGCTGCGGGCAGCTGGCTACCAGGTCATCGGTCCGCAGGTCGTGAACGGCGCCATCGTCCTGCGTGAGCTCTCCTCCGCCGGCGAACTGCCGTTCGGCTGGGGAGTAACGCTGGCTCCTGGCGGCTACCGGCTCCGTCGCCGTGACGATGCGGCCGCCTTCGGCCACTCGGCCGGGCCGGGCTCGTGGAAGCAGTTCCTGCATCCGCCGCGTCAGCAGCTCTGGTCGGCCCGGCGGACCGCAGACGGCGGCTATTCGGCCACGGCTCCACCGGACACCGACGCCAAGCTCGCCTTCATCGGCGTACGCCCGTGTGATTTGCGGGCCATCCAGATCCAGGACGAGGTGCTCGGCGCCGATGCCCACCCGGACTCGGCTTATGCCAGGCGCCGGTCAGCGGTCTTCGTGGTCGCCGTGAACTGCACCGAGCCAGGAGAAACCTGCTTCTGCGCGTCCATGGGGACGGGGCCGCAAGCCGGCCCAGGTTACGACTTGCTGCTGACCGAGCTGGCCGGCCCTGACGACCACAATTTCGTCGTCGAAGTAGGCTCGCCGGCCGGAGACGCGTTGCTCGCCGAACTGGAGCCGGAGCCGGCGGACCCGAGCGTGGTGCGGCGGGCGCGAGCCAGCGTGAGCGAGGCGGCCGGGAAGATGGGCCGGACCGTCCAAGCCGACGGCCTGCGCGATCTGCTGGCCCGCAGCCACGGCGCCGCCCGCTGGGAAGACGTGGCTTCGCGGTGCCTGACCTGCGGGAACTGCACCATGGCCTGCCCTACGTGCTTCTGCACGACCGTCGAGGACGTCACCGACCTCAGCGGCGACCACGCGGAGCGCTGGCAAAGCTGGTCGTCGTGCTTCGACCTTGATTTCTCCTATGTACATTCCGGCCCGGTCCGGTACTCGGGCGAGAGCCGTTACCGCCAGTGGCTCACCCACAAGCTGGGCACCTGGCACGACCAGTTCGGCTCCTCCGGCTGCGTCGGATGCGGCCGCTGCATCGTCTGGTGCCCGGTCGGAATCGACATCACCGAAGAAGTGGCGGCGCTACGGGCAGAACTCGGCGAACCACAGGCGGGGACATGACCGGGGCCACCGCCGCCGCCCTGGCCGGCCACCCGTTCGCCGCCGGTCTATCCCGGCAGCGCATCGACCGGCTTGGCGCGCTGGCGACAGCCACCGAGATTCCGGCTGGGCGGCGAATCTTCGCCGAGGGCGAGCCTGCCGCCAAGTTCTGGCTGGTTACCTCGGGGCGGGTGGCGCTTGACCTGCAGGTGCCTGGGCGCGGCCAGCTTATCGTGGAGACGCTCGGACCTGGCGATGAGCTCGGCCTGTCCTGGCTCGGGCCGATCCGGCAATGGCAGTTCGGAGCGGTGGCCCAGCTGCCGGTGACGGCACTGGAGTTCCGGAGCGCGGCCGTCGAGGCGTTGTGCGACTACGACCATGAGCTCGGCTACCAGCTGACCCGCCGCCTGCTCGGTACCGCCATCGCCCGCCTCCAGGCCGCCCGGATCAGGATCCTTGACCTGTACGCGGCGCCGAGGGCCAGCACCGGAGTGCCGCGATGACGATGACCCAGCTGCCGGCCAGGTACCGGGTAAGGGGGCGCCAGGACGAGACGCACGACACCGTAACCCTCACCCTGGAGCCGGCGGGCATGCCACTGGAGAATTTCAGCCCCGGTCAGTTCATGATGCTGTACGCGTTCGGGATCGGAGAGATCCCGGTGTCGGTCAGCGGCCCGGCCGGCGTCGCTGGCCTGACGCACACGATCCGGGCCGTCGGCGCGGTCAGCCGGGCGCTGTGCGCGGCAGCACCGGGTCAGGTCGTCGGGGTCCGCGGCCCGTTCGGTACGAGCTGGCACGAGTCCGACGCTTTCGGACAGGACCTGCTCGTGATCGCGGGCGGGATCGGGCTGGCCCCGCTCCGACCCGCCGTGGTCGCTGCACTTCGCGAATGCGGCCGGTACCGCCGCGTCACGGTGCTGATCGGAGCCCGGTCACCAGCGGAGCTGGTCTTCGGGGCCGAATACGGCCAGTGGCGCGATAGCGGCGCTGCGGTTGAGGTCACCGTGGACAGGGCCGACGCCGCCTGGCGCGGACACGTCAGCGTGGTCACTCAGCTGATCGGCCCGACTGGGCTTGACCCACAGCGGACGCTAGCACTGATATGCGGACCTGAGGTCATGATGCGGCTGACCGCCCAGACACTCATGGCCGCCGGGATGAGGGCCGGCCAGATCAGGCTGTCGATCGAACGGAACATGCAGTGCGGCGTAGGCGAATGCGGGCATTGCCAGCTCGGGCCGCTCCTGCTGTGCCGGGATGGCCCGGTCGTCAGCTACAGCACAGCCGCGCCACTGCTTTCGGTGAGGGAGCTTTAGATGCCCGACGGCATACGGCCCAAGTTGGCCGTCTGGAAACTGGCGTCCTGCGACGGGTGCCAGCTCACCGTGCTGGACTGCCAGGACGAGCTGCTCGCCCTCGCGGCCGAGGTAGACATCGCGCACTTCACCGAGGCCACGAACACCGACCTGCCCGGACCGTACGACGTGTCGTTGGTGGAGGGTTCGGTTAGCACTGCGGCCGACGCCGAGCGGATCAGGCGAATCCGGGCCGAGTCGAGCACGCTGGTAACCATCGGCGCGTGCGCCACGGCGGGCGGCATCCAGGCGCTCAGGAATTTCGCTGACGTCGCGGAATTCAGCGCGGCCATCTACGCGCGGCCCGATTACGTGGCCACCCTTTCCACCTCGACCCCGGTCTCCAGCCACGTCGCGGTCGATTTCGAGCTGCGCGGCTGCCCAATCGACAAACGCCAGCTTCTTGGCGTGCTGTCGGCTCTTCTGGCCGGGCGACAGCCCAGGATATCCGGCCACAGCGTCTGTCACGAGTGCAAGCTGCGCGGAACCGCGTGCGTGATGGTGGCCCACGGGACGCCCTGCCTGGGGCCGGTAACGCAAGCCGGGTGCGGCGCGATCTGCCCGTCGTTTGACCGCGGCTGCTATGGCTGCTTCGGCCCGATGGCCACGCCCAACACATCCGCGCTAGTGCCAGAGTTGATGCGCCTGCACATGGCCGCTGATGACGTGCGCAGGGTGTTCGCCACCTTCAACGCCGCCGCGCCCGGCTTCGTGGACGTGCAGCCGGAGCCCGAACCGCCGGCCAGCGCCTGACTGGTGAACGCTGCGGGGAGTCCTCAGTCCGGCAGCATGTAGGGGCGGAGCGGGCGCCATACGTGTTCTGGGCCGTGCGGGCGGATGACGTTGAGCGCCTGTTCGACCGCCTCGGCTTCCCGGCCGGCCGGCTGGGCAGGAGGGCTGGTATCGAGGACGGTGGCCTCCGGCCACGGCATCCACTGCGCCGCAAGTCGGGCCGCGATCGCCCCGGTGGCATCAGAAACGCCGCCTGTCCTGGCGGCGATGCGGCTGGCGGCGACCTCCCGCGGGATGGTGCACTCCAGTTGCACGAGGTCAGCCTCTCCTTGCGCGGCGATCGCAGCGGCTTTCTGACGGTGAGCTGTGGACGACCAGGTCGCATCGATGAGGACCGACTCGCCCATCGAGAGCAGCTCCGCGGCCCGGTTGAGCAGTTCGGCATAGGTCCGGTCAGTCCACGCCTGAGCATAGATTCCGGCCCCGAATTCCGCGGCGGCTGGCTGATCCGGATCCAGTCCGGCGAGTTCCTTGCGGATCCGGTCACTGCTGAGCACCACGCAGCCGAGCCGATCGGCGATCTTGTCGGCCAGCGAGGACTTGCCAGTGCCGGGAAGCCCGCCGACCAGAACTAGCGTGACCGCTCCCGCACGGAGGTGGCGCACCGCAGCCGACGTGAGCTTCCGGGCTCCGCCAGCCGCGGCCGGGTCGCCCTGTCCGGCCCGGACACAGCTCACCTTGGCCCGGACGATCGCCCGGTAGGCCACGTAGTGGTGGCATAGGGATGATGGGCATTCGTCGCCGGAGAACTCCCCGTACCAGCGAATGAACTGCTCGGCGATCTGAGGCGCACCGAGTTGCTCCAAGTCCATGGCAAGGAACGCGGCGTCGTCTAGGCCGTCGACCCAGCGCAGGTGGTCGTCGAAGTCCAGGCAGTCCAGGATCCGGGGGCCATCGTCTAGGCAGAAGATGTCGTCGGCCAGCAGGTCTCCATGGCCGTCGACGACGCGTCCGCGCCTAATGCGCGCGTCGAACAGCGGGCCGCGCCCAGCCAGAAACCGGTCAGCCATCCTCGCTGCCTCGCCGATCTCCGCGGCCTCGATCAGATCGCCGCTGATGGTGCTGAGCTGGTCGATGTTGTCGCGCCACCGCCGAGCCAGGGCGTCGCGGCCGCCCTCCCGGCTGATTTCCTGGCTGCGTTCGGCCGACGCATGCTGGGCGGCGAGCATTCGCGCGACCTGGCGCACCGCTGCCGCGGTCGGCTCTCCCGCCCGGATGAGCGCGGACAGCCGCCCGCTGCCGGGCATCCGGCGCATCACAACCAGGTGGTCGCACACCTTTCCGGCCGGATTCCGGATCTCCGCGACGCCGAGGTAGACGTCGGGCGCGAACCTCCGATTGAGCTCGGTCTCCCTGGCGCAGGCTGCCGCACGGGCTTCGACCGTGCTGAAGTCCAGGAAGTCGAGCCGCACCGGTTTCTTCAGCTTGTAGGCGCGGTCGCCGGCGAAGTACACCACCGCTGAGTGCGTCTCTGATGCTCCCGCAAACGGGGCCGGGGCGCCGCCGTCGTTCATCAGGTCTCCCCTCGCCAGGCCGCGCCCCCATGCATACCCAGCGCAGTACCGGCCACGACTGTCAGGACCTTGGTTCTGCCTGATCCTCACCAGCTCAGGATCCGGCCGGCCGGCCGACGCAACGAGGGCCAAAGGTCCCGATCTGCGCAGGTCAAAGGCTCCTCGTCGGAGTGGCGTCGGCGAGCACGGCGGCGGTGAGTTCGTCGATCGAGCCCGCCACCTCCGGGCTGAGACCGGCCCCCTGGCCGAAGTTCACCCCCTCCACTCCATGCATGATCAGCGTTTCCGGCAGTCGGCCGAGCACCACGGCTAGCTCGACCACGGTGCCGAGTCCGAGGCCGTGCGAGCTGGCCAGCCCGGCGTCGGCCGCGCGTGCCTCCAAGCCCGTTCCGGCGCTTCGGTCAGCACCAGCCCCGGCGAGTACGACCCGGTGCAGCCGCCCAGGCCGGGACCCGGCCACGGCGTCCACGACGATCACAAGTCCGGCGCCTGCCCAGTCGTCGATGAGGCCGACCGGCTCGCCGTCACTGATCAGCAGGTCCACGTCGGGTAGCACTCGGTCGCGCAACCTCGCCACCACGGCCGGTCCGACCCCGTCGTCACGCCGGTACTCGTTTCCGATTCCGATGATCACGGCCCGGCGCCCGCGTCTCATCCGCGATCGATCCGCAGCTCAAGGAAGTGGGTCGCACAGGAGATGCACGGATCGTAGTTGCGGATCGCCTGCTCGCACAGGCGGGTGAGGATCTCATCGGCCTGGCCGAGCCGCGCCTGCACGAGCAGGCCGAGGTCTCGCTCGATCGCCGCCTGGTTCTGCGAGGTCGGCGGGACGATCCTGGCGCTGAGGATGACCCCGTCCTGGTCAAGTTCGTACCGCTGATACAGCACCCCGCGCGGTGCCTCGGACACGCCATGCCCTCGGCCGGCGTGCGCTTGCACGGGCACGCTGGCTACCTCTGGCGGCTGGTAGGACTCGATGAGCCGGATAGCCTCCTCAAGCGCGCAGACAACCTCGACCGCCCGCACGATGATGCTGCGGAAGGGGTTGCGGCAGCTGTCCCCGAGCCCGGCCTCCGCCGCAGCGGCAGCGGCCAGCGGCGGGAGATACTGTGCGTTCAGGGCGTACCGGGCTAGCGGCCCGGTGAGGTACGACCCGTCCTGGCCGGACAGCCGGGCCTGCAGCGCAGTCGAGTGGGGGACTTGCCATTCGACGACGTTGTCTTCGAACTCGGCGGCGGTGAAGCTCCGGCCACCGCTGGTGATCACCGTCCCGCGCTCGATCGGATAGCTGCCCGGATGGCTGAGCGCCATCAGTTCGTGGTCGACCGTGAAGTCGGGAAATTCGAAGCCAGCAACCCAGCTGACCGTCTCCAGCGCCAGCTCCAGGGCCGTCCTGAGCTGCATGGCGAGCGGGTTGAGATCGGATCGGGCCGGCACCGAGTAGAAGCCGCCTACCCGTACGTTGACTGGATGCACGGCTCGCCCGCCGAGGGTCTCGATGATCGCATTGCCGGCGCGGCGCAGTGCGAGCCCGCGCTCGACCAGATCCCGGTGGTCACGGGCCATCTCGACCGCGCCCGGATAGCCAAGGAAGTCGGGTGCATGCAGCATGTAAATGTGCAGGGCGTGGCTTGCGATCCACTCACCGCAGTAGAGCAGCCTGCGCAGGTCGGCAATCGGGCCCAGGACGGCCACACCACAGGCCGCCTCGATTGCGAGGAATGAGCTGGTCTGATACGCGACCGGGCAGATCCCGCACACCCTCGCGGTGATGTCGGGCGGCTCGGTGTAGGAGCGTCCGCGCAGGAACGCCTCGAAGAAGCGCGGCGGCTCGTAGATCTCGAGCCTGACCTGCTCGACCTGGTCATCGGCCACCCGCACGTGGAGCGAGCCTTCGCCCTCCACACGTGCCAAGCCGACCGCGGTCAGCGTCCGCTCATGCCGGTGCGTCATCGCGATGACATCGTCCCACGACCGCCGCCGCAGCCGGCGCTAGGTGGGCGTTAGGTGGCGACCGCTTCGGCCGCGGGCTCCGCCGCCTGCCGCGCCTCGGCTGGGCGCATCGGGACGATGAGTACGGGACGCCGCGACAGGTGCAGCAGCCGGCTGGCCACGCTCCCGAAGGTAAGGCTCGGAAGGTCCTTGCTGGTATGCGAGCCAAGCAAAATGATCCGGGCGTCGTGGTCGTTGCCCGCGGCAAGAATCCGGCGGGCGGTGTGGCCGAAGTCCGCCTCCCTGACGTCTCCTTCGGCGGTGATACCCGCTGCGCGCAGGTCGGCGACGATGTCGGAAACCAGTGACTCGCCCTCGTCGTCTGGGCAATCGACCCTGATCCGGCCGAACCTGCCAGATGCGTACTCGTGCACGTGCAAGACCACGACCTTGTCGCCGGTACTGGCAGCCAGGTCTCGCACCATCTCGACGGCCGCATTCACGTGCCGTCCTGGCTCATTATGCGCCGTGTCGACGGCGAGCAGCAACGTCGCCATTTCCGTTTCCTTCCTCCCCGCGACCGAAAAGCACCATCAACGGTAATAGCGCTGCGCCATTGGCGGCAGGGACGAAAGTCCCGCTTATTACTAGTGACACTGGTCCCGCAGAAGACGGACCGCAGGACCCTGCGTCGGGCCTTCCCGCAGGCCGGATGCTGACTGTAACGCAAAGTACAAAAGCGCGGGACGGCAAAGTCTCGCGAAGCTGATCGTGTCCTAAATCGGCGCGGGCCTGATCCTGCTGCCGTCGGTCTTCGGGTTCGTGCATGTGCGCCGCGCCGCTCCCGAGGCGGAGATCTTCCCCAGGGTTGCGACCCGCGTCGCGGTCAACGTCACCTGAATTGCGGCGGCCGTCAGGCCGCGCCCGAGCTGCTGCCTCTCGCCCAGGCCACCGGGCGGGGGGCAGCTTTCCACGCCGTTTGCATATCTGGACGGCTGCCGCCAGCACGCAGATGATGGGTCATGCGCTGCAAACCCGCCTTGGGCGGAAAGGGACCAAGGTCCCGTAGTCGTGTGACCCAGAGCACTGCGCCGGCCCTGCCGGCCGATCGGATGCTGTACCGGCGGGCCACCGCCCGTCCTTTCACCACACTGATTGCGTACTCGCCTTAGGAGCTCAGGATGATAATCCACACGCTGGCGACGACCAGTTCGCCGGTGAACCTCAACAGCCCTGGCACGTACCTGCACTGGAACATCTTCTACGTGTCCCTTGCCAATCTCGTGCTGATCGCGGTGATGGTGGTCATCTTTGCGGCCGCGTTGCTGCTGCCGTTCCCTAGAGGGCGTCGGAGCGAGCCGGGCACAGCCGAGTCCTTGCCCGCTGCCAGCCATTCCGATTACTCTCCGCCCGAGAACGAATCGGCCGACGCCGACATGTGGACCGCTAAGGTGAGGAACCGAGCGCTGCGGCTGCTCCCGCCCGGCAAGCTGCTGCCCGACCGGCAGCCTGCTTATGTGTCCTCCTGGATCTACGTGTTCGGGGTGGCCTCGCTCGCCGCGCTCGGCATGGCGATCGTGTCCGGGTTCGTCATCGCGATCGGCGGGGTGGACTGGTGGCACACCAACCCGGTCGGTCACTTCTTCAACAGCATGCACCTCTGGAGCGTCGAGCTGTTCATGGCGCTGATCGTCATTCACCTGTGGGGGAAGTTCTGGATGGCGGCCTGGCGCGGACGCCGGACGATGACCTGGATCACCGGAGTCGTCGCGTTCCTGGCATCGATCCTTGAGTGCTTCACCGGATACCTGTCCCAGCAGAACTTCGACTCCCAGTGGATTTCCACCAGCGGCAAGGACGCATTCAACTCCGTCGGCGTCGGCGCGTTCTTCAACCTCATGAACTTCGGGCAGATGCTGCTGTGGCACGTCGTCCTGATCCCGATCGTCCTGATCGCGATCGTCGGCGCGCACGTGCTGCTTGTCCGCGTGCGCGGCGTCGCGCACCCCATAGGCACACACGAGGCCGAGGGCGGCAGCGGGTCCCGGTGGCGGCGCAGGCGCGCCATTGCCGCCGCCGAGGCCGCACCGTGGCGCGGGGCCATGCGGCGCTATGACATCGTCAAGGAGGGATCGATTGCCGTCCTGATCACGCTGGCGCTGACCCTCGGCCTGGCCGGGCTGCTGTCCTCTCCAGATGTCCCCGCGCTCACCGTCCAGACCTGGTCGCGGCTGGACCCCTCGGACTTCCTGGCCACGGCCGGCGAGGAACTCAACGGCACCAGCGAGACCGCGACCTACGGTCAGCCCTACAACACTGGCACGGGCAGCGTCCAGAAGCTGCTGTTCTCGCCCCAGACCTGGTTCGGGGTCACCCAGCCGATCAACGCGGCCCAGGCGTTCGTGCTGCAGCCGCTGGGGTCGCTGGCGCCGAGCGATCCGGCTCTCGCGAGCGCGCTGTCGACGTACAACAGCGCTCCCGCCAGCCAGCAGCTCGCGTGGGCCAACGCGTACGTCAAAGTCATCACGCCGAAAGTGACGATGAACGCGACCATGCCGACGATTCCGGCAGCCCACGACGGGCCGGTGCCCGTCATGCTGACGGCGGAGCTGTCGATGGCCCAGAGCGGTGCGCTCGACACCGACCTGCTGGCCGGGCGGACCTTCTACGGCACCAACTTCACCAAGCCCCTGCTGTTCATCGAGGACGGCGGCTACTTCATAAACGAAGCAGGCTTGATGAACCTCAGTGGAGGTCAGTGGGGTGTCATGAACGAGACCGGCAGCTATCCTGGCCAGCCCTGGCTGTGGCTGTACACGTTGTGGTACCAGGTGCCGAGCTTCTCGAACTCCGCCAACGTCGACATGATCGCGATTTACCTCACCGGCCTGGCGACGATCCTGCTGCTGCTTGTCCCGTTCATTCCCGGACTGCGCGACATCCCGCGGCTGATCCCGGTGCACCGGCTGATCTGGCGGAACTGGGAGCCCCCGGCCCACGGCGGTACGAAGGGGACTCAGGAGCCGTCGCCAGGGACAGCCGACGCCAACATATGAGTTCTGCTCATGCCAGCTCATCGGCTGGCCGATGACCGGGGCCGTCCGGGCCGTGCGCCGCCCGGACGGCCCCGTGACTTAGGTCCCGGCCAGGCGCGCTCCGCCCGCGGTAGCCGAGTGGGCAGACGTCAGGCATAGAGCATGTCGATATCGTCGGCGAAGTCGCGGACCACAGCGCTCCTGCGCACCTTGCCTGACGGCGTCACCTGGCCCGCCGCCTCGGTGAAGTCGCCGGGCAGGATGCGGAACCGGCGGATCGACTCAGCCCTGGACACGGCCTTGTTCGCCTCGGCCACGGCCTGCTGGATGTCGGCGAAGAGATCAGGGTCGGCCGCCAGGCCCTGGGCGCTCGCCCCGGCCGGCCGTCGGTGCTCTTGCTTCCAGTGCTCCAGCTCTTGCGGATCGAGCGTAATCAGGCAGCCTATGTACGGACGGCCATCCCCGACCACCAGGCAGTGGCTGACAAGCGGGTGCGCGCGGACCCGCTCCTCGAGCACCGCCGGAGCTACGTTGATCCCTCCAGCGGTGACGATCAGTTCCTTCAGCCGGCCGGTCACGCGGAGCATGCCCTCATCATCCAGCTCTCCTACGTCACCGGTGTGCAGCCAGCCGTCGCGGTCGAGTGCCTCGCGGGTCGCGGCCGGATCGCGCCAGTAACCGGCAAATACGTTGTCGCCTCTCACCAGGACCTGGCCGTCGTCAGCGATGCGGATCGCGACGCCTGGCAACGGCAACCCGACGGTGCCGATCTTGTTGCGGCCCGGTCGGTTCACGGTGGCAGCGCCGGCCGCCTCGGTGAGCCCGTAGCCTTCCAGCACGGTGATGCCAGCGCCGCGGAAGAAGTGGCCGAGGACCTCAGTCAGCGGCCCGCCGCCGGAGATCGCGTACCTGACCCGGCCGCCGGCGGCGGCGCGAAGCCGCCGGTAGACCAGCACGTCGAACACCACGTGCCGGGCAGCGCGCAGCGGCCCGGCCCGCTTTCCGGCCGCCAGCGCCTCGCTCCACTCGACCGCCGCCCGTGCCGCCGCCGGGAAGATCCGCCCACCAGCCCTGTTCGCCGACGCCCGGCGGCGCGCCTCGTAGTAGATTTTCTCGAACACTCTCGGCACAGCCAGCACAAACGACGGCCGGAACTCGGCCAGCCCGCCGGCCAGGGTGTTCGGATCGGGCCAGTGCCCGAGCACGGCCCCCGAGTCCAGCATGCCAACCTGGATGATGCGCGCGAATACGTGCGCCAGTGGCAAGAACAGCAGCGTCGAGGCTCCCGGCTCCCCGAACAGTTCCGGCAGCGCCGCGACGGCGTTGCGCACGTCAGCGAGCAGGCAGCCGTGAGACAGCTCGCAGCCCTTCGGAAGTCCCGTCGTGCCCGAGGTGTACACGATGGTCGCCAGGTCGGCAGCCGCGGTCCCGGCCAGCCGCAGTGCGAGCGCGTCGGCCGGGACATCCGCGCCGCGGCGGGCCATCAGGTCAAGATCGTCGATCCGCCACAGATACTGCAGTCCGGGCAGCCCGGCCCGCACGCTGGCGATGACCTGCTCGTGCACGTCAGTCTCGGCGAACACGGCGCGCGCGGCCGAGTCGCGCAGGATCCACTCGGCCTGCTCGGCCGAGGACGTCTCGTACACCGGTACCGTGATGGCGCCTACGGCCCAGGTTGCGTAGTCGACCAAGGTCCACTCGTAGCGGGTCCTGGACATCAGGGCAATCCGGTCACCCGCGGCAATGCCGGCCGCGATCAGCCCGTTGGCCAGCGCGGCCACCTCGGTGCGGAACTCGCTGGCCGTGACATCCCGCCAGCTCCCGTCCGGCAGCCGCCGGCGCAGCATCACCGCCCGGGGATCGGCCTCCGCCCGCCGGAACACGGTCGCGGACAGGCTGTCGGAGGGCGGCACCCGCCCCAGCGGCGGAGTGCTGTATTCGTGCACGGCATCTCCGAATTAGTAGCTGATCACGTCAATTCCGCCGGGGCCGCGTTAATGAGCTGAGCCCTTGTCGGCGTGAAGGGATGCGGCATGGTCGGGCACGAACGTCTGCGAATCTCGCGGCGCGCGGATGTAGCCGGACGACTTCGGTCGTGGCGGGAGCTCAAGCGGCCGGCGCTGAACATCGTGGTAAGGCACGCTGCTCAGCAGGTGGGCCATCATGTTGATCCGGGCCCGCCGCTTGTCCTCGCTGTCGATGACATACCACGGTGCCTCAGGGACGTCGGTGTGGACGAACATCTCGTCCTTGGCCCGCGAGTAGTCCTCCCAGCGGGTAATCGACTCCAGGTCCATGACCGAGAGCTTCCACTGCCGCATCGGATCCCCAAGCCGGTCCCTGAACCTGCGCTCTTGCTCCGTATCGCTCACGGAGAACCAGTACTTGCGAAGCATGATGCCGTCCTCGACCAGCAGCCGCTCGAAAATTGGGCACTGATGGAGAAACCGGCTGTACTCCTCTTTCGTGCAGAATCCCATGACCCGCTCCACGCCGGCCCGGTTGTACCAGCTCCGGTCGAACAGGACGATCTCTCCCGCTGCCGGCAAGTACTCGATGTAGCGCTGGAAGTACCATCGCGTGCGCTGCCGGTCGCTGGGGACGGGCAGCGCGACAATCCGGGCGACCCGCGGGTTGAGGTATTCGGTCACCCGCTTTATCGTGCTGCCCTTGCCTGCCGCATCCCGGCCCTCGAACAACACGACTAGGCGGGCGCCCTCAGCCCGCACCCACTCCTGCAGCTTGACCAATTCAGCCTGGAGACGTAGCAGCTCGGCCCGGTACAGCTTGCCGGGGAGCCGCCGCCCGGTGCCGTCCTGCCCCGCTCGGTCAGCCCTCTTGGCGCCGTGGCCCGCCATGATGCCCTCCTTCCTGGCGAAGGTCGCCGGGTTCGCGCGTCAGCCGTGCTCGATTCAGGACCGAGGTCCCGCCGATTATCCGCCTTTGCCTCTAGCTGACCGGCCGGTTCGGCGGTGACATCAAGAGTAGGTAAGCGGAGAGGAGGCGTTAGCGATGGCATCGCTGGCACGGAGGGAGATCAGGGGACCCCTGGATCTTGTTGAGTGGCTGGAGACCCCGTGGACTTTCCTGCGTCCCGACACCAGTCATCCGGTGCGCATGGAGGACTACGCCGAAGATGGCAGGTACGTCGTACGGGCGGAGCTGCCAGGCATCGACCCGGAGAAGGACCTTGAGGTGACGGTGTCCAAGGGCATCTTGACGATCAAGGCCAATCGCCAGGAAGGCAGTCACGGCAAGCACCACTCGGAGTTCCACTACGGCACCTACGCCCGCAGCGTGAGGCTGCCGGAGGGAGCTGATGAGGAGCACGTCGAGGCCGTGTACGACAACGGCATCCTCGACATCACCGTGGCCCTCGCGAGCAAGAACGGCGAGGCTAGCCGGACGATCCCGGTCATGCTCCACCATCACATCAAGGCAACCTGACCGGCGCCCGCGGAGCGGGCAGCCAACGCGGCGCCCGGCCATCCGGCCGGGCGCGCCGCCTGGCCGGGCTTGCTAGCGGACTATCAGGACTGGCCTGTCGGTGAGGTGCAGCACCTTGTGGGCCGTGCTGCCGATCAGCAGGCCCGCGAGGTCACCACGGCCCCGCGATCCCATTACGATCACCCCGGCATCGCGGTTCTTGGCCTCGGCGACGATTTCCCTGGCCGCGTAGCCGAAAATCGCGTCCCGCACGGTTCCGGCGGCGCTGACTCCGGCCGCGGCCAGCTTCTGCACGGCCGTGTCGACCGCGGCTTGCGCCTCGCCCGAGGTCTCGCTGGCGGGCGCCCCGAACTTCGACGGCTCGCGCTCACGCAGGTGAAGTATCCAGATCTCGCCATGGGAGAGCGCGGCCAGCTCGCGGGCGGCCGTCAGGACTCGGTCGGCTGCTTCCGACTCGTCGATGGCGACCAGGATTTTCTCGTACATTGCCATGCCCCTCTCTCGTACCTGCCTCAACTGTCACCGCGGGCGGGCCGGCGGTAAAGGCCGAAGGTCCCTTCCTTGAGGGCTGCAAGCCCCTGAGTCGCCGCTGCTGGTCGCTGCGACGGTGGGACTGGGCGGGCACACTGGCGGACGCAGGAGGAACGAGCCACGATGTTCGAGATCCGCATTCACGGCCGGGGCGGCCAGGGCGTTGTGACTGCCGCCGAGCTGTTGTCCGCGGCCGCATTCGCCGGCGGCCGGCATGCCCAGGCCTTCCCGAGCTTCGGCTCCGAGCGGACCGGTGCCCCGGTGGTCTCGTTCTGCCGGATTGATGACAAGCCCATCCGGGTCCGCGAGCCAGTCATGCACCCGGACGTGCTGGTCATCCAGGACCCCACGCTGCTGCACCAGGTGAACGTCTTCGAAGGCGCCGGCGCGGACGTGCGCTTGCTGATCAACTCGACTAAGTCGGCCGCCGACCTCGGAATCGAGGACTTCACTCGCGAACTCCAGCCAAACGCCGTGCAGACCGTCGCCGCCACCGAGCTCGCCCTGGAGCATGTCGGCCGGCCCGTGCCCAATGCCGCGCTGCTCGGCGGCTTCGCAGCGCTCACCGGCCTGGTCACCATCGACGCGGTGGAGGCAGCGATCAGGGATCGGTTCGCCGGCCGGGTCGCCGACGGCAATGCCGCAGCGGCCCGCGCCGCCTACGAGGCGCTGCGTGCTCGGCTTCCGGACGGCGCCCCGGACGATGGCCGCCGGGGCCGGCCGGCCGGCCTGGTCGCGAAGGCGCTGCTCGCCGCGCCGCGGCCAGCCGGGGATGACCGCGGGTGGCAGCGTCCGGCGAGCCTTCGTCAGATCGAGGGATCGCGCGGGGTTGCCGAGGCAGTCGCCCGCAGCCGGCCCGAGGTGATCTGCGCGTACCCGATCTCGCCGCAGACCCACATCGTCGAGGCACTGGCCACCCTGGTGAAGACCGGGGACCTGACGCCATGCGAGTTCATCAACGTCGAGTCGGAGTTCGCCGCCATGTCGGTGGCGATCGGAGCGTCCGCGGCGGGCGCCCGCGCTTATACGGCGACCGCTAGCCAGGGGCTGCTGTACATGACCGAGGCGCTGTACAACGCGGCCGGCCTCGGCCTTCCGATCGTGATGACAGTGGCCAACAGAGCGATCGGCGCGCCTATCAACATCTGGAACGACCACAGCGACGCGATGTCGCAGCGGGATAGCGGCTGGATCCAGCTCTACGCCGAGACCAACCAGGAGGCACTGGACCTGCACGTCCAGGCGTTCCGGATCGCCGAGGGACTCTCGCTCCCCGTCATGGTCTGCATGGACGGCTTCATCCTCACGCACGCGCACGAGCGGCTGGAGATCCCGTCACAGGAGCAGGTGGACCGGTTCCTGCCGCCCTACCAGCCGCGCCAGGTGCTCGACCCGGCCGACCCGGTGTCGATCGGCGCGATGGTCGGGCCGGAGGCCTTCACCGAGGTGCGTTACCTCGCTCATACCAGGCAGATGCAGGCACTCGAGCTCATCCCGGAGGTCGCCGCCGAGTTCGCCGGCGAGTTCGGCCGCGACTCGGGCGGCCTGGTCCGGCACTACCGGACCCAGGACGCTGAGACGATCGTCGTCGCCCTCGGATCTGTGCTCGGCACCATCAAGGACGCGGCGGACGAACTCCGGTCTGACGGTATGAAGATCGGCGTGCTGGGCATCACCTCGTTCCGGCCCTTCCCGCTCGACAACGTGCGCGGCGGCCTGCAGAGGGCCAAGCGCGTCGTCGTCCTCGAGCGCGCGTTCGCCGCCGGCATCGGCGGGATCGTGGCCGAGAACGTGCGGATGGCCCTGTCCGGGATGCAGTTGCACGGATACGCCGTCATCGCCGGCCTGGGCGGCCGCGCCATCACCAAGGCGTCGCTGCTCACGCTGTTCCGCCGCGCGGCGGCCGACGACCTGCCACCGCTGACCTTCCTTGACCTGAATACCGACCTCGTTGACGCCGAACTCCGCCGGATGCAGGCCAGCCGCCGGTCCGGCCCTACGGCCGAGAACATCCTGCGTGACCTGGGCGCCGTCGCCTCCAGGATCGGATAGGAGCGCCTCCATGCCAGCCCAGCAGGTGAAGTTCTACCAGGTCGGCAGCTTCGCGGCCGGCAACCGGCTGCTCGACCCTGACCAGCGCACCGTCCAGTCCACTGTGACCAGGACCAACTCGCTGAACGCGGGACACCGCGCCTGCCAGGGCTGCGGTGAGGCGCTCGGCGCCCGTTACGCCCTCGATGCCGCGATGCGCGCGACCAGTCGTCAGATGATCGCAGTGAATGCCACCGGCTGCCTGGAGGTCTTCTCCACCCCGTATCCGGAGACGTCGTGGCAGATCCCGTGGATCCACTCGCTGTTCGGCAACGCGCCCGCCGTCGCCACTGGCATCGCCGCGGCCATGCGCGCCAAGGGCCGCGAGGACGTCAGAGTCGTCGGCCAGGGCGGCGACGGCGGCACCGTCGACATCGGCTTCGCCTGCCTGTCGGGCATGTTCGAGCGCAACGATGACGTGCTGTTCATCTGCTACGACAACGAGGCCTACATGAACACTGGGGTGCAGCGCTCGGGCGCCACTCCCCCGGCAGCTCGCACCGCGACCACGCCAGCCGTCGGCCCGCACCCTGGCAACCCTTTCGGACAGGGCAAAAACGCACCGCTGATCGCCATGGCACACGAGATCCCGTATGTCGCGACCGCCAGCGTGGCCGGGCTGCACGACCTGGAGTACAAGGTCGAGCAGGCCATGCAGGTCCGCGGCGCCCGCTACCTGCACATCCTGGTGCCGTGCCCCCTGGGCTGGGGCAGCGCGTCCTGCGACACCATCAAGATCGCGCGGCTGGCGGAGCAGACGGGCCTGTTCCCGGTGTTCGAGGCCGTGGACGGCGAGGTCACCAGCGTGTCGAAGATCCGGAGGAAGGCGCCGGTCGAGGACTACCTGAAGCTCCAGACCAGGTACGCGCACCTGTTCAAGACCCCAGAGGGCGCGGAGACGATCGCCAGGCTGCAGCGGCTCGCCGACCGCAACATCGCCAGGTTCGGCCTGCTGGACGGCGAGGGCAGCCGGCGGGAAGCGAAGGAGTAGCAATGGACAAGCCGTTCGCGATCACGCTGGACGTCGGGTCAAGCCTGGCCAACAAGACCGGCTCCTGGCGCACCGAGCGGCCGGTCTACATCGACCTGCTCCCGCCGTGCAATAACGCCTGCCCGGCCGGCGAGAACATCCAGCAGTGGCTCTATCACGCCGAGGACAGCCGCTCTGACCACGAGGGCTACGAGGCCGCTTGGCGCCAGATCATGCTGGACAACCCGTTCCCCGCGGTCATGGGCCGGGTCTGCTACCGGCCGTGTGAGACTGCCTGCAACCGTGCGCAGGTCGACAGTGCCGTCGGGATCAATTCGGTGGAGCGCTTCCTCGGCGACGAGGCGATCAAGCAAGGCTGGACCATCCCGGTGACGGCCACGTCGTCTGGCAAGCGAGTGCTCGTCGTCGGCGCCGGGCCATCCGGCTTGTCGGCGGCTTACCACCTGACGCTGCTCGGACATCAGGTGACGATCACCGACTCGGGACCGGTCGCTGGCGGCATGATGCGCTACGGGATCCCCGCTTACCGTCTGCCGCGGCAGGTCCTGGATGCCGAGATCGACCGGCTGCTCGCGATGGGGATCACCCTCCAGCCCTCCACGACGATCACCGACCTACTCGCCGTCATGCGCGATGGCGGCTACGACGCAACATTCCTCGCCGTGGGCGCCCAGCGCGGCAAGCGTGCCTACATCCCGGCCGGTGACTCGGCCAGGATCCTGGACGCGGTATCCGTGCTTCATGCGATGGAAGGCCACGACAAGCCCATGCTTGGCCGCCGGGTCGCGGTCTACGGAGGCGGCAACACGGCGATGGATGCGGCCAGGACCGCACGCCGGCTTGGCGCCACCGACGCCGTAGTTGTCTACCGGCGCACCAGGGACCGGATGCCAGCCCATGACATCGAAGTCGAGGAGGCGCTGGAGGAAGGCGTCCGGATGATGTGGCTTTCCACCATCACTAACGCCGACGCGGGCAAGCTCACGATCGAGAAGATGAAGCTCGACGAGACCGGGTTCCCGCAGCCCACGGGCGAGTTCGAGGAACTCGAGGCCGACTCCGTCGTCTTGGCCCTGGGCCAGGAGGCCGAGCTGTCGCTGCTAGATGGTGTCGATGAGGTCAAGATCGAGGACGGTGTGGTGAAGGTCGGACCCGACCTGATGACCGGACATCCCGGCATCTTCGCCGGCGGCGACATGATCCCGGCCGAGCGTACGGTCACGATTGCCATCGGTCACGGCAAGAAGGCCGCCAGAAGCATCGACGCCTGGCTGCGCGGTGAGGCCCCCGCAGTGCCTGCCCGGCACCAGGTCGCGACCGCCGATCGGCTGAACACCTGGTACTACTCCGATGCTCCGGCAACGGTCAGGCCGCAGCTCGAAGGGGCCCGCCGGATCGGCACGTTCGACGAGGTCGTCGGTGGGCTTGACGAGCGGACCGCACAGTTTGAGGCGCGCAGGTGCATGTCCTGCGGCAACTGCTTCGAGTGCGACAACTGCTACGGAGCCTGCCCCGACAATGCGGTCATCAAGCTCGCGGCGGGGCAGCGGTATCAGATCGATCTCGACTACTGCAAGGGCTGCGGGATCTGCGCGAGCGAGTGCCCGTGCGGGGCCATCGAGATGCGGCCAGAACGCATATGACCGATGGCCTGAGCGGCTGACCGGGCCTTCAGCGCCGAGCCCTGGGACCTTGGTCCCGAGCCAGCCGGAGCAACACGCGGCTAGTGTGGACACTGACCGCATCGGCCCGCATGACGGAACGGACGAGAGGCCCTGCCCAATGTCAGGAGATTCGCAGCCGCAGGACAAGATCAACGTATTCCTGCTCGACGATCATGAGATCGTGCGCCGCGGTGTCCGCGAGCTGCTGGAGGCAGAGCCAGACATCATGGTCATCGGAGAGGCCGGCACGGCCGCGTCGGCGCTGGCCAGAATCCCGGCGCTGAAGCCCGACGTGGCGGTGCTCGACGTGCGGCTGCCCGACGGCGACGGAGTCATGGTGTGCCGCGAGCTCCGTTCGCTCATGCCTGACCTGGCTTGCCTGATGCTGACCTCTTTTGGCGATGACGAAGCGCTCTTCGACGCGATCATGGCCGGCGCTGCGGGCTATGTCCTGAAGCAGATCCGCGGGACCGACCTGGTGGGCGCGGTTCGGACGATCGCCTCCGGCGAGTCGCTCCTCGATCCGGAGGCCGCCAGGAAGGTGATGAACCGGATGCGGGAGCAGGCATCGCGGTCAGACCCCCTGGCCGGCCTCACGGGGCAGGAGCGGAAGATCCTGGAGCTGATCGGCGAAGGCATGACCAACAGGCAGATCGGCGAGCGCATGTACCTGGCCGAGAAGACGGTCAAGAACTACGTGTCCGCGCTGTTCGCCAAGCTCGGCATGGAGCGCCGCACCCAGGCGGCCGCGTTCGCCACCCGCGTGTTCAGCCAGGAAGATCACGATCATCGCCACGGTGACGGTGAGCCGAAGCGAGGCTAGGCGTCCGCTTTATCCGCCGGCGGGAGGGGAATTCGCCAGCTGAGCGTGGTGCCTTCATCCGGGGCGGACTCGACGTTCATCGATCCGCCGAGTTGTACGGCACGGTCCTCCAGGTTGGCAAGCCCGCTGCGGCGGCTCACATCCTTGAGGCCCGAGCCATCGTCGGCCACGACGAGTGACACTTCGTCGCCCGCGACCAGCGATACGTTCACCTTGCTCGCGCCCGCGTGCCTGGCGACGTTTGACAGCGCCTCGCGCACGGCGCTGAGCAGGTGCTCGGCGACATCACTTGGTACTACATCGTCAAGCCGGCCGTCCAGCTGGAGGGCAGGCGGGAATCCCAGCATCGGGGTCATCTCGTCGGCGACCGCCAGTACGCGTGCTCGCAACCCGGGGGTGGCAACCTCAGGACGGGCCTGCAGCGCGAAGATGGAAGACCGGATCTCGTGGATGGTCTCGTCGAGTGCGTCGACGGCCCGGCTCACCCGGCCGGCCACGTCCGGCGTCGCAATCAGTGAGATCGTTCCCTGCAGTGACATGCCGGTGGCATACAGCCGCTGAATGACGAGGTCGTGAAGGTCACGGGCGATCCGGTCCCTGTCCTCGTACACCGCGACGCGCTCGGCTTGCCTGCGGTGCTCGGCCAGCTCCAGCGCGATCGCGGCCTGCGTGGCGAACGTGCGGAGCATCTCGACCCCGGTGGCGGGCAGCGGCATCGATCCCGGCAAACGCCCGGCCGTCAGCACGCCGCGGACGTTGCCTGTCGTTCCCAGCGGCAGGACCACGGCCGGGCCGAGATTCATGTGCGCCCGCGCAGCGCCGGCCACTCGCTCGTCGTGGGCGAAGTCGTCGATCGTCATGAGCTCGCCGCTAGCGAGTACCTGGCCCGAGGCAGATCGCTGCGTCGGCAGGACCAGGCCAAGTGCCTCCTTCGCGCCATGTCCGGCGGCGTGCTCTGTCTGCAGCGCTGTCCGGTCAGGGGTCGGCAGCGCCAGCACCACCAGGTCGGCGCCCGACATCTCCAGTGACTGGGCGGTGATGAGGTCAAGCGCTTCGGCTGGACCTGCGCCGGACAGCAGCACCCTGGTCACCTCTGCGCTGGCGGTCATCCAGCGCTGCCGCCGCCGGGCCTCGTCATAGAGCCTCGCGTTCTCGATCGCGACGCCGGCAGCTGCCGCAAGCGCCAGGAGCAGCGCCTCGTCCTCTTCGTCGAACTCGCCGCCGCCGTGCTTCTCGGTCAGGTACAGGTTGCCGTAAATCTCGTTCCTGACCCGGATCGGGACGCCGAGGAACGTTCGCATCGGCGGGTGGCCAGGCGGGAAGCCCGCGGACAACGTGTGCTCGCTCAGGTTCGCGCTGCGCATCGGCCTCGGGTCCGTAATCAGCGCGCCAAGCAGTCCCCGGCCTTCTGGCCAGTGGTGGATATTCGCGATCTCTTCCTCGGTAAGGCCGACGGGGATAAATTCCGCCAGCCGGTTCCCTTCTCCGATGACTCCCATGGCCCCATAACTCGCGTCGACCAGGGCCACTGCCGATTCAACGATCTTCCGGAGTACCACCTCGAGATCCAGGTTCGTGCCGACCGCCATCACGGCTTCAAATAGAGCGTTGACCCTGTCGCGGGTGGACAGTATGGCCTGGAGCCTGACCTGGAGTTCCGCAAGCAAGTCATCGAGACGGAGATTTGGAAGCAGCCGATTCGGCGGGGTTTCCACGATTCGCTCCACTAATACCGACCCGAGACGATCCGATAGTGCGGCGGCACTCGCCTGCCAAGATAGCCGCAAGCCGAAACGCCGGGCCAGATGAGGTCCGCGTACTGGGTTTCTGGGACCATGGCCGGGACGAAAGTCACTACCACCGCCGGAACCAGGCAGCTTCACTGGACGAGTGTTCGTAGGCGACGAGGTCGGGCTGGATGTCAGCTTCGAGGTCGCGCGCGCCGGGCTGGCGAGACTGGCCAGGGGCGGCTGGCTCTCGGGCGCATCGGAAGACGCCTACGGCGTCGGGGTCGTCGGCTTGTCCAGGGTCGGCGCGCTCGGCCTGACCAGGGAGGTGCGAGTCCAGACCCTCGAACTCGCGGAGCGGCAGGGCTCAGCCGGGCTGGCCATCCGGTGGGAGGTCACAGGACCAGGCGGGGGACTTTTCCCGGTCCTGGATGCGGACATCACGGTCCATCCAGCCGGGGAAGATGCCGCGCTGCTGACGCTGGCAGGGGCGTACCGGCCTCCGCTCGGCACCCTGGGTCAGGCACTCGACCGCGCGATCTTGCACCGCGTCGCGGCCGCTACGGTACGGAACTTCCTTAGCCGCGTAGCGGCCGAGATCACCGGGCACCCCGGCCCGGCCGAGTCAGGGACCGACCCCTCCTCGCTGCCCCGCACACCCGGAGTGTCGTGACAAGGTCATCAGCCCGCCGCATCAAGCGGTCGCGGTCAGGCGGCGCGATCGGGCGCCGCCCCGCGGGGCGGCACCTTACCCGGCAGCAGAGAAGGCGTAGGTGCGGATCTCATGGATCGTGTCGTCTAGCTGGCTCAGCGCTTCCGTGATGCGCTCACGCGCGACCTCGCTGGGCAGGTCGACCGCGGCCTGCAGGCTGAGGCCGACCTGGAACAAGCCGCCGGTCACCCGGTCGAGCAGCTCCTGGTCGCGGCGAGCGTGCTCGGCGACCGCGCCTCGGGCCAGGTCGGCCAGATCCTCGCGCCTTCGGGTCCCGGTGGCGTCCCGTATGACCGCAAGGATGAAGTGCCCGGTCGCGGTCGGCACCGGGCTCAGGCTGATCTCGACCGGCAGCGTGGCGCCGTCCTTGCGCAGTGCGACCAGCCGGGACCTTTCAGCCATGGGCCGTGCCTGCGGACTCTGGGCATACGCAGCGCGGTATCCCTGGTGGGCGGCCCGCAGGTTCGACGGCAACAGGGACTCGACGGGCCGGCCGACCAGCTCGTTGCGGTCGTAGCCGAGCATCTCCGCGCACCGCCGGTTAACCAAGACGATTTCTCCGTCGTGGCTGGTCAGAGCCAGCCCGTCGCCGAGGGCGTCGATCAGTTGCCACAGCACTGCCGCAGTGATCGCACGCGTACGCGGCTCGCCAGCGGGCCCGGCTGGACTCGGGCCGACGAGCCGGGACCCGGCCAGGATCGAGACAGCCCCGGCCGGTCCTGGCGTCCCGGCTGCCAGCGCCGCCTCGACCGAGGGATAGACGGAGACGAGGCGATCTAGTCCCTCGATGCTGAGCACGCGCCTGACGACCGGCGCAGCAGCCGCGAGTCTCAGCTGGGTGCCGTTGACGGCCGCCCGCTGGTAGGCGCGCGCGATCGCGTCTACGGCGGCGTGATCGCACGACACCGTAGCGCTCATGTCCGCGATCAGCACCGCGGCGCCGCGGTTGACCACCGACAGCAGCTGGTCGCGGAGTTGGGCCACGTTCGACACGTCGATCTGCTCGGGAAGCGTCACGACCGCAAGCTGGCCCATCCACTCCACGGGGAAACCACTTTCAGGCATGGCAGCCAGAGTCTACGGCGTTCGCCGCCTGGTGGTGCGGTCGCAATCGGACCGGGTGAGTATGCCGGAGGCTCACTGTGAGGGCCGCAGTGTCAGCGGGCCTGTTTCGGCGCACCACCGGGTGGAACGCCCGCGAGAACGCCGTTCGCGATTACCGGTCTGATGTCGGCGTGCGGACCCGGCCCCTCTTCTGCCGGCGGCGTTGCCCAGGCGTGGTCAGGCCTGGGGTGCCTTCCGCGGGCCCGTGATCGACGTGGCCAGCCCGCGGCACCGTAACGCGGGTCATCCGGCCCAGCCCGCCGAAGGCCGACGAGCGCGCTACCGCGACGACCCCGACGATCAGTGCGGCGATCCCGCCCGCCTCGATTGCGAGCATGCCTGGCGAGACCTGCACCCGGTCGCCGAACACGACGATTCCCAGCGCAATTCCGGCGACTGGCTCGCCCGCTGCGATGGCGGGCAGCGAAGCGCGCAGCGGCCCGGCGCTGAACGCGTTCTGCATCAGCCAGATGCCAACGATGCCCGCGCCCGCCAGGGCATAGGCCGGCCAGCTCGTGAACAACGTCCTGAACGAGTACGAGTGTTTCTCGAGGATCTCGAGCGTCTGCCTGGTCAGCGCGTCCTGGACGCCGAACACCAGGCCGGCCCCCAGGCCGGTCAGGGTGGCACGGACCGGTCCGCCCCAGCGGTGGCCGGCCTGCACGGCGGCGAACGCGATGCCCGCGATAATCGCCGCCGCGTACCAGTGCGAGAACGAGCCGAACGACAAACCGACGGGCTTAGTCGACCGCGTCACCGACAGGAGGGTCACCCCGCCGATCAGGATGAGAGCACCGGCCACCTCGGTGACCCTGACGGCCTGCCGGGACATCGGGACGGCCAGCACGAGGGCCCAGATCAGATAGGTGGTCAGCAGTGGTTCCACGAGCGTCAGCTCAAGGTGACCTATCGACCAGGCCGCCAGCACATAGCCGGCCACCATGCACCCGATGCCGAGCAGCCATCTGGGCTTGCCAAGCAGGTCGGTGAGGATCCGCAGGGTGAGGAACCGGGATGCAGGCTCCTGCTCGGCGGAGTACTGCTGGAGAACGAAGCCGATGCCGAGCAGGACCGCAGCCACCAGAGTGGTCGCATAATCCACATCCAGGTCCACAATGCCCAGTCTCTGCCAAAAGACTGCCCGGCTCTCGCACTCTGCTTACTTCTGCCTCGCTTGAAGCCGGAGGGCCATGCCGCGCTCAGCCGTCGCGAAGGTGCCGGTTCACGGCTCCATCAGCTCGGCCGGCTCGCGGCGGGCTGTGGCGAGGGTGTTCCGCGCGCGGCCCAGCTGGAGCAGCATCTGCGCCTCTCCGGGCAGCCCCAGGCGGGAGCGGATCAGCGTGCGGATCACCGCCGCCTCAAGTGGCTGGGTGTACAGGCTGGCGAAGACCCAGCGGTCCGCCGCGTGCGCCAGCAGCCGGTGCAGCGCCTGCCCGGCGTGCAGCCAGTCGGCCCGGTGGTCTCCCCTGGTGACCAGCACCGCGGTCGCCGCCGCGGGCGGCCCCCCGCTTGTGAGCAGGCCGAGCTCTCGGCCCAGGTCAAAGTCGCGCTGGCGCAGCCGCCCGAGCTGGGAGGTCGTGGGGATGCGGGTGACCGGGAACGCCTGGGCGGGGATGCCGTCGCGGGCGGTGCTGCCGATGACTCGGGTCCACCGCCGGATCTCCGCCCGCGCCGACGAGTCGAGGTCCTGTCGGCGGCTCGCCGCATTGACGATCTCCGCAAGCTGCCGGTGGATGATGCCCGGCTGGACTAGGACCAGGTCGGCCCCTTCGGCCCGCGCATCGTGCTGCAGCGCGGCCAGCAGCCCGTTCGGCAGCGGTTCGTCGGCGAACGGGCCGCGGTGGGTGTGCCGGTGCGGGATCGCCTCGAGCATGCGCCGCTCGCCGTCGGTCAGCGGAGGGCCGGCGCTCAGCCGGACCCTGGCGAGCAGCCGCAGCCTGCCTGGATCCGGGAGCAGGTCGACGTCCGGTCGGTAGCCAAGTGACCGGATCGCCAGCCGCAGTCCGAACAGGGCGGCACCGCAGCTGATGAGCATCTCCCGGCCGACCGGGTCCATTCGGAGCTTGCGGCGCGGGTCGGCGTACAGCTCGATCGCATCCTCGCTGACCTTGAACCGCCACGGCTGGGTGTTGTGCACTGACGGCGCGCGTGCCGCCGTCCTGATCAGGTAGCTCACCTGGTCGGCGGGGATCGGCACCGTCTCCCTGGCGTGCGCCCGGGCATAGATGGCACCTTGCGGCCTACTGCTGCTCATGAGCCTCCGCCCTCCCTGGTTGCGGCTCACGATTCTCCAGGGGGGAAGTGCTCTCCCAGAGCCTTTCGGGCCCCGGACAGGTGACGAACGTCCCCAGGCGAGCCGGCCAGCGGAGATCCTTCCGCTCGCGCGGCGTACCTATGTCCGCGGCGGCGCCTAGACCCCTAGCGCCACATCACCACTCAGGCGGAGTCAGGCTGCTCAGGGCCTGGCGAACCCGAGAGACCCGGTCGTCGTCCCACGTGACCGCGGGGTCGGGTTCCAGGAACGCCGACGCGATGCTGCCCCCGCCTAGGGCCGCCAGGGACCACTCCCCTCGTTCCGCCGCGCCGAACGGGCTGGCCTGCGCCCGGTACGCGCTGAGCCCCGGCTCGGAGAGGGCCTGGATTACCAGCCCGCGCATGGTCGCATCCAGCAGCGCGGCCAGCGTCTCGAACGTGGCCCCGAGCTCGGGCCGCAGCCGGTAGCCGAACAGTTCCGCGAAGCGCCGCCAGGCCTTCGCAACCCGGGCCCGGTGCTCCTGCTCGGACTGGGCCAGCGCGGCGCGCACCTCGTTCCGCAACTCGCCGTCGGGCAGGCTCGAGAACGTCGCGTGCAGGGCCAGATAGGTGCGCCACTGTGCCGAGCCGGAGAGGGTCTCGAAGTCGAAAAGCGCGAGCTGGCGCACGAGCTCCATCACCAGACCATGCCGCCGCTCGGGAGTGACCAGCCAGTCCGTGTGCTCGCCCGCGATGCGCCGGATAAGCGCTATCTCGTCGTCGACGATCGTCGGAGTGGCACCGCGGGCGAGCTCTTTTACCAGGTCGCTGAAGAACAGGTCCTTGTACGGCCAGCGCCGGTAGACGGCGCTGCGCGAGACGTCAGCGTCGCGGATGACCTCCTCGAGGCTGATGTGATCGAGGCTCACGGTCAGGCCGGCCCGGTTCACCATGGCGACGGCGGCCTCGAGCATCCGCCGCTCGGTTTCGTGGTCGGACAATCGGCGCCCGCGCCGGGCCAGGCCCGTGGGCGCCTGCGCGTTCCCGGTCATCTCGCACCTGCCTTAGGACTTAAGACTCTATGTTTCAAGTTTCGTATCTGAGACCCTGATCTCAGGATACCCGAGGTGAGGCGGCCGGAACCGGCGGCTCACCGGCCGCAAGGAGGAAACGATGAGCAGCTGGTCTTACGGCAACAGACTCCGGGCCATGTACCCGGAAGGCCGGGCTAACGCGACCGGGCGTCGCTACGCCCGCGTGTGGGCCAAGGTGATCGGGCTAGGGCTGATGCCCAGGCGGTGGGTGACGCTCGAGGTTACGGGCCGCCGTTCGGGGCGGATCGTGCGTTTTCCGCTCGGGATGGCCGACCTGGACGGCGAGTGGTACCTGGTGTCGATGCTCGGCGAGCGGTGCAACTGGGTCCAGAACGTGCGCGCTGCCGAGGGCCGGGTCACGCTGCGCCACGGTCGCGCGGTCGCATGCCGGCTGGTTGAGGTGCCGGCGGGCGAGCGCCCGCCGATCATCAAGCGCTTCCTGCAGAAGGTGCCAGGCGCCCGGCCGCACATCCCGGTCAGCCGGCGTGCGGCCGTGTCCGATTTCGAGCCCATCGCGCCGAGCTACCCCGTGTTCCGCGTTGACCGGCAGGACGGATCCGGCCAGCCGGCGCGCAAGCATCACTGGTGGCGGTGGATCGCCGCGAGCATCGTCGCGCTCGTCTTGCTGGTGGTCCTGGCCGGCGGGCTGTTCGTCAAGCTGCAGCCGTCCCCGGCTCCGCTGACGCTTCCCTCCGGCGCCGCCCGCCCCCCAGTAGGTCCAGTTGATGGCACCTACAGCACCGCAGCGGGAACGGTGGCGGGGTTCCGGGTGCCGGAGAGCGCGCTTGGCTTCAGTAACGAGGTGGTCGGCCGGACAACCGGAGTCACCGGCACGATCTCCGTATCCGGCGGCCGGGTCACTGCCGCCACGTTCCGGATCGACCTCGCCGGCCTGACCGTCAACGGCAAGACGCAACCCCAGTTCGCCACCAGCCTCGACACCGCAAACTATCCAGCGGCCACGTTCACGCTCGCTCAGCCGGTGACGCTTGGCCCCGGCTTCGCCTCCGGCGGGACCGTCACGGCGCCGTGTACCGGCGACCTCACGCTGCGCGGCGTCTCGCGCCTGGTGACGTTCTCGATCGCGGGCCGACGGGACGGGGCGGCGCTCGAGGTCGCGGGATCGATCCCCGTCACGTTCTCTGCCTGGGGCATCAAAGGGCCTTCCGGCTTCGGCTTCCTCGGCTCGCTCGCTGACCACGGCGTGGCAGAGTTCCTGGTCGTGCTTCACCACGGTTAACCGGACCGGGTCCAGCTGGCGATCGGCAAGGGCTGGGATAGGGCCGGAGACGTCGCGTTCAGGACGACCTCCGGTCCGTTCCCATGCCGCCAGCTACCGCGGCCTGGACCGCGGTCGCTCCCTCAAGCCGCTGCCGGGCTCCCAGATCGTGTCCGCACGGTCGCGGTGGCGGTCCTGAGGACGCTCGGGACTGCCCGGCGGACGCTGATCGCGTCCTGAATAGCGATTCCCAGCCGGATGACCAGCTGCGGGTAGCTGCCGTCGCCGAGCTGCTCGCGGATCGCCTCCCGCAGCCAGCCGACCTCGACCGGCTGACTGTGCAGCGCGGCAGCCACCCCGCTGGCCGTGGAGCTGAGCAGCATGCGCTGGAGCGCCTGTCCTGCGTTCACCCATGACATGGGACCGTCGGCCGGCGTCGTGAGCAGGCAGACTGCTCCGGTGAACCTGACAGCCGAGATGCGAGTTGACGACGGCAGGCCCCAGCCGCGGCCCCTGGCGAAGTCGCGAGCAGGAAAATTGGGGCGCGTGGACTCCGGGTGGGCCGGGTAGGCCGACGGAGGTACGCCATCGAGCCTTGCGCTGCCGGGTGGCGGCGCCCAGGCCGCGAGCTCGCGGACGTATGCGCTGTCCAGTCGCTCGACCCGGTCGGCCATCTGGGTAATCGCCGCAAGCGCGGCCCGGCCCTGGTCGGTGATGGCGACCCGCAACGCGGCGCCGTACCCTGCGGCCTCCTGTCGCAGCGCCTGAATGAGGCTCGCTGGCGGGGGCACCGGCTCGAATCCGCCGCGGTGCGTCCGCCGCCGGGTCACCTGACTCAGCAGCCGCTCCTCCCCGGCGGCCGGTGCGACCTGCCGGCGCCAGCGCAGCCGGGCGACCAGCAGCGGGTCCGCGGGATCGGGCAGCACGCGCGTTTCGGGGACGTACCCGAGCGACCGGAGGGCAAGCTTTGCCGTGAACAGCGCAGCCCCGCAGCTCAGCAGCATCTCCCGGCCACTGGGGTCTGCCACCGCCAGCTGCCGGCCCACGTCGGCTCGCAGGGTGATCTCGGTACCGTCGGCGACGAATTGCCACGGCTGAGTGTTGTGTACTGACGGAGCCCACACCGCGGTCGCCACGACGTAGGCAGCCACCTGCTCCGCCGTGTGCGGCAGCCGGACTCCAGGCTCCACGATGGCGGTCATATTTCCTCCCCGCGGTCTGGGCTGACACTAGCTATAGGCCAACTCAACGCTCGCAGTGAGCCGCGGTGCAGGAACCGAGGTCCCCGATCGGCAGGACCTCAGCCCTGTGCTGACGGCGAAGCGGCGCTGGGCAACTGCCCACGTCACAGCGGCCGCGAGGCCCGCCAGGTGCTGCGCCGCGACTCAGAATCCGGCATTTCCGGCAAGCGCCGTGGGCCATCCGGCAGTTCGGCGGCCGGTCATGACGCCCGGCCGCCTTACCATGATCCGGTTCTCGGTCAACATGGCCCTGCCTCAATGATCGCATCGGCTGGGCGCCGGATTACCCGGGCGTAATCACCGGGAGTCACCATCGCGATGTGACCGCTGGCCAGCCATTTCACAACGTAGGGCGGGGTGCCGTCTGGGTGCGGAACCCCGATGATGATGCCGGTCCTGGAGCGATCGCCTTCCAGGACGAGCTGGTCGCCGACGCGGGCATGCATCGTGATTCACCTCGCCTCCGGTCCTATGTGCCGTTCCCTTGGTGCTAGCCAGTCTGCCCGCGCTGCTCCTCCGTCTGCTGCGGCCGATGGGCCCCGGTCGCCGGGACCTTCGGGCCGCGGCGCCAGCCGTTAACCGTGATGAAAGATAGGCCTTATGTCCCTCGTTTCCCGGCCGTTCGGCAGTGATGGTCCTTAGGTCCCGAACGAAAGACTCGCATTGTCGGTTAACGAGTTGCCTGACCGGCAACGGGCGGGCGTCAAGACAGGAGACAAGGCAATGCGCCGCAACACAGTTAACGTGCTTCTGGCCGCCGCAGGCGTGCTTATGCTCGCCGTGGGCGGGCTGGTCCTGTGGGGGTCGGCTTACATCCACAGCAACGTCACCAGCCAGCTAGCCGCGCAGAAGGTGTACTTCCCGCCGGCCTCGGCCTTCGCCCACCCCAAGGTCGGCACCGAGATCACCCCGTCGATGATCCCGTCAGTGTCCCAGTACGCCGGGCAGCAGCTGCTGACCGGGCAGCAGGCCGAGACCTACGCCAACAACTTCATCGCCGTGCACCTGCAGGAGATCGGCGCCGGCAAGACCTACGC
>JASHOL010000322.1 GCA_030041135.1 Streptosporangiaceae bacterium | reverse complement strand
TGGATCAGCCCGCCGGCTTCGATCAGCCCGCCGCGCCCGATCGGCTGGCCCGGTGGCGCCTGCCGCTCTTCTGGGCGCTCGCGGCCCTGCTGGCCATGACCGTCCTGCCGGGCGGCATCGCCACCGCCCACGCGCTGGCCGAGTCGGCCCAGGTGCAGGATCAGGTCACGCAGTTCTCGAACGTCAAGGCTGCGGTGGAGCGGACGCGCAAGCAGGCCCGTCCCGGCGACCTGGTCATCGTTCGCACGAGCCGGCATCCCACGTCCTGGTACGACGAGGGCTGGCTCTACTACATGGACAGCTACCAGGGCTGGCCTGCGTCAATCGCCAAGCTGCCCGTCATCCCGGCTAGCGACACGGCCTCGGTTCTCGACCTCACGCCAGGCGAGATCTCTGCCTTCCTGGCCGCTCATCGCGGCAGCCAGACCATCTTCCTGCTGGAACTCCAGCTCCCCGACGGAATCCCCAAGTCCCTGCACAGACAGTCACTGCGGACACTGCGCCGGTTCGGGTACTGCCCCGTCCACAAGGGCGTTTTCTACCCGCAGCTCGGCGACCTGACCGTCGTGCACAAAGGTGCGTGCCACAGCACCTGATGCCGGCCGGCCGGAGCCGCCGGTTCAGCCGGACGCCCAGGCGGCCTGCTCCTCCACGGCCAGGCGGAGCCGGGCAAGCTGCTCGGCCACCCTGATCGGAGCGGTGCCACCCCGGCTGGCCCTGGCGGCCAGGGCGCCGTCGACGGTGAGCACCTCGCGCACGTCCGGCGTCAGCAGCGGCGAGATCTTAGCCAGGTCGTCGTCGCTGACCTCGCCCAGCTCGCAGTCGTGTACCTGGCACCAGACCACCAGGTGCCCGACAACCTCGTGCGCGTCGCGGAACGGTGTGCCCCTGCGCACCAGCAGCTCGGCCAGGTCGGTCGCCAGCGCGTGGCCGGCCGCCGCCGTCGCGCCCAGCCGCGCGGTGTGGAAGCGCAGCGAGCCGACCAGGCCGGCCATCGCCGGCAGGACGACCAGCAGCGTGTCCACCGCGTCGAAGACCGGCTCTTTGTCTTCCTGCAGATCCCGGTTGTAGGTCAGCGGCAGGCCCTTCAGCGTGGTCAGCAGGCCGGTCAGGCCGCCGATCAGCCGGCCGGCCTTGCCTCGCGCCAGCTCGGCGACGTCCGGGTTTTTCTTCTGCGGCATGATCGACGAGCCGGTCGCGTACGCGTCGTCGATCTCCACCCAGCCGAACTCGTGCGACGACCAGAGCACGACCTCCTCGCCCAGCCGCGACAGGTGCACGCCGAGCAGCGCGGCCGCGAAGCAGAACTCGGCCGCGAAATCCCGGTCGCTGACCGCGTCCATCGAGTTCTCCGCCGCGGACTCGAAGCCCAGCTCGGCCGCGACCGCCTCGGGGTCGATCGCCAGCGAGGACCCGGCCAGCGCGCCGGCGCCGAGGGGACTGACCGCGGCCCGCTTGTCCCAATCCCGCAGCCGGCTCGCGTCCCGGCTGAACGCCTGCACGTGCGCCAGCAGGTGGTGTGCGAGCAGGACCGGCTGCGCGTGCTGCAGGTGGGTCAGACCCGGCGCCGCGGTCCCCAGGTGCCGTTCGGCCTGGCCGATGAGCGCGTCCTCGAGCTCGGCCAGCCGGGAGGTGACCAGCCGGGCATGGTCACGCAGGTACAACCGCAGATCAGTGGCGATCTGGTCGTTGCGGCTGCGGCCGGCCCGCAGCTTCCCGCCGAGCGAGCCGGCCTGCTCGAGCAGGCCGCGCTCCAGCGCGGTATGCACGTCTTCGTCGCTCGCCGCGGGCCGGAACCTGCCCTCCTGGCAGGCCCGGCCGAGCTGGTCGAGCGCGCCGCACAGCCGGGCCAGCTCGGCGTCGGACAGCAGCCCGGCTGTGTGCAGCACCCGCGCGTGCGCGGCCGAGGCGAGCAGATCATACGGCGCGAGCCGCCAGTCGAACTGGACGCTGACCGACAGCCGGGCCAGCGCCTCGGCCGGACCGGACTCGAAGCGGCCACCCCACAGCCGCACCGGCGGCGGCGGATCCGGCTCGGTGTCTGCCACGTCATTCCTTCCGGCATTGTCCTGGCGCTCCGATCATGTAATCGGTTAGGGCGCTCCCGGCGCAAGCTGCGCCGCCGCCCGCCGATCCCGGTCCGCGGCGATCTTGCTGGGCAGGCCCCACAGCTCGACGAAGCCCTTGGCGAGCGACTGGTCGAACATGTCACCGGAGTCGTAGGTGGCCAGCTCGTAGTCGTAGAGCGCGGCCGGGCTGCGCCGGCCGGTCACGACCGCGCGGCCGCCCTGCAGCCGCACCCGCACGTCGCCGGTGACCTGGCCGGACGCCTCGACCAGGAACGCGTCGAGTGCCTGCTTGAGCGGCGAGTACCACAGGCCGTCGTAGACCAGCTCGGTCCAGCGCTGCTCGACCTGCCGCTTGAACCTGGCCAGGTCGCGTTCCAGGCACACGCTCTCCAGCTCGGAGTGCGCGGCGATGAGCGTCATCGCGCCAGGGGCCTCGTAGATCTCCCGGCTCTTGATCCCGACCAGCCGGTCCTCGACCATGTCGATCCGCCCGATGCCGTGCCCTCCGGCCAGGGCATTCAGCTCAGTGACCATCGCCAGCGGCGCCAGCGGCTTGCCGTCAAGCGCCACCGGCAGGCCGGCCGCGAAGCTGATCGTTATCTCCTCGGCAGGCTTGCCAGCGGCCGGATCGTCGGTGTAACCCCAGACGTCATCGTGGGGCGCCTCCCAGATGTCCTCCAGGTGCCCGGTCTCGCAGCTGCGGCCCCACAGGTTCTGGTCGATCGAGTAAGGCGACCGGGACGTGACGTTGATCGGCAGGTCCTTCTCGGCCGCGAACGCAATCGCCTTGTCCCTGGTCATGTCCGAGTCCCTGACCGGGGCCGTGCAGGCGACATCCGGCGCCAGCGCCGCCAGCCCGACCTCGAACCGAACCTGGTCGTTGCCCTTGCCGGTACAGCCGTGCGCGACCATGCTCGCGCCGCTCTCCCTGGCCACCCTGGCCAGGTGCTTCACGATCAGCGGGCGCGACAGGGCCGAGACCAGCGGGTAGCGGTCCATGTAGAGCGCGTTGGCCAGCAGCGCGGGCATGCAGAACTCGGCGGCGAACTCAGCCCGCGCATCGACCACCTCGGCCGACGCCGCGCCGCAGGCTAGCGCCCGCGCCCTGACCGTGTCCAGGTCCTCGCCGCCCTGGCCGACGTCGATCGCCAGCGCGATGACCTCGGCCCCGGTCTGCTCCGCTATCCACCCGATCGCCACCGATGTATCCAGGCCGCCGGAATAGGCGAGCACGACTTTCTCAGTCACCGCGGTACCTCCCTGTTTTCGTTCGCGGCGTGCACGTTCATTTGTCGGTCTTCCGGCTGCTTGCGCCGCTCCGCGGTGCTGGCCGCAGGGGACGACCCCCGCCACCCCCGCGCTCAGCCAGCCGCAGGAAGGCACGGGCGAGCTCCTCGCCGCCGTCCGGTTCCCTGGCGATCACCAGCACGGTGTCGTCGCCGCCGACGGTGCCGAGCACGGCCCGCCAGCCCGAGTGGTCGATGGCCGAGGCGAGCAGCTGCGCCGCCCCGGCCGGGGTTCGCAGCACGACCAGGTTGCCGCTGGCCTCGGCCGTGACGAGCAGCTCCGCGGCGACCCTGGCCAGCCGGGCCGACGGCTCCATCGCCCATGCGGGGGGTACGTGGGATCGTCCCCCCGCGACGGCCGCGGCCGCGACAACGCCGGTCATGTCGACCGTTCCGACGCCACCAGGGATCTCGCCCGGCCTCCCGATGCCGCCAGGGTCAGGATCGCCCGACAGCGCGTACACCAGCGCACCGTCCGGCCCGCGCAGGCGGACCGCGCCGATCTCCTCCAGGTCACGCGACAGCGTCGCCTGGGTGACCTTGAAGCCGATCTCCGCCAGCCGCTCGGCCAGTTCCTCCTGTGACCTAACCGGCCGGGCGGGCTGCGCCAGGATCGCCGCGATCCTGGCGTGCCGCGCGGCCTTGGTGCCCGGGCTCGCGTTCACTCCGGTATCCCGCTTCGGTCGAGCAGCCAGCACATGAGGGCCTTCTGCGCGTGCAGCCGGTTCTCGGCCTGCTCGAAGACCGCGCTGGCCGGCCCGTCAATCACCTCGGCGGAGATCTCCTCGCCCCGATGGGCCGGCAGGCAGTGCAGCACCCGGCAGGACGGGCTGGCGAGGGTCAGCTTGGCCGCATCCAGTGCGTACGCGGCCATCGCCGCGACCCGCTCCCGCTCCTGCCCTTCCCGGCCCATCGATGTCCAGACGTCGGTCGCCAGGACGTCCACGCCCTTGCACAGTTCCTGCGCGTCGGCGCCCACGGTCACCGAGCCGCCGGTCCCGGCTGCGATCGCGGCGGCGGCATCGACGACCTCGCCCGCGGGCCAGTACTGCTCGGGCGCGCAGATCCGCACGTGCAGGCCGGCGGTCGCGCCGCCCAGCAGGTAGGAGTTCGCCATGTTGCTCGCGCCGTCGCCGAGGAAGGTCAGCGTCAGCCCGCCGAGCCGCCCGTAGGCGGCCGCGATCGTCTGCAGGTCCGCGAGCACCTGGCACGGATGGAACTGGTCGGTCAGCGCGTTAATGACCGGCACCGTGGAGACGGCCGCCATCGCCTCGACCTGCTCCTGGCCGAACGTCCGCCAGACGATCGCGGCGACCTGCCTCGACAGCACCCTGGTCATGTCCTCGACGGTCTCGCCGCGGCCCGCGTGGGTGCCAGCCCGGTCGAGCACCAGCGGGTAGCCACCGAGCTCCGAGATGCCGACCGCGAACGAGACCCGCGTGCGCAGTGACGGCTTGTCGAACAGCACCGCCACCGATCGCGGTCCGTCGAGCGGCCGCCGGCGCAGCCGCGCGTGCTTGAGCTCGGCGGCCAGCGCCAGCACCTCAGCCTGCTCGGCCGGCGACAGGTCATCGTCGCGCAGGAAATGACGTATGGTCGGCATTACGCCTCCTGACTGGGGGCGACGACGCTGGCCGCGTCGAGGATCGCGGGCAGAGCCTCGGTGAAAGCATCCGCCTCTGCGGCGGTGAGGATCAGCGGCGGCGCGAGCCGGACCGCGTCGGGCTGCGCGGCGTTCACCAGGAATCCGGCTCGCTGGGCCGTGGCCGCCACGGCGGTGGCGACGGGCTTGGCCAGCACGATCGCGAGCCAAAGCCCGGCGCCGCGCACGCCCGCCACCAGTGGATGCCCGAGAGCCTCAATTCCGGCGGCCAGGCTCGCGCCGACCGTGGTCGCGTTCGCCAGCAGCCCGTCCCGCTCGATCGTGTCCAGCACCGCGAGCGCCGCGGCGCACGCGACCGGGTTCCCGCCGAAGGTGCTGCCATGATCGCCCTTGCCGAGCGCCGAGCCGCACTTGCCGATGCCGACGCAGGCACCGATGGGCAGCCCGCCCCCCAGGCCCTTGCCCAGCGTGAGCACGTCCGGCGTGATCCCCTCGGCCGAGTGCGCGAACCACTCGCCGGTCCGGCCGATCCCGCTCTGGATCTCGTCGACGACCAGCAGCGCGCCCGCCTGATCACAGGCTTCCCTGGCCGCCTTGAGGTAACCGGCCGGCGCGGGCACGACCCCGCCCTCCCCCAGGCACGGTTCCAGGAAAACCGCGGCCGTGTCCTGGCGGACCGCGTCGGCCAGCGCGGCCGCGTCACCGAACGGCACGAACCGCACGTCAACCCCGAACGGGCCGAACGGCGCGCGGATCGAGCTCTTGCCGGTCAGGCTAAGCGCGCCCATCGTGCGGCCATGGAAGCCGCCATCGGCGGCGACGATCACCGGCCGTTCGGCGCCCTGGGCGCGGCGCACGAGCTTGATGGCCGCCTCGTTGGCCTCTGCGCCCGAGTTGCCGAAGAACACCCGGCCGTCGACGCCCAGCAGCCTGATTAGCCGCACGGCCAGCTCGACCTGCCGTTCGTGCAAGTACAGGTTCGAGGTGTGCGCCAGCGTGCCGACCTGCTCGGTCACGGCCGCGATCAGTGCCGGATGGGCGTGTCCCAGAGCGCTGACCGCGATGCCGCCAACCAGGTCCAGATAGCTGTTGCCGTCGACATCCCAGACGGTGCAGCCGCAGCCACGGGCCAGGGCCACCGGCGGCATTCCGTAGGTGAGCATCATGCTCGCCGCGTACTTCTCCTGCAGAACGTCAGTTGCTGACATCGGCATCTCCTACCGGGGGGTACGGGGGGTCGTCCCCCCGGGCTGACACGGCCGGAACGACCATCGTGCCGATTCCGGCGTCGGTGAATATCTCAAGCAAGATCGCGTGCGGGAGCCTGCCGTCGAGCACGTGCGCTTGCGGCACGCCGCCGCGGACGGCCCGCATGCAGGCCTCCATTTTCGGGATCATGCCGTCAGACAGGCCCGGCATGAGCGCGGCCAGCTCGTCCGCGGTGAGCTGGCTGATCGGCCTCGCATCGATCGCGCTCGCCGCGTCCCGGCCCGACCAATGCGGGTACAAGCCCGCGACGTCGGTCAGCAGCACCAGCTTGGCCGCGCGAAGCTCGATCGCCAGCGCGGCCGCGGCGGTGTCCGCGTTGACGTTCAGGACGCCGCCGGTAACGCCGCGGGCCACGCTGGAGATGACCGGGATCCTGCCGTCGGCTAGTAGCGCGGTCACCGCGCCCGGATTGACCGACTCGACGTCGCCGACCTCGCCGATGTCGACCATCTCGCCGTCGACCTCGGCCTGCAGCCGCCGCGCGGTCAGCAGGTGCGCATCCTCGCCCGACATGCCCACGGCGAACGGGCCGTGCTCGTTGATCAGGCCGACGATCTCGCGGTTCACCTGACCCGTCAGCACCATGCGGACCACGTCCATGGTCTCCGGCGTGGTAACCCGCAACCCAGCGCGGAACACCGACCGCAGGCCTAGGCGGTCGAGCTGCGCGTTGATCTGCGGGCCGCCACCGTGCACTACTACCGGCCTCAAGCCGGCATAGCGCAAGAAGACCACGTCCTGGGCGAATGCACGCCGTAGCTGCTCGTCGGTCATTGCGTTGCCGCCGTACTTGAGCACGACGGTCTGACCATGAAAGCGCTCAAGCCAGGGCAGCGCTTCGATCAGGGTGGCGGCCTTCTGGAGTGCGACCTCGTTCCCGTCTTGAAGGGTTTTCATGTGGAGTACGCCGAGTTCTCGTGCACGTATGCGGCGGTCAGGTCGGTGGTCATGATCGTCGCCGCATGACGGCCGGCCGCGAGGTCGACGGTGATCGCCACGTCGCGCGGGGTCAGGTCCACGGCGGAGCGATCTTCGGCGGCCATGCCCGACCGGCACACCCACACGCCGTTGATCGCGACGGCCAGTTCGTCCGGCTCGAACGACGCGCCGGTCGTGCCGACCGCCGCGAGGACTCGCCCCCAGTTCGGGTCCTCGCCGTGGATGGCGCATTTCAGCAGGTTGCACCGCGCGATCGCGCGGGCCACCTCGACCGCGTCCTCCTCCGACGCGGCGTTGGTGACCTCGATCGCGATGGCCTTGCTCGCGCCCTCGGCGTCCGCCTGCATCTGGGCCGCGAGGTCGGCGCAGGCCGTCGTCAGCACGCCGGTGAACTCGGCCAGGTCCGGCGTCGTGCGGGCCGCGCCGCTGGCCAGCAGCAGCACCGTGTCGTTGGTTGACATGCAGCCGTCAGTGTCGAGCCGGCTGAACGTGGTGCGCACGGCTTCGCCCAGGGCCTGACCGAGCTCCGCGGACGTCAGGTCGGCATCGGTGGTCAGTACCGCGAGCATCGTCGCCAGCGCAGGCGCGAGCATCGCGGCGCCTTTTGCCATCCCGCCGACGAGGTAACCGGCGCCCTGGACCGCGGAGGTCTTCGCGACTGTGTCGGTGGTCCGGATCGCATCCGCGGCCGCGACCCCGCCCTCGACCGATGCCTTGGTCACGGCGACGTCCAGCCCGGCCAGCAGCTTGTCAAGCGGGAGGCGGTCGCCGATCAAGCCGGTCGAGCACACTGCCACCTCGCTGGCGGAGATTCCGAGTTGTCCCGCCAGGTGCTCGGCGGTCTTGTGCGTGTCCTGGAACCCGGCCGGACCGGTGCACGCGTTCGCGCCGCCAGAGTTGAGCGCCACGGCCCGCACGTGCGCGCCGGACAGCACCTGCTGGCTCCAAAGAACCGGCGCCGCCTTGACCCGGTTGGCCGTGAACACGCCGGCCGCCGCGGCCGACGGCCCGTCGTTGATGACGATCGCCACGTCCTTGTCGCCAGATTCCTTGATGCCGGCCGCGACGCCGGCCGCGCGGAACCCGAGCGGTGCGGTGACGGTCACGGCGCAACTCCGATCGCGGTCAGGCCGGCGGTCTCGGGCAGGCCGAGCATGAGGTTGGCGTTCTGGACGGCCTGGCCGGCGGCGCCCTTGCCGAGGTTGTCGATCGCCGCGACCACGACGGCCCGGCCCGCCCTGGTGTCGACGGCCGCCTGCAGGTGCGCGCCGTTGGAGCCCGCCACCGACGAGGTCGCAGGCCAGCTTCCCTCGGGCAGCACGGTCACGAACGGCTCGCGCCCATACGACGCGACGAGCACGTCGCGAGCCACGTCCGTCGTTGCCTCGTCATCACCGAGTTGGGCGGTGCAGGTCGCGAGGATGCCACGCGGCATGGGCACGAGCAGCGGGGTGAAGCTGACTCGGACTTCCTGGCCGGGCGCGGCAGCCGCGAGAGCCTGCTCGATCTCCGGCGTGTGCCGGTGCGCACCGCCAACCTGATAGGCGCTCACCGATCCCAGCACCTCACTGGCCAGCAGGTCGGCTCTTGGGGCCCGGCCGGCCCCGGAGGTGCCTGAGGCCGCGACGATTACGACGTCGGCCGGGTCGGCCAGGCCAGCCGAGACGAGCGGGACCAGCGCCAGGATCGCGGCGGTGGCGTAGCAGCCAGGCGCCGCGACTTCGTTGGTCTGCCGGATCTGCGCCCTGGCACCGGGAAGCTCGGGAATGCCGGTGACCCAGTGGCCCGCGTGCCGGCCGCCGTAGTGGCGATTCCACGCGTCCGGATCGGCGAGCCTGAAGTCCGGGCCAAGATCCACGATCTTGGTTCCGGCGTGCGCCATATCCGCGATGTCGGCGGACTGGCCCGCCGGAAGCGCGAGGAAGACCAGATCGCAATCGGCCAGGGCTGCGGCTTCGTGTGACCGCAGGACGAGGCCGGCCAGGCTCGGGACGCCCGCGAGCTGCGGGTGCAGCTCGCCGACCGTCTTACCCGCGTTGTGGTCCGCGGTAACGGCGGCCAGCTCGAGGTCAGGATGAGCAGCCACCAGCCTGAGCAGCTCGCCGCCGACGTATCCGCTGGCGCCGACTACCGCCACCAGCGCGCCCATCCACCCTCCACCCGGCCCTGTTCACAACGGCCACCATCGGCCCTACCGACAACTGCCACCGCCTGCGCTACCCGCGACGACCGCCACGGCTACCCGAAAAGGTCACCGCCGCGGCCCGAAACGGCCGCCACCCGCGGCTACCTGCGACAGCTGCCCGCCCTCGCTACCCGCGACAGCCGCCACCTGCCGCTCACAACGGCCGGCACCCACTGCCTGAATTATTATGCATAAGAGTGACTGATTATGCAATTCGCAGGACGCAGGAGGTAACGAAGCACAGCCAGATCTGCAATCCAGGTTGGGGCGATAGCTGTGCAGACGGCATGATGGGCGCGGAAGGGAGACGACCATGCAGGTCCGGCGGGCCTATCAGCATTTGCCCACCTCGCTGTGCCTGGCGAGCATCGTCATTGGCTCACTCGCGGTGAGCGCCTGCGGTCACGGCCCGAGCACGAGTGCATCCAAGCCGATCAGTTGCGGCGCCAGCCAGACCGCCGCCCACGTGCCGGTGACCCTCTCGGTCAACAGCACTGCCGTATCGTGCTCCGACGCCAAGACCGTCGAGCAGGAATACGCCGAGGCAATCCGCGAGGGAAAGGCACCCGGAGCCGGCGGCAACGGCCCGGTGAAGATCAGTGGCTGGACCTGCTCGGCGTTCCCCACTCCCGAGATGCTGAAGACCGGCAACGCGTCCAAGTGCGTCAAGGGCACGACCGAGATCCTCGCGACACTCCCGAGCTGATCTCCCTGACCCGCAACGGGTGACGATGCGAGCCCGGCCGGCTCTCGGCTGCAAGGCCGGCCGGGCGCGATCGTATCCTTCGGTCAGCGCGGGGTCGGCCCGGTCAGGGCGATGAGCCCCTTCGGAGTCGACGCGGATCCGACCGCGCCGACTCCCCACACCGAAGCCGAGCCTGGGACCTCCGACAACTGCAGCAGCGCCCGATGCTTGCTGCCGAACGTCGGGCTGGCTACCGCCGACCACTTGCCGCCTGCGTAGTGCCAGAGCATCGGCGCCACCAAGTTCAGGTTGTCGGACAGTGCCCAGTAGCTGCCAGCGCCGGCCGGAACCAGGCTCTCGATCTGATAAGGAAGGCCGCCCGTCGTTTTTGCAGTGGCCCCGGACCGCGGCAGGTCGACGGGCGCGTTCCACTTGCTACCGCTGAGCTGGTCAGTGAACTGGACGGTCGTCGCGCCACTGCTCGTCGCCACATCACCGCCAACCAGTAGCTGCTTGCCGGCCGTAATACTGGTGAGATCGCCGCCAGTCGGCAGGCTCGGCTGCGTCGCCACCTTCTCCCAGCTCTTGCCATTCCAGTGCACTACCACGGACGGAACGGAAGTCGTCCCGCTCCCAGTTACCGCCTCCGCCACGGAGGCGGTGCCAGTCACGGCCCAGATATTGTCGGCGGAGATCGCGCTCGCCGCGGTGATCTCGCCGTCCGCGGGGACCTTCACGGTGCCCCAGCGGCGCCCGTTGTAGTGCGCGGCGTAGGGGACGATCGTCGGCTGGGTGCTCAGCAGGTCGAGTTTGCCGCCGAAGACCCAGGTGCCGGACTTGAGCACGATCACCGAGCTCACCACCACAAAGGAGCTGCCGGACGCTCCGGGCAGCCCGCCCGTCGTCCACGTGCGGCCGGATAGCCGCAGGTACTCATCGCCCTTGGCACCGGGGAAGGCCGTGACCGCCCACATGTCCGTCGCGGATGACGCACCCACGACGACGTCGTTGACCGCACTCGACCAGGCCTTCGCGACCTTCGTCGGCAGCTTCACCGGCTGCCAGGAACGCCCGGCCCAGTGTTCGACCGGTCCGGCCGGGTTCTTGCCGTTGGACGTGGCCTCGTATCCGACCGCCCACGCGTCGTTGCCGCTGACCGCATCGACCCCGGTCATGATCGCCTCGTGGCCCTTGGCGCCGATCGTGGTGATGGCTCGCCACCCTGTGGCAGCCGTGGCGGCCTGGGCCGGAAAGGTGAAGGCCGCAAGCGCGACGGCACTGCCCGACAGCACTATTGCGGCCCGGCCTTGAGCGGATTTCAGCATGCGTCTACCTCGGCATCTAAGCTTGGATTTATCAGCATTAACTGCTGCGAGCGTGAAGAGCATACTGATCCGGACCCTGGAGCGGAATAGCGGTCCAGCCGCGAGCCGACGGCGGCTGCGCAGCGCCTGAGACGGAAGCCGTGGTGCTCCGAGCTCGTGCGCACACCGCGGCCCCAAAAGACCACCCAGCGGCGCCGGCCCTAGGTCACCTCCGCCGCAAATTGCACAAATCAGCGTTCGTGGCGCTGGCTGGGGGAGATTGCTGTCGCCACACCACGACACCAATCTTCCCCAACCATGCGAGCGCGCGCCGATCTGCCCGACCTGCCGGTCATGCTGGCGGCATGACACTTGACGACCGGGCAAGCAGAAATAGTCGCGCATGATCACCGCGTCCGTGAATTCACCGCGCAGGCGGCCGCTTGGGCGCGCGGGGTTCGCGCAGCCAGCCCATCCGAGTCCTCGCGGATCCGGCCAGTTGTTGCTCAGTCGCGGTCCTACGATGCGCCGCGCAGGACTGCCCCGGTCCGCCTGGCCGCCTCGGCGACTGCGGCGTCCTTGGCGACGGTTGCCTCCTCAGCGGTCAGGGTCCGGTCCGGCGCGCGGAACCGCAGAGTATAGGCGAGTGACTTGCGCCCCTCGCCGGCCTGCTCGCCGGTGTAGACGTCGAACAGCCTGAGGTCCTCGAGCACCAGGTCGCCGGCCCCGGCTGCTCCAGCTACCAGCGCTTGCTCCACCTCCGCTGCTGGCACGCCGGCCGGAACGACAAGCGCCACGTCCTGCACTGCAGGTGGGTAGCTGGACATCTCCGGTGCTTGCGCCGGAGCGAGGGCGGCGGCGGTCTCGATGACCGACATTTCCACCTCCATGGCCGCGGTGCGAGCGGGCAGGCCGAACGCCGCTATCACCCGCGGGTGGAGTTCGCCGGCGTGGCCGGCCAGCCATTCGTGACCCGCGGAGGACTGCACGTAGATGGCGGCGCAGCGGCCGGGATGCCAGGGATCATGCTGATCAGCCCGGATCTCGAACGGTACCCGGCTGATGCGCAGCACGACCCTGGCCAACTCGATGGCGTCCTGCCAGCCGGCGGCGCGACCCTGGCCCCACCAGCCAGGCAGCTCGCGGTTGCCGCACAGGACGGCGCCAATGCGCAGCGGCTGACGCGGCAGGGCCGCATCGAGTTCGGCCACCTCCTGGACCGACGGGCCCCGGTCGACCGGCAGGATCGGCGCGGTCGGAGCCTGGTCAGGTCGCGGCCGGAAGACCAGCCCGAACTCATACAGCGCCACGTCGGCGAAGCCGCGACCGACGTTCCTTGTCAGCACCCGGAAGAGGCCAGGTAGCAGCGTCGTGCGCATCAGCGGTTCGTCGTCGCTGAGCGGATTGGCAATCTTGACGGCGATCCGGCGCGCGTCGTCGGCGGGCAACTGCAGCCGGTCAAAGTCAGCGGCCGACGCGAACGGCGAGCTGAGCACCTCGACATACCCGGCGTCGGCGATCGCTCGCCCGGTGGACCGCCGCAGCCGCTGCCGTTCGGTGAGCCCGCGACCGGCAGTAGCCCGGACCTCGTTCACCGGGATGTTCTCGTAACCCTCCAGCCGGATGACCTCCTCGGCCAGATCGGCGGGGTCGGTCAGATCCGGCCGCCACGACGGCGGCGTCACCATCAGTAGCCGCCCGGAGCGGTCGTGCCGAACGTGCTCGTGCCGACCATGACTGGGCCGGTGATCCGCGGCGGCGGCTCCGCCAGCACGGGAGTCGTAATCGGCCCGGGCGGCGCCCTGATAATCGCCTGCGTCCCGATCGTCGACGGCGGTGTCGGCGGGCAGCACCTCGACGACGCAGCCAACCTCGCGGAGCCGGCTCGTCACGACATCAATCCCATAGACGACGTCCGCGACCGAGTCGGGGTAGTCGGCCGCCATCTGAATGTTCACAGGGTCGATTGGCTCGGTCACGACCGTGCGCCCGGGATCCAGCGTGCCTCCGCCGAGCGCGGCCAGCGTGGCTCCGGCCCGGCTAGCAGCTCGCAGCTGCAGTTCGGTATCGACGCCGCGCTCGAACCTGGCGGACGCTTCGGAACCGAGCTTGTGCCGACGGCTCATCCTGGCGACGCCGCGGGCGGAAAAGTGCGCGGCCTCGATCACCACGTCACGTGACTCGGCAGACACTTCGGTCGCGACGCCGCCCATCGTGCCCGCCAGCCCGATCGGGCCGGACGAGTCGGTGATCAGGATGTCCTCGGCATCCAGCGAGCGTTGCACGTGATCGATCGTCTCCAGGGTCTCGCCCGGCCGGGCCCGCCGGACGACGATCGGCCCGGTCAGCTTGGCCCGGTCGAAGGCGTGCAACGGCTGGCCCAGCTCCAGCATCAGGTAGTTCGTCACGTCGACGGCCAGGGAGACGGTGCGCTGCCCGGCCCTGGCGAGCCGGATGCGCATCTTCAGCGGTGTTCTCGCGCCCAGGTCGATGCCGTGCACCTCGCGCAGAACGAACCGGTCACACGCGGTCGGGTCAGCAATGCTGGCCGGATAGGCCGACGGCGCCGGGGAGTCCACGTCGGCAGGCAGTCCCACGTCCGCCGGATCAGCGAACGGCACCTGGTAGGCGATCGCCAACTCCCTCGCGATGCCGCGGACCGACAGCGCGAAGCCCTTGTCGGGTGTGACGTTTACGTCGAGCACCACGTCGCGCAGGCCGGCGTAGGCGACGAAGTCCGTGCCGAGCGGCGCGTCCGCGGGCAGCACGAGAATGCCGGTGTGGTCATCGCCGATGGCCATCTCCGCCGCGGAGCAGATCATGCCCTCGGAAACCCGGCCGTAGGCCTTGCGCGCGCTGATCTCGAACCCGCCGGGCAGCACCGCACCAGGCAGTGCCAGCGGCACATAGTCGCCGGCCGCGAAGTTCGTCGCGCCACAGATCACATGTCGGTCCTGGCCGTCGCCAGTGGACACCTGGCAGTACCTGATGGGCTTGTTGAAGCCGGTTAGCTCCTCAACGTCCAGCACTTCGCCGACGACGACCCCGGAGATGTCGTGCCCGACTGGCTCGACTGACTCAACCTCAAGCCCGCACGCGGTCAGCCTGCGGGCAACTTCCTGCACGTCGATCTCGGGCTCGGAGCCAATCGGCGCCCCCGCGGGCGCGATGGCCGCGTACTCGAGGAGCCACGACAGCGGTAGCCGCATCACGCCTCCATTCCGAGTGCGCGGCTGAAGCGCACGTCACCGTCGAACGTGTCGCGGATGTCGGCTACGCCGTGCCTGATCATGACGGAACGCTCAATGCCGAGGCCGAACGCGAAGCCGCTGTAGCGGTCAGGGTCGATGCCGCAGGCCACCAGCACCCGCGGGTTGACCATGCCGCAGCCGGCGATCTCGACCCAGCCCTGGGAGCGGCAGACACGGCATGGGTCAGCGCCCGGCTTGGTCGATTCGGCGCGGCAGACGTGACACTGCATCGACACGTCCGCGGACGGCTCGGTGAACGGGAAGAAGTCGGGCCGCAGGCGGGTCTGGAGCCCCTCGCCGAACACGGCCTCGACGAACGCGTTGATCGCACCGCGCAGGTCGGCCATGGTCAGGCCTTCGTCTACAGCCAGGCACTCGATCTGATGGAACACCGGGCTGTGCGTTGCATCCAGTGCGTCGCTGCGGAAACACTTGCCTGGGCTCACCACGTACAGCGGCAAGGGCCTGGTCAGCAGGGAGCGAATCTGCACCGGCGAGGTGTGAGTCCGCAGGACCACGCCGGATCGAACGGCCGGGTCAGGCCCCTCGACGAAGATGGTGTCCTGCGTCTCCCTGGCCGGGTGGTCGGGCGGGAAGTTCAGCGCGTCGAAGTTGTACCATTCGGCCTCGACCTCGGGTCCTTCGGCGACCTCGTAGCCCATATCGACGAATACGTCCGCTAGGCGCTCGCTCATGATAGTGACCGGATGCCGAGCCCCTTCTAGCCCCCGGTCCCATGGCAGCGTCACATCCACTGCCTCCTCGATTAGCACCCGCTGATCGCGTTCGGCTTCCAGTTCAACCTGTCGGGCGGCGAGAGCTTCGCGAATGGCCGCCCGTGCCGTGCCGACGCGCTTGCCCGCGTCGGCACGGGCGGCGGGGGGCAGCGCGCCAATCTCCGCGTTGGCCAGCGTGATGGGTGCCCGGTCTCCGGCATGGGCCAGTCGTACTGCCTTCAGCGCGTCCAGGCCCGTTGCGGCGGCGATGGCCGCGAGCGCGTCGGCCTGCATGCGCTGCACCTCCTCGGGTGCGAGCATGGCCACCTCCACGGGGTCATAAGCCTTATTTGGTGCGGACATCGGTACAGAGTCTCCAGCAGTTAGGAAGCGGCATCGGGACCGCGCCCGGCTCCTGGTGCCATGACCCAGCAACCCGGCGCAGTTGTAAGGAACGAGGTAGCGCTGGCCCGCCGGTTAGCCGAACTCAGGCGTCCCGGCGGGCACGGTAAATCGGAACTCCGCCCCGCCGCCGGGTGCCTGCTGCACGGTAATTTCCCCGCCGTGTGCCTCTACCAGGCCCTTCACGATGAACAACCCCAGGCCGGCACCGCCCCGGCGCTTGGCGCGCCAGAACCGACCGAATACCCGCGGCGCAAGCTCGGGCGCGATGCCAGGACCCTGGTCACGGACCGCTACGGCCACGCCAGGGCCCCCAGCCAACCTCGCCGGCTCTACCACAGTGGTTACCGTACCAGCACCGTGCCTGACGGCGTTCTCGATGAGGTTGGCCAGGATCTGGTCGAGCTTGTCGGCGTCCAGCCAGGTCTCCGGCAGGCCAGGCCGCACGTCCACCACGTATCGGTCGGGCAGGTCTCCCGCCGCCACTCGCCCGGTGATGATCTTCCTGGCGCACGCGGGGATGTCGACGAGCTCCCGGTGCAGCTCGATGCGGCCCGATTCAATCCTGGAGACATCCAGCAGTTCGGTGATCAGCCTGGTCACGCGGTCCGCGTCAGCGTTAACCGTCTCCAGCATCACGCGTTTCTGATCGTCGGTGAACCTCGGCCACTTCGCCAGCAGCGTGGCGGTGAATCCCTTGACGCTGGTGAGCGGTGAGCGAAGCTCATGGGCCACCGTCGACACCAGGTCGGCGCGGCTGCGCTCGAGCCGCGCCCGCTGCTGGGCGCTGCGCAGGGTGATAACTATGCGCCGCACTGCGCCGGGATCTGGCTCCCGCCCATGAGGCGAGTTGCGGCCGCGCGAGGCGCGAACGTACCCGACCGTAACGAGGAGCTCGGTACCGTCGGGGAGATACAGCGACCGCTCCGGATGCCGGGTGCGGGTCGACAGGCCGCCATAGGGTCGCATCAGCGTCCACCAACAGCGATCATCACGATCCCGCAGCGGCAGGACCTGGCGGACGTCCCGGCCAAGGGCGAGGGACGGCGCGATCCCCGTCAGCCGGCTGGCCGCTCGGTTGAACACCGCAACCCGGCCGGCCTGGTCTGCAATCACGAGGCCGTCTGGCAAGTCATCGGCCAGCACCAGGCTGGTCAGAACGTCCGGCTCGGGGGACGAGGCCTCGCCAGGGCCTTGACCAACGGCATCGGGCCCGACCGCC
>JASHOL010000321.1 GCA_030041135.1 Streptosporangiaceae bacterium | reverse complement strand
GCCGCCGGCAGCTGCTGACCGCCGAGGAGGAAGTCGACCTCGCCAAGCGGATCGAGGCCGGTCTTTACGCCGAGCACAAGCTGGAGACCGAGCGCAGGCTGTCCAGCCAGCTCAGGGCGGACCTGGAGCTCGTCGCGGAGGACGGCCGGCGGGCGAAGGCGCACATGCTTGAGGCCAATCTGCGGCTGGTGGTGTCGGTCGCTAAGAAGTACTCCGACCGCGGGCTGTCCCTGCTCGACGTGGTCCAGGAAGGCAACCTGGGGCTCATCCGGGCGGTGGAGAAGTTCGACTACACCAAGGGCTACAAGTTCTCCACGTATGCGATGTGGTGGATCCGGCAGGCGATCCAGCGCGGGTTCGCGGACTCCGCCCGGACGATCCGGCTCCCCGTGCACGTGCTGGAGATGCTGAGCAAGCTGAGCCGCGTCGAGCGGGACATGCATCAGCGGCTCGGCCGGGAGCCGACGCCGGAGGAACTGGCCGTCGAGCTGGACCGCACGCCGGACCAGATCGAGGAGCTGCTGCGCACCAGCCGCCAGCCGATCAGCCTGGACTCGACGATCGGTGAGGACGGCGAGACCAGCATCGGCGACCTGATCGAGGACGTTGACGCGCCGGAGGCCGGAGAGCTCGTTGACCGCCAGCTGATGGCCGACCAGCTGCGGAACGCGCTGGACGCGCTGACGCCGCGCGAGGCGACGATCATGTCGATGCGGTTCGGCCTGTACGACGGCAACCCGCACACGCTGGATGAGATCGGCAAGGCGCTCGGCCTCACCAGGGAGCGGATCCGCCAGCTTGAGAAGCAGTCGCTCTCCAAGCTGCGTCACCCCAGCCGCGCGCAACCGCTGCTGGACTACGCAAGCTAGCTGCTCGCGCCGGGCCGTCTACCCCCCCGACGGCCCGCGCGAGCAGCTTTACCAGCGAGCCGGGCCTGACCCCCCGCCAGGCCCGGCTCGCTGCTGTCTGGGGTCGAGTCGGAGTCAGTCGGCCGCGCCCGCCCCGCGGCGGGCGGGGACGTCATATCTGCCCGGACGGGACCCATCCCCCGTTGGAGTGCCAGATGGCCAGGACGACCGTGACGATCGTCAGCCAGCGGGTCATCCGGTTGCGCGGCACCTGGGTCAGCACGACCCAGGGCAGCGCGGTGTACCAGGCGTACACCCACGGCGAGACGAGGATGTAGGCGAACGTCAGGGCGAACGGAGCGACCACCTCGCGCGGCTGGTCGGCCGAGATCCGCTGGTAGAGCAGCCACGCCACGACGAACATGGCTGTGATCCACACGATGCTGATGGGCAGGGCCAGTGCCGCCTGGCTCACGCCCGCCAGCTCGGCGATCCGCCACGGAATCCACAGCACCGACGGCAGGCTGACCCACTGCGACCCGTCGAACAGCGGCTTCAGCCCGCTGAGGCCGTAGTAGCTGTACTCGGCCGCGACCGTCACCATGGCGGCCAGCGCGATCCGGCTGACGCGCAGGTACTCGCGGCGGCGCAGCAGCGTCCAGGCCAGGCCGAGCGCGACGAGCGCAGCCGTTACCTTGATCCCGCAGCCCACGCCGATGAGCACGCCGATCAGGACGTCCGACCAGATCCCCCTGGTCCGCCTGGTTAGCTGGATGGCCGCGATGGCCGCCGCCGCCACGAACGTGTCGAAGTGGCCGCCGCCGACGAGCTCCAGGATGAGGACCGGGTTCGCGGTCCAGAACAGCGTCGCCCGGATCGGGTCATCGGAGGTCTTGAGCAGCAGCACGCCAACGGCGAGGAATACGAGCGCGTTCAGGATCATCAGCACCCAGATCGTGGTCTGGGGGCTGGGGCCGCCGATGTGCGCGGCGAAAGACTGGATCCAGGTGGCGACCGGGCCGTAGACCGATGGCTGCGTCTTCCACTCGTAGACCAGGACTTGGTAGTAAGCGGGCTGATGGTGCGGGAGCCACCACTTTATCGCCCAGGCCGAATACGGGTTGAGGCCAAGCGCGGCGATCCGGCCGTAGACCGCGTAGGTGGCCGTGTCCGACGATCCCACGGGCGTGAGGCAGGCGAATATCGCCACGACCACGCTGCTGGCCAGGAACAGCCGCCGCGGGTTCGGACGCCACCCCTGGCTGTGCGCCCAGAGCATGCCGGCCAGGCCGAGGCAGGCCAGGATGACGGCGAGGTAGAGGGTGATCGAGGCGATCAGGTCGTGCGGGCCGTTCTTCACTAGCTGATGGCCGCCGTGCAGCACCAGCGACGTCAGGTTGGTGAGCGGCAGCCAGACATACCTGATGGTCTGGGAGTTCGGCGCCGTGGCCCCGACGATCATTGCGAGCAGCAGGCCGGCCGCGGTGACCCCGACCGCGACGCGGGGGTTGGAGAGCCTGCTCCACGACAGCTTGCGGATGATCCAGCTCATGAGCCGGTCGATCGGGCCGGTCGGCTTGCCCGGCTCGGACGGACCCGCGGCCGACGTCGGCCGCCCTGCTCGGTCCGCTTGGGAAGCGTCGACCGCGGGCGCTGCGTCGGCGGCGAGGTCCGAGCCGGAGACGCGGGCGCTCTCAATCACTGCGGACTGGCCCGCCGGATCCGGGCCGGCGTGCTCGTTAACGTTCGCCGCCAAATCCGCCTGCCTCACCGGCCCGGCCGGACCGGCTGGGGCCGGCGGACAATCCCGTCACGTAGTGCACCCCCATCGGAGCCTGCTCGAGCCAGTAAATCGGCCGCTCGCCGCTGCCTGGACCCCCGGAATCGTCGGACATCGCACAGACTCAGCGGCTAGCCTCGCTGCCGGAACGATATTAGGCGGTGTTCCGGACACCTGTGCCCGCTGGGCCGTTGGATAGCGCCGTCGAGTCCGGAGACTCGCCCGCCTGGCGAGCTGCCTCAGTGAGGCTGCCGTCGCAGCGGTAGTGGCTCGTTCTCACGTTCGGCGAGCAATATCTTACGACCGTAATGCTAGCGTTTGCTAACAGTTCGTCGCTGGAACATTCTGGCCTGGCTTGATTTCGGCCGGAGCAGGATCCGAGACATTCAGGCTTTTACCCTCTTTGCGGAGATCGGCTGGCGCGCGCGGTCGGCATCCGCCGGCTCTTTTCCTGGCCAAGCGCTAAAAAGTCTCTATATTGATGGCTAAACGGGGATCGGATCGAAGCTGGAGCGCGCCATGTCCAAGCGCCTTGCCCTGGCCGTGTTTACCCTCGCAGCCACGTCCGTGCTGGTGCCGCTGCAGTTCGCCGCGGCCACCACGGTCGCTGCCTGTCATCCGGCGCTCAAGTCGGTCGCGCTCGCGACTCCATCGGTGCCCGGCGGCGCGTCTGACAAGGTCACGGTCGTGCTGAGCTGCGCGACCCCGGCCGCGGTGAAGCTGCAGCTCAAGGGGTTCAAAGGCGTCAGCGTGCCGACCAGCGTGGTCGTAGCCAGGCGCAAGGCCTCGGCGACTGCCACCGTGAGGACGGCTGTCACCCGCGCCGCCCGGCACGGCGATATCCAGGCGGTGCTCGGCCGGATACACCGTGACGCCGCCCTGACGGTCACGAGGACGCCGCCGTTGTGCCGGAGCCCGAGGCTCAGCGCTCTCTCGCTGCCTGACCTGACCTTCGTCGGCAGTCAGGTCGATGCCACCATCAGGCTGACCTGCGCGCCAATCTCCCCGATCCGGGTCTCACTGAGTAGCACCAACTCCCACCTGCCGGTCCCGGCGAGGGTTACCGTCGGCCGCTACTACGACACCATGACCGTCCCGCTCAACCCGAAGTCCGACGAGCTCGGCCAGTTCGTAGCGAAGCTCACCGCGAGGTACGGCTCCAGGGCCCTCAGCCGGACGATCACCGTCGATCCTGGCCTGTCGAGCTTCACGATCCCGTCCTGCTCGGAGCCCAACTGCGTCGATCCCGAAGCCCTGTTCACCGGCGTGATTCCGGCCGGCGGGTACACCGTGCACATGGCGTCGTCAAGCGCGGCGGTCACGGTGCCTGCCACCGTGACTTTCCAGGCCGGAAGCCTGGGTGGCGACTTCAACGCCACGGTCCAGACCGTCGCGAAGGACACGGTCGTCACCTTGTCGGCCACGTTCGGAGGCCGCACGCTGCGGGCGTCGACGACGATCCTGGCCCCGTGGAACAGCAGCGATGGCGTGACGCTGTTGTCCCAGGCCGGAGCCGGCCCGGTCTACGGACAGGAATTCGACCTGGAGTACGAGGTACTGCTCAGCAACCCCGCGCCGGCGGGCGGGCTGACTGTCACGTTCTCCTCGCCGAGTTCGGCGGTCGAGCTGCAGCAGACCTCGACCGACATCACCGCCGGGACCGACAACGGCTACGTGTATATCAACACCGCCGACGTGACCAGCCCCGTGCATACCGAGCTTGACGCGGTCGTCGACGGCGTGCAGGCGTCGCTGCCGATCGTCATCGAGCCCGGGCTCTCGTCGTTCACGAACGTGCCAGCGTCTGTTACCGGGGGCGACGGATTCACCGCCGACCTCAACCTGGCCGGGCCGGTCGACACCGCTACGACCGTCGTCCTGCAGTCGACCGATGGCGTGCTCAGCGTGCCGGCCACCGTCGTCGTCCCGGCCGGGCAGAGCTCGGTCAGCTTCCAGGCCACGACCGTGCAGGTATCGAGCGATACCGACGCCACCATCTACGCCTACCTGGGCAACGGCAATATCAGCTCCTCCACCGTGACCATCACTCCTCCGAGCTAGCGATCCTCACCGCCAGCCCGTCCTCCCGCGCAGCCAGGCCAGCGCAACCTCGCCCTGCCGGCGCTGAAACGCGCGCACCGTCGGCAACCCCGGAGGGTCCGGCCGCCCGGCGAGCCACACGAACATCCCGGCGAGCGCGGCTGCCACCGCCGTGATCGCGGTGGGGTCCGCGCCGCTCGCGACCGGATGACGAGCGAGGATCTCCTCGGGCTGCGGTCCGCCCTGCATCGCCACGCTCGGCAGCATCGCGACGAGGTCGAACCACGGCGCGGCCAGGCAGGCCCATGGCCAGTCGACGAAGACCACCCGGTCCTCCGTCAGCAGGATGTTGTCGGCCCGGACGTCGGCGTGAACGAGCGTCGCGCCCGAGGCAGCGGCCTCCCAGCCCGATTCCAGCGCTACGAGCTCATCCAGGTGGTCGGCGACCCAAGGATCAAGCCGCGCGGCGCCGACTGGCCAGGACCGCGCCAGCTCCCGCCACCCCCGGCCGAGCGCGTTGAACCGGGCTGCCACCCCTGGCGCCTCGATTGGCGCGGGCGTCATCGCTACGGCCAGGTCGGTCATGGCGGCCAGCACCCGGTCAAGCTCGGCTGCCTGCCACGGCATCGCCGGCGTCTGGCCCTCGATGTCCTCCAGCATCAGGATGACCCAGCCGTCCGCATCGATGCAGCCCAGCAGGCGTGGTGCGGGTGTGCCAGTCGGCAAGGCACCGGCGATGCGCGCCTCCGCGCGATGGATGTCGGGTGACTCCGGATTGATGTCGCCGACGGCCTTCACGAACGCCCGTCGGCCGTCGGCCAGGCGCAGCCGCACGGCGACGCCGGGCGAGAACCCTCCGGGCTGCGTGACGGACTCGACGACCCGGCCGCCGAGCCGCCGTTCCACTGTCGCCCGCAAATGGGCGGGAATGGCGGTCCAGGGCAAGCGGCTGCCCTCGGCCGCCGGCGGCGCCTTGGCGCCGTGCTCGTCGTCTGGCCACATCACGTGATCATGATCGCGATGCCGGCGCCAGCGTGGCAAGCGGATATGGCCGCGGACTGGCTCAGCCAGCCGGCCCGGCGGGCCTAGAGCGTGGTGAGGATCTGCGGGCCGGCGACTGTGATGGCCACCGTGTGCTCGACATGCGCCGCCCGGCTGCCGTCGCCGCTGCGCAGCGTCCAGCCGTCGTCGTCGATGCGATAGCTGTCGTGGCCGCCAGCCATGAACCACGGCTCGATGGCGATGACCAGTCCCGGCTCCAGCTTCAGCCCACGGCCGGCCTTGCCGTCATTAGGCACCGACGGCGACTCATGCATGGTGTGGCCAACGCCGTGCCCGCCAAAGTCGGTGTGCAGCCCGTAACCGGCTGCCCGCGCGATGGCGCCGATCGCCGCCGACACGTCACCGAGCCTGCCGCCGGGCTTCGCGGCGGCTATCCCCGCTGCCAGCGCCCGCTCGGCGGTCTCGATCAGCCGCAGGTCGGCCGGGTGCGGCGTGCCGACTGTGAACGAGATGGCTGAGTCGCCGGTCCATCCGTGCAGGGTGGCGCCGAAGTCGATGCTGACCAGGTCCCCGTCGGCCAGCCGGTACGGCCCAGGGATGCCGTGCAGCGCGACGTCGTTCACCGATGAGCAGATCACGCCGGGAAACGGCGAGTGCGCGAAGCTCGGCTGGTAACCGAGAAACGGCGAGGTCGCGCCGTTCTCGGCCAGGACGCCCCGGGCCAGCTGATCGAGTTCTGTCAGGCTTACGCCGACGGCTGCGTGCTTGCGGATCTCCTGCAGCGCGGTCGCCACGACGCGCCCGGCCGGCCGCATCGCCTCGATCTCCGCCGGTGTCTTAAGCTCTACCACGGCTCCATCGTGGCATCCCCGCGTCGCCGACCGTGCAGCGGCTCGCCCGGGTCCCGCGCTCAGCGTCGCGGCTCGGGGGTCCAGACGTGCGGCTCGGGGCGGTCAGCCCATCACGACGCGGCCCGCCGCGGCAAACCGATAAGCGGACCCGGCAAAGTGTTTGCCCCGCCTGCGATCATCGGGACATGCGCCGAGGCAGATCGGCTGGTCGCGCTCGGAGCTGAGCGGCTGGCCTGGGACAGCTACCCGGCCGATCCGGACTTCGTGGTGCCAGCCGATACCGAGGGCAACCGGTTCTGCATCGTGGACGTGAATCACGTGCAAGACGAAGATGCAGGTTAGCCTGGAATTCGGTTCATGCTTGTTTGTCGCTGCCAGGAGCTAGCCATGACCGCCGACAGCGCGCCCGAGCACGTGACGTTCGTGATCATCGGCGCTGGATTCTCCGGCCTCGGAGCCGCCATCCGGCTGCAGCAGGCAGGCCACAGGGACATGGTCGTCCTGGAGCGGGCCGACGACGTCGGCGGTACCTGGCGGGACAACACCTACCCTGGCTGCCGGTGCGACGTGCAGTCGAACCTGTACTCGTATTCATTCGCGCTGAAGCCAGACTGGTCGGAGAGCTATCCGTCGCAGCCGGAGCTCTGGGAGTACCTGCGGCAGATCGCGGCCAGGCACGGGCTCACGAGGTACCTGCGGTTCGGTCACGAGGTAACCGCGGCCCGCTGGGACGAGGAAGCCGGCCAGTGGCTGATCAGCACTACCAAGAGCCAGCTCGCGGCCCGCTACCTGATCGCCGGGGTTGGCTCGCTGGTCGAGCCGTCGCTGCCAGACATTCCTGGGATTGAGACATTCGCCGGGACGATCATGCACTCGGCAAGGTGGGACGGCGACTGGCGGCCGGAGGGCCGCCGGGTGGCGGTCGTGGGCACGGGGGCGTCGGCGATCCAGATCGTGCCGTCGATCCAGCCCGCGGTCGAGCGTCTGACGGTCTTCCAGCGGACCGCTCCCTTCGTCGTGCCGCACAACAATCACCCGGTGAAACAGCGGACGAAGGCCCTGTACACGCTGCTGCCGCCGGCGCAGCGGGCCAACAGGATCGCGGTCTACTGGTTGCGCGAGCTTTTGGCGATCGGCTTCGTGAAGAACCCGAAGATCCTCAAGCGGGCCGAAGTCATGTGGCGCAGGCACATGGAAAGCGCGGTCACCGACGAGGCGATGCGGGCGCAGCTGACACCGACATACGACCTCGGCTGCAAGCGTGTGCTGCCCTCGAACGACTTCTACCCGGCGATCGCGCGGCCGAACGTCAGCCTGGTCACCGAGAAGATCATCGAGTTTCGCGCCGACGGCGTCGTGACCGCGGACGGCACCGAGCACAGGGTCGACACGGTCATACTGGCGACCGGTTTCCACGTGACCGACAACCCGATGTTCGGGAAGGTGGCCGGCCGCGGCGGCCGGACGCTCGCCGAGGCGTTCGGGCAGACCTACCTCGGCACCGTCGTGCCCGGCTTCCCGAACTACTTCCAGCTGACCGGCGCCAACACCGGGCTCGGGCACTCGTCGATGCTGCTGATGATCGAGAGCCAGCTGAACCTCATCGTCGACGCGATCGAGCAGGTCGAGGCCGCCGGCGGCGGACCGTGCGAGGTCCGCCCCGGCGTGGCCGCGGCCTACAACGCCAGGTTGCAGCGCAGGCTGCCCAAGACCGTCTGGGGCTCGGGCTGCTCCAGCTGGTATCTCGACAGCCAGGGACGTAACCTCACGCTCTGGCCCGGATTCACCTTCTCGTTCCGCCGGCGTACCCGCCGCTTCGAGCCCGCCGACTTCACGATTGGCTAGGCGTCGGCGGCTAGGCTGTCCGAACGTGGAGGTTCGCTCTCTCGGCTACCGCACCGATTTGATCATCAGGGAACTAGAGGGCAGCCGCATCACCGACCGCGGTGATCATCTGGTTATCCGCACCCCGGATAACCCCGACTACTGGTGGGGCAACTTCCTCCTGCTCGCGAAACCGCCGCGAGCCGGCGAGGCGGCGAGGTGGATCGCGGCCTTTGCGGCCGAGTTCCCCCGTGCCCGGCATGTAGCGCTGGGCGTCGACGTGATCGAGGCGGGGATCGTGGACGAGGCCGAACTGGTCGCCGAGGGCTTCGGGGTTGACCGGTCATCGGTCCTGACGGCGAGGAGCATCCACGAGCCGCCGCGCCCGAATCAGGCCGCGACGTACCGCGAGCTGTCCGGGGACGAAGACTGGCGGCTGGCGGCCGATCTTCGCGCCATCGTCACCGCGGGCACTCCCGGCGCCGACCCGCGGTTCCTGAGCGCCAGGATCGCGGCCGAGCGGACGTTGACCGAGGCAGGCCACGGATCCTGGTTCGGTGCCTTCCTGGACGGCAAGCTGGTCGCGCAGCTCGGCCTGATTACCGACGGGTCGGGCATCGCCAGGTACCAGAACGTGGAGTCTCACCCGGACGTGCGGCGGAAGGGGCTCGCCGGAACCCTGGTCTGGCGGGCGGGCACGCGCGGCCTGGACGCCGGCGCGGACACCCTCGTGATGGTGGCCGATCCCGATGACATCGCGATCGGGATCTACCGCTCGGTCGGCTTCGCCGATGCCGAGACGCAGATCGGGTTCACCCGGCAGCCGCGCGAAGTACCATGACCAGCCATGACGCTGGATGCTGACGCCATAGTTGTCGGTGCCGGGCTAGCAGGCCTGGTAGCGGCAGCCGAGCTAACGGCCGCGGGCCGGCGGGTCATCGTGGTGGAGCAGGAGCCCGAGGCGTCGCTCGGCGGCCAGGCATTCTGGTCCTTCGGCGGGCTGTTCTTCGTCGACTCTCCCGAGCAGCGCCGGATGGGCATCCACGATAGCTACGACCTGGCGCTGCAGGACTGGATGGGGAGCGCCGCGTTCGACCGTCCCGAGGACGAGTGGCCCCGCCGGTGGGCCGAGGCGTACGTGGGATTCGCCGCGGGCGAGAAGCGGTCCTGGCTGCACGCACGGGGCGTCCGGTTCTTTCCCATCGTCGGCTGGGCGGAACGAGGCGGCTATGGCCCCATCGGGCACGGCAATTCGGTCCCCCGCTTCCACATCACCTGGGGTACCGGTCCCGCGGTCGTGGCGCCGTTCGAGAGGGCTGTCCGGGCAGCCGCCGAAACGGGACGGCTGCAGTTGCGGTTCCGGCATCGGGTTGATGAGCTGACAATGACTGGCGGGACCGCTGACGGCGTGCGCGGCAGCATCCTTGAGCCGTCCAGCGCTGCCCGCGGCCAGTCCAGCTCGCGCGACGTGGCGGGCGACTTCGAGTTGCGCGCCCAGGCCGTCCTGGTCACCTCGGGCGGCATCGGCGGCAACCATGACCTCGTCCGCAGGTACTGGCCGGCCCGAATGGGACAGCCGCCGGGCGAGATGCTGTCCGGGGTGCCCGATCACGTCGACGGGCGGATGCTGGCAATCAGTGAGGCGGCGGGTGCGGCCGTCATCAACCCAGACCGCATGTGGCATTACACCGAGGGCATCCAGAACTGGGACCCGATCTGGCCGATGCACGGAATCCGGATCCTGCCAGGGCCGTCGTCGCTGTGGTTCGACGCCAGGGGCCGGCAGCTGCCGGTGCCGCTGTTTCCGGGATTCGACACCCTCGGCACGCTTGAGCACATCATGGCCACCGGCTATGACTACACATGGTTCGTCCTCACTCAGAAGATCATCGAGCGCGAGTTCGCGCTCTCTGGCTCCGAGCAGAATCCCGACCTCACCGGCAAGAGCGTCGGCAAGCTGCTGCAGCGGGTGAAGGCGGGGGCGCCAGGGCCGGTGGCAGCCTTTATGCGGCACGGCACGGATTTCGTGGTCGAGACAAACCTTGATGACCTTGTAACCGGGATGAACAAGCTCGCCCGAGAGGACCTGATCGACCCGGTAGACCTGCGGCGCAAGATCGAGGCCCGTGACCGGGAAGTCGCCAATCCCTACACCAAGGACATGCAGCTCACTGCCGTGCGCGGCGCTCGCCGGTACCGAGGCGACAAGCTGGTCCGCGTGGCTAAGCCGCACAAGTTCCTTGACCCCTCGTCGGGCCCGCTGATAGCCGTGCGGCTGCACATCCTGACCCGCAAGAGTCTCGGCGGCCTGCAGACCAACCTGGAGGCGCAGGTGCTCCGCGCCGACGGCGAGCCGATTCCCGGCCTGTATGCGGCGGGCGAGGTCGCGGGCTTCGGCGGCGGGGGGATGCACGGATACCGCGCCCTCGAGGGCACCTTCCTCGGCGGCTGCCTGTTCTCCGGCCGGACCGCTGGCCGCAGCGCGGGCCGTGCAACCGGCTAGACGGCCGGGCCGCCTGCCGGGCCGTTAACCCGGCGATAATTTCCCTTTCGCTGCCGTTGACAGCCAATATCCCTCGGATCATACTGGCGAGTAACCTCGAGGTCGTGACCGATGGCGCGTTTTGAGCACGCCGTCGGCAACGGGCTTTTCTGAAATTGCCGCACCGGCGCGGCAACCGGCCTTTCGTGCTCACTGCCCACGCGTCACGAATCTGCGAGGGAGAATGAAGCGTCCCCGTATAAGCCGCCTAGGCGGCATGTCGGCGTTCATCGCAGGCACAGCGATAGCACTGGTCCTCGGCTCGATGCCTGCCCAGGCCTCGACGCTACCACTCGAAGGCGAGGCGTCGGCGTTCCTGAACTCCACGTTCTTCTGGAATTACACCGCCTCCCCGCCGGGAGCTAATGAGCATTGCACGCCAAGCGCGGCTCATCCGTATCCTGTGGTCCTGGTAGAAGGCACCTTCGCGAGTATGTACAACTCATTTGGAGCGATCTCCCCGGATCTCGTTAATAACGGGTACTGCGTTTACGCTTTCAATTACGGTCAGACATTGCCGCTGACCGGCATCTACGCGACCGGTGATATCGCCGCCTCAGCGGCCCAACTTTCCACCGAGGTGAATCAGGTCCTCGCCGAGACCGGCGCCAGCAAGGTCGATCTCGTCGGCTGGTCCCAGGGCGGGATGATGCCGCGCTACTACATCAACAACCTGGGCGGTGCGTCCAAGGTCAACATGCTGGTGGGCTTCGCGCCCTCCAACTACGGCACGACACTCGATGGTGTCGTGAACCTGATCTCCAGCCTGGGAGCTCTCGGCCTCGTGACCGCACTCCTCTCGGCGACATGCGAGGCGTGCGCGGAGCAGATTCAGGGATCGGAGTTCCTGAACAGCCTCAACGCCACGCCTACGGTCTCGAGCGTCAAGTACGTCGTCATCGAAACCAGTGACGACGAGGTGGTCACGCCCTACACCAACGCGTTCCTGCCGTCGGCGCCAAATGTGCAGAACATCACTCTGCAGAATCAGTGCCCGCAAGACGCGAGCGACCACTTGTCGATTCCCTACGACTCCAACGCGCTGCAGGACATGATCAACGCGCTGGGCCCTGACGTCCCGAACTTCCAGCCGACGTGTGCCGCGGTCGGCCCGATCATCGGGAACGTCTAGCGACAAGCCGGGCCGGGCGGCCTCCGCGCTGCCCGGCCCGCTGATGCCTGGACAAGCTTCCGGAGGTGAGCGGAGAGGTCGCCGCTTCCGGAGACCTGGATCGAATCCAGCGAAAGCCAGTTGGCGATGCTACGCAGCTCTTCCGCAAGCTCGCTCGCGGTCTGCGCGGCTGGCGCCGCGGGCTCCAGGTGGGCGGCCAGCACCAGAAGCGTCCCGGCATCCCTGGCCGCCTTCAGGTCGACCCTGGCCGCGATCGTGTCGCCGAGCAGGAACGGCAGCACGTAGTAGCCGTAGCGCCGTTTTGCCGGGGGGACGTACAACTCGAACACATGCCGGTAGCCGAGCAGGCGCTCGGCGCGGTCGCGCTGCCAGGTCACCGAGTCGAACGGCGACAGCAGGGCCCTGGCGCTCACTGGCGTAGCGTCGAAGTCGGGGTCGAGGTAGGCGGCGTGCTCCCAGCCGGCCACCGTGCCCGGCCGGATCTTTCCGTCTTCGGTGAGCTCGCGTGCGCGCGCCCGCGTCTCCGCTGCCGGCAGCCGGAAGTAGTCCGCGAGGTCGCGCACCGTCGCCACGCCGAGCGCCTTGACAGCGGTGAGTACCAGGGCGCGCTGGGCCTCTTCACGCGGTAGCGGAGGCGCCGAGTTGATTTCCGCTGGGATCACCCGCTCGGCCAGGTCGTAGCGCGGTTCGAAGTTGCGTCGTCCGGCGATCGCGAGAATTCCGGCGCCGTACAGCCACTCAAGCGCGGCCTTGCCGTCGGAGCGGCCGTGCCAGGCGAGAGTCGAGTCAGCGTACCTGGCCAGCCGAGGCGGCAGGTTCTGCCAGCGCGCGGGGTCGCTCAGCTCGGTCCAGGCCAGCGGCCCGCGCTCGGCGACCTCGGCCAGCAATGCGTCCAGATAGCCGGGGCGCTCCCGGCCCATTCTGTCGCGGAAGGCCGAGTAGTGCTTGCTCCGCGCGTACTCTTCCATCCGCCAGCGCAGGGCCGGGTACAGCCGGACTGGCATCAGCGAAGCAGAGTGGCCCCAGTACTCGAACAGCCGGTGCTGACGGTAGGTCAGCCCGTCAAGCACGCTGGTGGGGAACGGGCCGATGCGGGAGTAGAAGGACAGGTAGTGAGACCGGGTCAGCACGTTGACCGCGTCGATCTGAATAGCGCCGAGCGCTACCGCCGTCTGGTTGAGCTCGCTTGCCCCGGCCTGGCCTGCTCCGCCACCGGATCGTGGGCCACGCGCGGGCCGCCCCAATTGCTGCGCGGCGAGAGCAGCGTTGCGCGCCTGCGCCGCGGACATCTCGACGGCGTCGCCCACCCGTCCTCCTCCGGCGCTCCTGCGTGCCGGCGCCAGCTTTCGCTGTCGGCGCCGGGACTACCCGCGCTTGCGGCCGAACAGGAAGTAGGACACCGGCCCGACGGTGTTGACGGCCGCCGCGAGCCGCCAGGCCGCCTTCGGACCGCGGATCTGGCTGGCCGGGCGGCGCTTGATGTCGACCAGCATGAGGATCTTCAGAACGAACTCGGAGACCGCCAGGATCTTGATCGCGTTGCGCTGACCGTCGCTAAGCTCGCTCCACTTCTTTGCATCCGCCATGCGTGCCTCCGAGATGCTCCGAGCCGACAGTCCTTTATACAACCCAGTTCCCGCTTTGAAAGCCATTGCCAGCATCACATCGGCGTCGTCAGGAGCCTGAGGGAGTCCAGGTCGATGGCATGCCGCGCGTGCCGGTTGGCCATCGCGGCAAACATGTCGTCGCCGCGCTCGGTCTGCTGAACGAACATGGCCGCGATGATGTCCATGACGATGCCGCCGAAGGCAAGGCGGCGATAGTCATTCCAGCAGTCGTTCCAGCTCAGCTGCACTCCCCTGCTGGTCAGCTGAGCGTGATAGCGGCGGACGAGGTCCCGCTCGTGCTGCTGGCGGTCCTGTATCTGCAGGCTGGAGGCCAGGAAGTAGGACAGGTCGGCCGGGCCGGTACCGAAGCTGCAGGTCTGCCAGTCGAGCACGACGGGCCTGCCCGGACCGAACAGCAGGTTGTCCGCGCGAAAGTCGCCGTGGACGATGGTGCGCGGCCCGTCCCTGGCGGCCACGTAGTCGGCCGTGCGCGGCAGGAAGTCCTCGATCAGGGTCAGGGTTTCCGGCTCAAGGCGCGCGGCGTAGCGATCCCTGAAGCCCGGGTACATGCCCGTGACTGCCGCGGTCATCAGCTGCGCGCCCTCAGGGCTTGACCGGTTGAGCCATGGCATCGCGGCCAGTGCCGCACGGCCCCAGCCGGCCGCGTGCAGCGCGGCAAGCTCATCGATCGCGCTGGCGGCCTGGTCAGCGGTGATGCCGGCGAGCTGGTCACCAGCGCAGGCGGGCGCGAGATCCTCGAGCAGCACGACGTACTCGTCGGGCTCGGCGTCGTACCCCGCGTAGTAGCACGTGGCCAGCGCTACCGGCAGGTCGGCGGCCAGCTGGCTGTAGAAGCGGGCCTCGACCTCGTACGTTCGGAAGATCTTGGCCGCGTTGCGACTGGCCGGATCGGCGGCCGGGACCTTGGCGACGAGCGTCTCGGGGAGTTCCACGGGCTGGTCGTAAGCCAGTCGCAACCGGCAGCTGT
>JASHOL010000320.1 GCA_030041135.1 Streptosporangiaceae bacterium | reverse complement strand
GCGACAGCAAAGTAACCAACGATGTCGTTTTCGTAGTGGCTGGCGATAGCAAAGTGGCCAAAGTGTTCAACGGTGTTCGTGGGCAGAGCGTCACGTGGGCGAGGCCACGGAGCCGGTGAGCTATCCGGTCATATCGGGCAAGACGCATCCGCGGCTGACGGCCGGGACCCCGAGATACCGCGGCTGACGGCCGGGGCTCCGAGATACCAGGGCTCCGCGATACCGCGGCTGACGGCCGGGGCCCCAAGATACCGCGGCTGACGGCCGGGGCTCCGAGATACCGCGGCAGACGGCCGGGGCTCGGAGATACCGCGGCTGACGGCCGGGGCCCCGAGATACCGCGGCTGACGGCCGGGGCCCCAAGATACCGGGGCCCCGAGATACCGCGGCGCACGGCCGAGGCCCCGAGATGCAGACGAGCCCGCGCAAGGCAGCTCACCGGTTGCCCCGCTAGACGGTGAATACCACCTTGCCGAAGACGTCACCCGAGATCATGGCCTCGAATCCGACGCGGGCCTGGTCCAGCGGCATTTCCCTGTCGATCACCGGCCGGGCGCCCGTCTGTTCGCAGAACGTCACCAGCCGGGCGAGCTCATCCCTGGTGCCCATGGTCGACCCGATTACCGCCAGCTGCAGGAAGAAGATGCGGGACAGGTCGGCCGGCGGCCTGGGACCGCTGGTCGCGCCCGAGATCACGATCGTGCCGCCGGGCTTGAGCGCGCGCAGCGAGTGGGCCCAGGTTGCCTCGCCCACGGTCTCCATCACCGCATCAACCCGCTCGGGCAGCCGCCCGCCGGTCTCAAACGCCTGATCGGCACCGAGCTCGAGCGCCCGCGCGCGCTTCGCCTCGCTGCGGCTGGTTACCCACATGCGGTACCCGGCCGCATGGCCGATCACGATCAGCGCGGTCGAGACGCCGCCGCCCGCTCCCTGCACCAGCACCGTCGCGCCCGGGCCGATTGGCGCCCGGTCGAAAAGCATGCGGAAGGCCGTCAGGTAGGCGGTTGGCAGGCACGCGGCCTCGGCGAAGCTCAAGGCTGCTGGCTTGGGAACGAGGTTGCGCCGGGGAACCGCCACCAGGTCGGCGAATGTGCCATCGTGCCGCTCGGAGAGCAGCGATCGTGCGGGGTCGAGCGTCTCGTCGCCGCCGGCGGCGAGCGGGTCCCCGATGACCGCATGGACGACGACCTCGCGGCCATTCTCGTCGATCCCGGCCGCGTCGCAGCCGAGAATCATCGGCAACTGGTCCGCGGTCAGGCCGACGCCACGCAGAGTCCAGACGTCATGGTGGTTGAGCGATGCCGCCCTTACCCGTACGGTGGTCCAGCCGTCCGCGGCGACTGGGTCGGCATGCTCGCCAAGCGACAGGCCGGCTATCGGGTTCTCGGCGTCAAAGCGCGCCGCGGTGACTGCGAACATGGGACTGGACCCTAGCGCCTCAGCCGGCGGGCCGAGAAGGCGGCCATGACCTCGAACGTGCCCGCTGACCTCGAACGTGCCCGCTCCCGGCCGGCCCGTCATGGCCGCAGATGTGGTCCGTTATCTGATTAGGACGCCTCCGCACGTCCAGCCGGTTGTGCCATACTCATACTCCGGGAAGCGGCCTCCTTACAAACTCGGCAGGTAAGGACCGTAGTGAATCTCTCCTCTTACGCAGAGCTTGCTGTGCGCGTTGCCAATACCGCTGTCCAGGCCGACGGCGAGCCGGATGCGCTCAGCAGCACGGCCGCGTGCGAGAAGACCTTCAGCGAGTGGATCGCAGCCCCCGTATCCCGCCACGACCTCGTCGTACTGCAGTATTTGCGCGCCGAATTGGGCGCCATTTTCACAGCCGCCACGGCCGGCAATGACCGGGCAGCGGTCGGCCGGCTGAACGCTCTGCTGATCCAGTTCCCGGTCCAGCCGGAACTGGTCAGTCACGACGATCAGCGCTGGCACGTGCACCTGGCCCGGCAGGGCTCGGCGTCAGACCGGCTCGCCGCTGGCGCCGTTATCGGAATTGCACTGACCATTTCCCTGTATGGCCTGAACCGACTCGGCGTCTGCTCGATCGCGTCGTGTCCGGGAGTTTTTGTCGACGCTAGCCCGAACCAGTCGCGCCGGTACTGCGCCGAGCATGTCGCTAGCGGCAATGTCAGCACGCTCAGGACGCAGCGGACCCGGCCGCCCGGCCAGGCAACGCCGGCTGCCAGCTAGACCGCCCCGTTACTTCATCTTTATCTTTTCGCGGCGGCCCTCCTCCTCGAACTGACTGATCTGCGATCAATGCCGGGCTCCCTGACCTGCTGATATGTCCGGGCATCGCCCGCCTGCGGCGCGTTTGATCTCAACCCGCCGGCAACTTGCGTTACCGAAATGACGCCAAGCGACTTCTTCTCATGGCCCAAGTCGATCATTACCATGAGCCCTACTCCAGCGGCATATGCACCCCGTATGCCTACCCGAAAGGTCAGGATCGATCATGGCTGTTGACCATGGCGGACATGCCTGGTGCCTCATATGCGCCCCGTATGCCTACCCGATAGGTCAGCATCGATCGCGGCTTTCGATCACGGCGGGCACGCTCAGGTGACTCCATGTGCAGCGCTGTGAGCGCTCGCGGCGCCCGGTGCCGATGCAGCGATTCCGGCTCGCGCCGGAGGCGCGTCATTTCCAATTCCAAACCGGTCCCACTGGGAGACGCGCCAACCCCGTGCCGACCCCGTCGGCTCACTTAATCGGGAGGAACACCCATGGCTACGGCTGCCCCTGCCCCTGGCGCTTCGCCTACAGGGGAATATCACCTGCACCGGAAGGTGGGCCTGCGTGCCCTCACGATGGTGTCACTCGGTTCCATCATCGGCTCCGGCTGGCTGCTCGGCGCGCTCCACGCATCCGAGACGGCCGGCGCGGCGTCATCTATCTCCTGGCTCGTCGGCGGCCTAGTGCTGGCTGTGCTCGCGCTGGTGCACGCCGAGCTGGGCTCGACCTACCCCGTATCGGGCGGGACCGCCAGATTCCCCTACATGGTCTTCGGCGGCCTCGGCGGCTTCACCGGCGGCTGGATGGCCTTCCTGCAGGCGGTGACGATCGCCCCGATCGAGGTCGAGGCATCGCTCGGCTATATCAGTGCCAAGTGGCCGAGCCTGCACTGGGTCTACACCTCGGGCTTGCTCGGCACCGAGGGCGCGCTGACGCCCAAGGGCGTCGGCATCGGCGCGGTCTTCATGCTGGTGTTCACGGTCCTCAACATCATGGGCGTGAAGTGGCTGGCCGAGACCAACGCGATCGCGACCTACTGGAAGATCCTCATTCCGACGATCACGATCTTCGCGCTGCTGTTCACCGTCTTCCACTCGAGCAACTTCAAGGCTGGCGGCGGCTTCATGCCGTACGGAGTCCACGGGATGTTCGCGGCCCTGCCGCTCGGCATCATCTTCGCCCTTGAAGGGTTTGAGCAGGCCATCCAGGTGGGCGGTGAAACCGAGAACCCGCAGCGGAATATCCCGCGGGCCGTCATCGGTGCGATGATCATCGGCACGCTGATCTACCTGCTGCTCGACGTCGCGTTCATCGGCGCGATCAACCCGCACGCCATCGCCCACAACTGGACCGACCCGATCTCCACCTCGGCCGCGGCCGGCCCGTACTACGCGCTGGCCACGCAGGCAGGCCTCGGCTGGCTGGCCACGCTGCTGCTGATCGACGCGGTCGTCTCGCCGGCCGGCACCGGCCTGATCTACCTGGGCACCTCGTCCCGGCTGTCCTACGGCCTCGGCCGCAACGGCTACTTCCCGAAGATCATCGCCTGGATTGACCGCCGCGGCGTGCCGATCTGGTCGATCCTGATCTGCTTCGTGATCGGCATGCTCACGTTCTTGCCGTTCCCGAGCTGGGGCGCCCTGGTCTCGCTGGTCACGGCGGCCACGGTGCTGATGTACGCGTTCGCGCCGCTGGCGCTAGCGGGCCTGAGACGCTCCGATCCCGACCGGCCGCGGCAGTACCGGCTGCCGGCCGCGAAGGTGCTCTGCCCGCTGTCGTTCATCTTCGCCAACTGCATCATCTACTTCGCAGGCTGGAGCAACGTCTTCTGGCTGTACGTGCTGATCGTCGTCGGATTCCTGATCTTCGGCGCCTACCAGGCATACCTGCCGAAGGAGCGCCGCACGGTCATCGACTGGAGGGCGTCGTGGTGGGTCGCCCCGTGGCTGATCGGCCTCGGGGTCATCTCCTGGCAGGGCCAGTACACCACCACGTTCAACAAGGTGTTCGGCCTCACGCTGAACCCGACGCTCAACATCGGCGGGAAGCACACGACACCGGTCAGCGAGTGGTACGACCTGATCATCATCGCGGTCTTCAGCCTGGTGATTTACTACTGGGCGGTCGCCTCCGCGATGAAGACCGACAAGGTTCTCGCGGCTGTGAACGAGGTCGAGCAGGAGGCCTCGATCGAACTCGAGTCGCACCTGGTCTCATAGCTAGCACAGCATCGGGGCGGGCCGGAGCGATCCGGCCCGCCCCGACCCGTGTCAGGCCCCCTTCAGGCCGACCGCGGTCAGGCCTGACTGCGGCGTGCACGCCAGTACCGGCCGAGCACCCGGCCCTCGATCAACTCAGGCGGCACCGGGCCGAACTGGCGGCTGTCCACGGCGGCCGCGCCCGCATTGTCAGACAGCAGCCACCAGCCTTCGGCCTGGCGCCGGCCGGCCCGCTTCACCAGCAGCATCCCCGGCCGCGTCGGTGCTGCGCGACCACGACCTGCCCCGGCCGAATCCTGCCTCCGCGCCGAACCAGCAGCCAGTCCCCTGGGCGCAGCGCAGGCTCCATCGAGCGCTCCGCAACGGCGACCCGGAAGAGCGGCCAGCGCATGCATGCCTCCCGCATGGGCAGTCCCCGGCAACGATGTACTGTCAGAATCCAAGCCAACGATCTGAGATGAGAGAAGGCGATCTATGAGGCTGCTCACGCGTCTCCTCGCGCCGAAGGTTACCGCGCACGCGCACTGTGACCTGCCGTGTGGCGTCTACGATCCGGCACAGGCGCGTATCGAGGCAGAGTCGGTAAAAGCCATCATCCAGAAGTACCTTGACAATTCCGACCCTGAGTTCCGTACGCGTTGCCTGATCATCAAGGAGCAGCGGTCCGAGCTGGTCAAGCATCACCTCTGGGTGCTGTGGACGGACTACTTCAAGCCGCCCCACTTCGAGAAGTACCCGCAGCTCAACCAGCTGTTCAACGAGGCCACCAAGCTGGCAGGCGCGGCTGGCACGAAGGGCAGCACGGACGTCGCCAAGGCGGACGAGCTGCTCGGTAAGATCGACGAGATTGGCAAGATCTTCTGGGAAACGAAGCAGTCCTGAGCGCAGCGTCCGCGGGGGCTGGCCGGTGGCTCTGATCGGGGCGCCGGCCAGCCTCGGTGTTATTTGAGGGACGCAAAGGCAGATCCGGTGTCGATGCATCCAGATGGTCACTGTAAGTTGCGGGGAGAGGTCAGGGGCAGCAAGCTGGGGGCTTATCCGGCATTTCGGGGAGGGTTGTGGTGACGGACGAGACCAGGTCCGCCGTCGCGGCTGCGCCAGCTACCGCGGTCGGCACGGCGGACAGAGCGTTGGCTGCTGAGCAGCCGCCCGGCAGCGCGCCAGCCGATCGGGTGACCGTGCGTATGCCTGCCGACGGGGCGTACCTGTCCGTGCTGCGCACCGCGACGGCCGGCCTGGCCGCCCGTCTCGACTTCACCCTTGACGAAATTGAGGACCTGCGGATCGCGGTGGACGAAGCCTGCGCGATGCTGCTGAGCCAGGCGATTCCGGGCAGCAGCCTGGAGTGCAGCTTCGCCCTTGAGCCTGAGTCCATGGCCATCTCCGTGTCTGTGCCGTCGCTGAATCCACGACCGCCATCAGCCGACACCTTCGCCTGGACCGTGCTGTCCGCGCTCGCGGGGAGCGTCGAGGCCCAGGCGGGACCTGGAGACAGGCTCGCGATCGTGATGCGCAAGTGCCGCCCGATGTCGGGGTCAGCATGACGGGGGAAACAGAGGTCACCTTGACCGAGGAGTTCGAGATGCTGTCGGCATCGGCCAGGGTGGGGTCTGGCTCCGACGATGCCGACGGGCTGGGACCGGCCGTGCTGGAACTCAGCGACGCCGGTGACCTGCCAGAGGATCTCGCGCAGGCGCCGATGCGGGCACAGCACGGCGCCAGGGAGCGCGGGCACGCGCGCGAGCTGTTCGAGCGGCTGGCCCAGCTGCCCGCCGGAGACGAGGAGCGGCTGCGGATCCGGGCTGAGCTGGTCGAGCTGCACCTGCCGCTGGTCGAGTACCTGGCCCGCCGGTTTCGCAACCGCGGCGAGTGGCTGGACGACCTGACCCAGGTGGCGACGATCGGGCTGATCAAGTCCATCGACCGGTTCGACCTTGACCGTGGCGTCGAGTTCTCAACCTACGCCACGCCGACCATCGTCGGCGAGATCAAGCGTCACTTCAGGGACAAGGGCTGGGCCGTCCGCGTCCCGCGGCGGCTGCAGGAGCTGAAACTGGCGCTGGCCAAGGCGATCGGTGAGCTGGCCCAGCGGCTCGGGCGGGCCCCCACCGTCGGCGAACTGGCCGAGCACCTCCAGATGAGCGAGGAAGAGGTGCTTGAGGGCCTCGAGTCGGCGAACGCCTACTCCACCGTGTCGCTGGACGCCCCGGACTCGGGCGACGAGGACGCGCCGGCGGTCGCCGAGTCGCTTGGCATGGTCGACGAAGCGCTCGAGGGCGTGGAGTACCGCGAGTCCCTCAAGCCCCTGCTCGAGCAGCTTCCGCCGCGGGAGAAGCGGATCCTCCTGCTGCGGTTCTTCGGCAACATGACGCAGTCCCAGATCGCAACCGAGCTCGGCATCTCGCAGATGCATGTGTCGCGCCTGCTGGCCAGAACGCTCGCCCAGCTGCGCGAGGGCCTCACCAGCGAGGATTAGGTCGGGAACGAGGGCTCTTCCGGCGAAAGGCCCGACCCGGCGGCTAGCCCTGGCCTGGCCTTTCTGCCCGGCCGGGCGTCAGCGCCTGAACGCTAGGCGGTGCCAGCAGCAGGGCGAATCCGGCAATCGTCAGCAACAGCGCGGGAATGCCCCAGTTGTAGCGGGCGCCCTGGACGAGGTAGATGCCCACAATTCCGGTGAATAGCTGGGTGAGCATAGTCGGGGTGCGCGTCCAGCGGCTCCCGGCCAGCAGCCCGCGGGCTACCAGCCCGAGCGCGACCGCCGTCGCGAACCCGATGAGTGTGATCGCGATCCCGCTCGCCAGGTGATACGACTTGCCTGAGCCCGTGTCGATCCCGGCCAAGATCGCGGCCAGCAGCACGCCGACCGCCTCCGCGGCTTCGACGACAGCCAGGATCTGGACCGTCCGCGGCGTCGGCCGCTGTTCTGGCGCGGTCACGGTGCCAGCCTCCGGCTGCGGACTGCGGGATCGGGGCTGCTGGCGGGGCGCGGGCGAACTCTGGCCTCCCGCCTGGCTAGCCTGGGCCCGTGCGCGCGCTTTTGATCGTGAACCCACACGCCACCTCCACAACCCCGCCACGCCGGGATGTCATCGTTCGAGCCCTGGCCTCTGCCGTCGAACTCGACGTCGTGCAGACACGTTACCGGGGTGAGGCGACCAGGCTCGCCGCCAGCGCCGCCGCGGACAAATTTGGCCTGGTGATGACGCTGGGCGGCGACGGCACGGTGAACGAGGCAGTCAACGGGTTGCTCACCCCTGACGCTGAGGGCAACACCCCGACGGCGGTCGACCTGCCGGCGCTGGCCGCACTGCCGGGCGGGAACGCCAACGTGTTCACCCGGTCGCTGCGGTTGCCGCCCGACCCCGTGGACGCGGCCGCGCGCCTGATCGAGGACCTGGCTAACGGCCGGGAGCGCAGCATCGGGCTCGGTACCGCCAACGGGCGGTACTTCACCTTCAACGCCGGGCTGGGCCTGGACGCCGAGGTAGTGCGGGCGGTAGAGGGCCGGCGGGCGCACGGGCAGGCCCTGACCCCCGCGATGTATGCGCGCACCGCCCTGCGCCAGTACTACCGCGTCACCGACCGCAGGCACCCGGCGGTCACCATCGCCGATCCTGAGGACCTGAGCGCCCAGGCCGTCTACGAGTGCATCGTCTCCAACTCCGCCCCGTGGACCTACCTAGGTCACAGGCCCGTCAATACCAACCCAGATGCTGGCTTCGACACCGGGCTTGACCTGTTCGCGATGCGGAGCCTGGGCACGCCGACGACGTTGCTGGTGCTGCGGCAGATGCTGTCGCCCAGGACGGAGCCGCCTCGGGGCCGCGGCGTGATCACCAGGCACGACTTGAAGTCCATCGTGCTCCAGGCCGACCGGCCGGTGGCGTTCCAGGTGGACGGGGAGTACATGGGCGAGGCCGAGGACGTCGAGTTCCGATCGGTTCCGCATGCGCTGCGAGTCATCGGGGTAGCCGCCTAGCCGACCGCGGCCCGTCCCGTTACCGGATTGCCAATGGTTGCGGATTGGCCCTTTTGCCGGCCGATGGAGTACGCTCGAACGGCGTCTATTCGTGATATAGCAAAAATACTGATATAGACGATTAAGCGTCGGAAACGGCTCAGGTTACTGACTCTCTCCCGCGCTGACCAGTACTCTCATGCCCGCATTGTGACTGATCTGACACGGAAATCCGGCCGAACCTTTGCCAGACGCTCTTGCGGTTCATCGCCGACCTTGAGAGGGTTGTAACGCTCCTGGTGAACGGTGGCATCGTGTGCCGTGCCTGGCTGGCGACGCCCCGGCGGACGCGGCCCGGCGGGACGGGCGCCCGGAGCATCGTGAGAGGAAGCCCGGGTAGTACTTCTTAGCCGGGGCAGCCAGCAAAGCCAAGATTAGCCCCCAGAAGTGATATACCTGACATAACACAAAGCTCGTGAAATCGTTCACAAGCACGACCGAGCGCCACAGGCCCTGTCAGGACCTGGACCTCACAGAGGAGTGGACCTCATGGACTGGCGTCATCACGCCGCCTGCCGTGACGTAGACCCGGAGCTGTTCTTCCCGATCGGAAACACCGGGCCCGCCATCACCCAGATCGACGAGGCCAAGCGAGTGTGCCAGCGGTGCAAGGTGATGGAGCCTTGCCTGCAGTGGGCGCTTGAGAGCGGCCAGGACGCCGGCGTCTGGGGCGGACTGAGCGAGGACGAGCGGCGGGCGCTCAAGCGCCGCACGAGGGTCGCGGCGCGCGCGAACGCCTGACCTTTTACAACACTTTTAACCATTGCTGCGCCGGCGCGGCCGCCTCCCTGCGAGGGACCGCCGGGCAATATCGGGCCTGCCCCAGTCTCTGGGCAGGCCCCGCGTATGTCGCCATCCGGTTCCTGGCGCCGCCAGCCGTCAGCCTGAGTCCGGCTCATCGAGCGGCAGCTCAACCAGGACCCGCGTCCCGCCGCCCTCGCGCGGCCCTATCTCCAGCTTCCCATCCAGCTCGGTCAGCACCAGCGTTCGCACGATCTGCAGGCCGAGGCTCGACGTCGACTCCAACTCAAAGTCCTCGGGCAGGCCGACGCCGTTGTCGGTGACCGAGACGCTGAGCACGCCGGGCTTGCGGCGCGCGGCCACCTCGAGGAACCCCCCGGCGGAATAGCCGGGACCGCTCAGCCCGTGGCGCAGCGCGTTCTGCATCAGCTCGGTCAGCACGAGCGCGAGCGGGGTCGCGACCGCCGCGGACAGCTGGCCGAACTCCCCGACCAGGGTCGGCTGGACTCGCGTCTCAGGCGCGGACACCTCGCCTGCCATCATCGCTACCCGGCCGGCGATGTCATCGAAGTCGACGACCTCGTCAGGGACGTGCGAGAGCGTCTCGTGCACCATCGCGATCGAGCCCACCCGGCGAACGGCCTCCTCCAGGGCGGCTCGGGCCTCGGGCGCGCGCAGCCGCCTGGCCTGCAGCCGCAGCAGCGCCGCGACCGTCTGCAGGTTGTTCTTGACCCGGTGGTGGATTTCCCTGATCGTGGCGTCCTTGGTCAGCAACTCGCGCTCGCGGTGCCGCAGCTCGGTCACGTCCCTGAGCAGGATCAGCGCCCCGGCCCGCGCTCCGTCGACAATCAGCGGGATCGTCCGCAGTTGCACGACCGATCCGTTGGCCTCGACCTCGGTTTCCGCGTGCGACCGGCCGCTGGCCGCCACCATCAGCGACTCGTCACGCGCCTCGCGGCTCGCGCACAACCTCGCGGTCAGGGGCCCGAGCGGCTTGCCCACCAGGTCCGCCGTCAGCCCGAGCCGGCGGTACGCGGATAGCGCATTCGGGCTCGCATAGGTCACCCGCCCGGACCGGCTCAGCCGCAGCAAGCCGTCGCCCACCCTGGGCGAGCGGACCAGCGCGGGCTCCTCGCCAGGGCTGGGGAACATGCCGGCCGCGACCATCCGGGTCAGGTCATCGGCAGCCTTGAGGTAGGCGAGGTCGAGCCGACTCGGCGTTCGGGCGGCGCTCAGGTTCGTTGACCGCTCGATCACGGCGATCACCCGCTCGCCCGACACGACGGGAATGGTCTCGTGCCGCACCGGAATGCCCCTGGTCCACTCCGGGTCGCCCTCCCGGCAGATCCGGCGCTCGGTCAGCGCCGTCATGAGCGGCAGCTCGTTGTTGGCCACCCGCACCGCGCCGACCACGTCATCGGCCAGCGCGGTCGGGGCGGTTGTCGGCCGCATCTGCGCCAGCGCCAGCCAGCCCGCATCCGGCAGCGGCGCCCAGAGCACCAGGTCCGCGAACGACAGGTCGGCGAGCAGCTGCCAGTCCGAGACCAGGGCGTGCAGCCAGTCCAGGTCAGGGCCGTCCAGGCCGACTCGGCGGGCCAGGTCAGTCAGGGTGGGCACACGGCCATCATCGCAGCAGCAGGCAAGTGCCCGCGCCATCGCATTTAACCCCTTTAATACCGGAACGAGGTGTGTCTTCGGCCGGCGCGTACCAGCTGGTAACGTCGCCCGCATGAGTCAGGACCGGCAGCCTGAGCATGGCGGAGCCCAGGCGATCGCGGCCGCCAGCGACCACGGCGTGCAGACGATGTTCACGCTCTCCGGCGGCCACGTCTTCCCGCTATATGACGGCGCGGTCAAGGCGGATCCGCCGATGCGGATCGTGGACGTACGGCACGAGCAGACCGCGGTGTTCGCCGCCGAGGCGACGGCACGGCTCACCCGCTCCCCCGGCCTGGCCGTCCTGACCGCCGGCCCCGGCGTGACCAATGGCGTCAGCGGGGTGACGACCGCGCACTTCAACGGCTCGCCCGTCGTGATACTGGCGGGCCGGGCACCCGACAGCCGGTGGGGTGCGGGCGGCTTGCAAGAGCTCGACCACCCTCCCCTCCTGACAGCGGTAACGAAGCGCGCCTGGACCGTGCACTCCGCGGCTGAGGTCGGACCTGCGGTCGATGAGGCGTTCGCGCTGGCTGCGGCACGGCATCGGGGGCCGGTTTTCCTGGATGCCAGCCTTGAGGCGCTGTTCGGGGCTGTGCCCGACCAGGCGGCAGTGCCCGACCGGCCCCTACGGCGGCCAGAGGGCGAACGGCCGCCTCCGGGGTCGGCGCGGGCACGGCAAGGCGCGAGTGGAGCCGAGGCTGACCCCGACGCGGTGACCGCCATTGCGCGGCTGTTGTCCGAGGCGGAGCGGCCAGTACTGGTGCTGGGCTCGGACGTGTGGATGGACGGGGCCGAGCTGGCAGCCAGGGAGTTGGCCGAGGCGCTGCGGGTGCCGGTTATCGCTAATGGGCAGGGGCGGGGGATCTTGCCTGGCGGGCATCCGTTGCTGGTGACCAGGGCGCGCGGGGTCGCTCTGGGCGAGGCTGACCTGGTGATCGTGGCCGGAACGCCGCTGGACTTCCGGCTGGGCTACGGGAACTTCGGCGGGCGGAACGGCGCGCCCGCGGCCCGGGTCGTCCATGTCGTGGACGCGCCCGACCAGGTGGCCGGTCACGTTCAGCTCGCCGCGGCCTACGCGGGCGATATTGCCGCGTTCTTCGAGGGGCTCGCGGCCGCGGCCGCAGGCGGACAGCGGCGGTGGGTCGAGTCGTGGCTGCCGCGGCTGCAGCAGGTCAGCGCGCAGGCGGTGGAGGCCGATGCGGCGCTTCTGGCCAGCGACGCGGAGCCGGTCCATCCCTTGCGGATCTACGGCGAGCTGACCAAGCAGCTGGAGCCCGACGCGGTGATCATTGGCGACGGGGGCGACTTCGTCAGCTATGCGGGCAAGTACCTGGAGCCAGAGCAGCCCGGCGGCTGGCTGGACCCCGGCCCTTACGGCTGCCTGGGCACGGGCCTCGGGTACGCGATCGCGGCCAGGATCGCCAGGCCGACCGGCCAGGTCGTCCTGCTGCTCGGCGACGGCGCGGCCGGCTTCTCGCTGATGGACGTCGATACCCTCGTCAGGCATCGGCTGCCGGTCGTCATGATCTGCGGCAACAACGGGATCTGGGGGCTGGAGAAGCACCCGATGGACTTGCTCTACGGCTACGACGTCGCGGCGGACCTGCAGCCTGGCTGCCGTTACGACCAGGTCGTCAGCGCCCTCGGCGGCGCCGGCGAACTCGTGACCGAGGCCAGCCAGATCGCCCCGGCGCTGCGCCGGGCGTTCGGCGCCGGCGTGCCGTACCTGGTCAACGTGGTCACCGACCCCAAGGTCGCCTACCCGCGCTCCACGACCGGGGTCTAGCTCTACTCGATCACGGCGATCAGGTCGCCTTCCTGGACCACGTCGCCCTCGGCGACGGCCACCCTGGCAACCGTTCCCGCCTCTTCGGCGAGCACCGGGATCTCCATCTTCATGGACTCGAGTATCACGAGCGTGTCACCGTCGGCGACGGACTCGCCCTCGGCCGCCACGACCTTCCAGACGTTGGCCACCATCTCCGCGCGAACCTCGGCCACCTGCATCTCCTCGCTTTACTCGCTGCCGCTCACCATCATGGCCGGCGGACCGTGGACCCGCGGCGAGCCGCGGGTCCACGCCCCGCTCGTTCCTGCTCGGGGAGACGACCCCCGTACCCCCCGCGGGCCCGCTACGGGCGCAGTCGGCTCACGAGGGACGTGTCGTAATCGCCGCTGCGGAATTCCGCTGACTCCAGCAGCTCCGCATGGAATTCCAGGTTCGTCTTCGGCCCGCTGATGCCGAACGCTGACACCGCCGCGGCGGCCCGGTCCAGCGCTTGCGCCCGGTCGTCGCCGTGCACGCACAGCTTGGCCAGCAGCGGATCGTAGTACGGGGTCACCCGGTTGCCCGCGGCGTAACCGGCGTCAACCCTGACCCCAGCTCCGGCTGGCTCGCTCCACACCTCGATCAGGCCGGGGCTCGGAAGGAATCGCTTGGAGTCCTCGGCGTACACCCGCAGCTCGATCGCGTGCCCCCGGCTGGCCAGCCGCGCGGGGTCGAAGCTGATCGGCTCCCCGGCGGCAATCAGGAACTGCTGCTCGACCAGGTCGATGCCGGTGACCAGCTCGGTCACCGGGTGCTCAACCTGAAGCCTGGTGTTCATTTCCAGGAACGTGAAGGCCTGGGCGGTGACATCGACCAGGCACTCGACCGTTCCCGCGCCGAGGTAACCGACGGCCCGGCCTGCCTGCACTGCCGCCTCGAGCATCCGCGCGCGCAACTGCGGGCTGACGCCGGGCGACGGAGTCTCCTCGGCCACCTTCTGATGCCGCCGCTGCACGGAGCAGTCTCGCTCTCCGAGCGCCAGTACCCGGCCGTCGGGCAGGCCGAGGATCTGAACCTCGACGTGGCGGGCCCGCTCGACATAGCGCTCCAGCAGGATGGCGGGGTTGCCGAAGAACCGCTCGGCCCTGGTCCGCGCGGTCTCGAAGCCGGCCGCCAGCTGAACCGGGTCCGCCGCCGCGGTCATCCCGATCCCCCCGCCGCCGGCCGACGCCTTGATCATGACGGGGTAGCCGATCTGGTTGGCCGCTGCGAGCGCGGTGTCCAGGTCGGCCACCGGTTCGCGCGTGCCGGCCGATACCGGCACGCCCGCCAGCTCCATCAGGTTCCTGGCGTTGATCTTGTCGCCCATCTGGGCCATCGACTCCGGCGACGGGCCGACCCAGGTCAGCCCCGCGTCCAGCACGGCGGCAGCGAAGTCGGGATTCTCGGCCAGGAACCCGTAACCGGGATGCACGGCCTGCGCACCGCTGCGCCAGGCCGCGGCGAGGATCGCCTCGATGTTGAGGTAGCTGCTAGCAGGCGCTGGCGGCCCGATCAGGACCGCTTCGTCGGCCTCGGCCACGTAGGGCAGGTCCGCATCCGCCTCTGAGTACACGGCCACGGCGCGGATGCCCATTTTCCCGGCAGTCCGGATGACCCGCCTGGCGATCTCACCACGATTGGCAACTAGCACACATGCGAACACGAACCGGCACTCTACAGGCGCCAGGCCAGCCGGCGCCCCGCCACCTCTCTCAACGCCCCGACCACCTGCCTGTCGTACTCGGCCGGGTCCGCCTCCAGCCGGTCAAGCGCAGCCCCTGACCGCTCCCGGTCGGTAGACCCGCCGACCATGTCGTCGAACGCGTTCGCGGCCCGGATGATCATGCTGCCAATGGGCGGGGCCGGGTCGTGCCCGGTAGCCGGCCAGCTCTGACAGCGGACAAGTTCGGCCACGTCGTCCAGGACGCCGGCTTCCGCGATCACGTCCGCGCCCAGTTCGGCGATCCGGTCCTGGTCGGCGGGCGATACCTGCAGGGTGGCTCCGCCCGGAATCGGGTCGCGCAGGGACAGCTGGCCGATGTCATGCATCAGCGCGGCGTACTCGACCTTCAGCAGCTCTTTCTCCGGCATGCCGAGCTGGCGGCCGACGGCCACCGCGAGCCGGCTGACCCGGCCCGAGTGACCGGCCTCGACGTACCCGGCTACTTCTGTCACCCGCGCGAGCGAGCGGACCGTCTGCAGGTAGGTGGCCCGGATCCCGGCGTAGCGGCGAAAGGCGACCTGCGTGACCAGCAGCGGCCCCAGGAACACCGCCAGCTCGTAAAGGCCCATGATCTCGGCACCAAAGACTGTGATCAGCACCGAGGCGCCGACTGCGGCGCCCAGCGGCCACTGCACCCGCATCTCGTCGGCGATTGCCACCGAGAAGCGAGCCCGCACGTCGTCGGCTCGGATAAGCGCGGAAATGATGGTGTCGGCGAGCCAGCCGAGCAAGACGAGCGGGGTGATCAGCGCGAGCGCCACGTACCACTGCTTGGACCCGGCTGAGTGCCCGTGCTTGGCCACGAGGAAGTCCGCCACCACCGGCCGGAACACGAAAGCCACGCAGGCGATCGCGACGAGTCGCGTGCACATGCCGGTCAGGCCCGCGTCCCGGCCCGCGGCGACGTGAGGCAGTGCGCCGACCATCATGCCGACCGCGGCGACGGCGATGACCAGCAGGGCCGACTGGGTCTGAGCCGTCGCGACGTGGTGCCGGCCGGGCAGGACCAGCAGCAGCGCGTAGGACATGCCGCCGACCATCGCGATCGGCGCCGCCTCCCGGCCGCCCGGCAGGGCCAGCCTCAGCAACTCCCCGAACGCGATGAACCCGCCGAAGGCCAGGGCGACGCTCATCTGAGCATGCCGCACTTCGATGGTCGCGGTCGCGAAGGCGGCCACCACGAGCATCGATGCCATCGACATCAGCAGCAGCCGGCCCGAGTCCAGCGCCTGCCAGGACGACCAGCGATCCGGGGCGCGCTGGCCGGTTATCGCGCCGCCAGCCATTAGGTCTCCACTACGCGCAGCGGTGCGGTCGGGTCGTCGTGATCCTGCACGGTTACCGTCGCCAGGTCGGCAGGCTCGGGCGCCTTCTCGGGCAGTGGCCAGCCCATGCGTTCCAGCGCCCCGATGAAGGCTTCCACGATCAGGGAGTCGAACTGAGTGTCCATGCCCCTGCGCAGCTCCGCTACGGCCTCAGTGATGGTCTTTGCCTCGCGGTAGGAGCGAGTCGACGTCATCGAGTCAAACGCGTCGGCGACGGCGATGATGCGGGCGAACTCCGGTATCTCGTGACCGGCGAAGCCCATCGGATACCCGCGGCCGTCGATCCGCTCGTGATGGTGCATGATCCCGGCCAGGGCCTCGTTCAGGAACCCGATCTCCCTGACGATCTCCAGCCCGCGCATCGGATGAAGCTGGATGGCCGCGAACTCGTCCTCGGTCAGCGGGCCGGTCTTCTGCAGCACCTTGGTCGGCACGCCGAGCTTCCCGACATCGTGCAGCATCCCGGCGAACTTGATCGCCTCGGTCCGGTCAGCCCCCATCCCGATCTGGCCGGCGATCATGACGGCCCCGAGCGAAACCCGGTCACCGTGACCCCTGGTGTAATAGTCCTTGGTCTCGACGGCCTGGCAGAGCGCCTTCATCGTGGCCGAGTAGGCCCGCTGCTGCTCAGCGAACTGCCCCATGGCCCAGCGGGCCACGAACAGCGGGATGAGCACGAGCACGGCCGCGAACGGGCCGATGACCATCCACAGCGAGGCGATGACGAGCCCGAGCGCGGCGTAGCCGAGATCGGAGACCAGTAGCAGCGGCAGGCTGGACTCGAGTGCCTCGCGGCGCAGCATCTGCCGGCCGCCGCTGAGCTCGTAAACCCCCCAGATCAGGACCTGGTTCGCGATCACGTGCGCGGCGGCCGCCGCGGCGAACGGCAGGATGATCTTGGGGAAATACCTGGACTGCGGTTCGCCGAGCATACCGCCTAACGCCAGGTAAGTCTCGCCGGCGATCAGCCCGGACATGGCGTTCATCGCGCCGTTGAACATCCGCTCGGCGAGCTCGTGCCGCCGCTTGACGAACTGCACCCGGCGCTTGACGCTCAGCACCGACGCCGCGCCGACCAGCGCGGCGGCCAGCGGCCCGAGCAGCACCGCTGCGGCCAGGGTAGCCGCCGAACTCGGGGACCACTTCGTCTGGCGGGATACCAGCGGGGCGGGCGTCGAATCGCAGACCAGGAACAGCAACTGCAGGATGACCAGGTCACCCCAGAATATCGGGTGAAAGGCCGTATGCATCCCGATGCGGTCGACTAACGCTGCCGTGACCAGCACAACGACGACGATGTACAGCCATGCAGCCCGGGAGACCAATGCGCTGACCCCCTCGAATGCGTTGGCACTTGCCTGCGGTTAACCAGCGGAGCTGTCGTGCGTGCCGCTCCCGCAAGGCAAGGCGGCGTCGTCCTCCGGATTGGCGCCGCCACTTACAGTAACCCGGTCCCGCGGATCCTCGCGTGGCCGTCCGCCATAATGACCCGGCGGATGCATGGCTGGCGCGGCCGCCTTCGTGCGGCCGAACGGGTGCAGCTGCAGGTGCCAGCACCGCAGGTCGGCTACTCCGCCAGGACCTCGGTGCTCTCGATCTCGGCTCGCACCGTGGCGATCCTGGTCAGGACCTTCGCCCGCAGTTCGCTCGGCACCGTCTCATGGCCACAGCATTTATGCACGAGCTTCTTGACCAGCTCCTCGAGCCCGTACTCCCGCAGGCAAGGACCGCATTCCTCGAGATGCTGCCGGATCTCCACATAGCCGGCACTCTCCATCTCGCCGTCAAGATAGGAGTAGACCCGCGCGAGCACCTCGGTACACGGAACCTCGTGCGGATTGCCGCAGCTCATGTCCCGTCCTTCCCTGGCCCGTCCGACGTTGACGGGGCCTCGGTGGGGGCGGCAGGCGTAGCCGCCAGCACGCCTCGGTCGGCCGCATAGTCCTGGAGCAACTCGCGGAGCTGCCGGCGGCCGCGATGCAGCCGGGACATGACAGTCCCGATCGGGGTACCCATGATGTCGGCGATCTCCTTATAGGCAAATCCCTCGACATCGGCGAGGTAGACAGCGAGCCGGAAGTCCTCAGGCAGCGCCTGGAGGGCCTCCTTGATATCGGAGTCTGGCAGCCGTTCCAGCGCCTCGGTCTCCGCCGACTTCAGCCCGCTCGAGCTATGTGACGCCGCCCTGGCCAGCTGCCAGTCCTCGATCTCCTCGGTCCCGGAACGCTGCGGCTCACGCTGCCTCTTCCGGTAAGTGTTAATGAACGTATTCGTGAGAATCCGGAACAGCCACGCCTTCAGGTTCGTACCCTCTTGGAACTGGTGAAAAGAGGCATAAGCCTTCGCAAATGTCTCCTGTACCAGATCCTCGGCATCGGCCGGGTTACGGGTCATCCGCATCCCAGCCGCGTAAAGCTGATCGAGGTAAGGCATGACGTCTTCCTCGAACCGCCTGCTGCGCTGTTCTAGAGTCTCGGGGACCGGACCCACCCCTTCCGGAATCGAGGGTTGCGGCCGACCAGCCGTCAAACCGTCTCGGCGGGAGGATACAACGCCAGCGCTGACCAGATCGTGCGCGGCCACCCTCAAGGGTTCCTGACGCGACTGGTACGTGGCAGTGGGCACGTGCGCTTGAACGCCAGCGGGCCCGCCTTCATTCCGGCAGGCTGGAGGGCGTCTAGCGCCGGGCACGATCTAGCTTGCCCTGGCAGGCCACGCATCTGGCCGCCTCCGGCTTGGCCTCGAGGCGTCCCTCGGGTACCGAACCGCCGCAGTCGATGCAGGTTCCATAGGTGCCAAGATCAATTCGGTGCAGGGCGTCCAGAACCTCCGAGCGTTGCCGCCTCGCGACCGCGAGGACCGCTTCGGAGCGCTCGCTCTCCGACAGGTTCGCGCCTGCGTCGGCCGGGTCCTGCGGGTAATCGCCGGATCCGCCTTGCTGGCCGGTCCCGTTCAGGACGGTGATGGACCGGTCAAGCTCGTTGCGGATCTTCTCTAGACGCTGACGTACGTTCATGACATCCATGTGCTCCGTCCTCTCGGGGGGAAAGTGGCGAGCCACGCGGTACAGGGGGATCCTTGTGCGCTGCCCAGCCAGTCCTGCAGGCCTAAAACAGCGCGTCGATGGCCTTGCCGCGGCTGTCCGCACCGTCCTTAGGTGCGTGGGCCCGGCCTGCCGCTAACGGCAAGGCCGGGCGGGGGTTGAGCGGCTCGATCAGCTCCGGCCCGTTATTCCGCACCGAGTTGACGGCGGTCGAGACCGGATACGTCGTCAGGACACTGACGACGGCAGGTACTAGGAGCGAGCGCAAGTCGCTCACGTCGCGGTTAGCCGGATCGAGCCATTCGCCCCACCTAGCCGGATCGATGACCATTGGCATGCGATCGTGGATGTGGCCGAGGTCATCCGGGGCGCTGGTGGTAATGACCGTGGTCGTCCACAGCCAGGCGGCGTCGTCGTCGGGCGGCACGCTGGGGTCGCGCCACAGCTCATACAGGCCCGCGAACGCCAGGGAACGGCCATCGGTCCTGGTGATGTAGATCGGCTGCTTCGGCCCGCCGTCCTGCTGCTGCCACTCGTAGTAGCCGTCGGCGGGCAACAGGCAGCGGCGCTGAGCGAATGCCCGGCGGAATGCCGGCTTCTCCGCCACGGTCTCAGCCCTGGCGTTGATCATCCGGCTGCCGATCTTCATGTCCTTGGCCCAGAACGGCACAAGGCCCCACCGAACGACCCGCAACTGCCGCTCCACGGGCGTCTCGCGGCGTGGGGCATCGGTCTTGCTGGCCGCATCGGGATCATCTACGCCGCCGTCCCGGTCGCCTGGCTGCCTGGTCATGACCGCATAGACGGGCTTGGTCGGCGCGACGTTGTAGTCCGGGGCCAGCGGCTGGGCCACGCGGTCGCTCTGCACGCCGAACTCCTCCAGGAGTTCGATGCGCTTACGCGCCGACGCGTACCGACCGCACATGTCCTCATCCTGACGCCTGATAACGCCGACTCCGGCGCAGCAAAGAATCTGCCAGTTCATAGCCAAGATCCGGCTATGCCAAACCTTGACGAGAAATCTGCCTTATTTGCCGCACCCTCGTGATCGGGATCTCTGATTCTCGCCCCGCATCCCTGACCGCGTCTAGACGTTAACTCGCGGGTACCGCCTCGAACTGAGCCAGTAATCTCTTGAGGCATGCAGCCCGACAATGGCTGGGCGGCGCCGACCGCCGCCTCGGCAGTTCAAGCCCGCGTGCGGCTCCCAGGGTCGAAGTCCATCACCAACCGGGCCCTGATCCTGGCCGCCCTGGCCACGGCCACGACGAGGATTACCGGCCCGCTGCGAGCCAGGGATACCGAGCTGATGGTGGCCGCCGTTACTGCCCTCGGTGCGACTGTGGCAGAAACGCCGGCCGCCGCCGAGCCCGATCCTGCCGGTCGCGGCGGCTGGCTCGTCACCCCGGGGTGGTCGGACACAAACCTGAAGCCAGCACGGGCCAGGATCGACGTCGGCAACGCCGGCACCGTGCTCAGGTTCGTGCCTCCGGTGGCCGCGCTGGCTTCGGGCGATGTCGAGTTCACCGGTGATCCGCGGGCTGCTCAGCGGCCGGTGGGCCCGCTGCTCCACGGTCTGCGCCAGCTCGGCGTTGAGGTCGGCGACGGCGGTCGCGGCGCCGTTCCGTTCGTCGTCCGCGGTCGCGGCCGGGTCGCAGGCGGCGCGGTGACGCTCGACGCATCGTCGTCATCGCAGCTGGTCTCCGGGCTGATGCTCGCGGCACCGCGCTACGAGGCTGGTGCGCAGATCAGGCATCAAGGCGCCCGCCTCCCGTCGGCCCCGCACATCGCCATGACCGTCGCGATGCTGAGGGCAGCCGGCGCGCAAGTCGAGGTTGGCTCACAGGGCCGCGACGGCGACGACGCGGCGCCGGACTTCTGGCTCGTCCGGCCGGGACCGCTCGCGCCAGGCAGGATCGATGTCGAACCCGACCTGTCGAATGCGGCCCCGTTCCTCGCCGCGGCGCTGGTCACCGGCGGCGCAGTGACGATACCGGCCTGGCCGGCCGCGAGCCTGCAGGCGGCTGGGCAGATCCTGGACGTGCTGAGCCAGATGGGTGCCGCATGCTCGAATACGCCGGCCGGAATGCAGGTAAAGGGCACGGGAAGCATCAAGGGCACCCGCGCCGACCTGCGCGACGTCGCCGAGCTCACTCCTGTACTGACCGCCCTGGCGGCGCTGGCCGATTCGCCGTCGGAGTTCACTGGCATCGGGCACCTGCGGCTCCATGAGAGCGACCGGCTGGCCGCTCTGGCCGGGGAGATCGGCGCGCTCGGCGGCCACGTGACGGAGCTGCCTGACGGCCTGCGAGTGCGGCCCCGGCCGCTGCGGGCAGCTGACCAGCCGTTCGACAGTCATGACGATCACCGCCTCGTGATGTCGGCGGCCGTCCTCGGGCTCGCAGTTCCCGGCCTCCGCGTGCACAACGCGGGCACAGTCGGCAAGACGTTCCCGGAGTTCGACGGCCTGTGGCAGCAAATGCTGGAGGGCGCCAGCTGAGCCCGGTGAGCGGCCGCTCCAGGCTGGACGAGGACGATGTGCGGGTCAGGCCGGGCAGGGGCTCGCGACCGCGGACCAGGCGGCGCCCGGCGCACGAGGACGCTGTCGACGCGTTCGTGACCGGCGTGGATCGCGGTCGCTACCGGTGCTGGAACGGCGACATTACGGTTACCGCGATGAAGGCTCGTGAGCTGGGCCGCGGCGGCGTCGTGGTCGGGGACCGGGTGCGGCTGGCTGGCGACGTGTCCGGGGAACCCGGAACCCTCGCCAGGGTCGTCCAGGTGCTGCCGCGGACATCGGTGCTGCGCCGTTCGGCCGATGACGACGATCCGGTCGAGCGGATCGTCGTCGCGAACGCGGATCAGCTCGTGATCGTGACCGCACTTGCGGATCCGCCACCGCGGCCGCGGCTCATCGACCGCTTCCTGGTCGCCGCCTACGACGCGGGCATCGAGCCGCTGCTGTGCCTGACCAAGGCGGACCTCGCCTCGCCTGACGACCTCATCGCGACGTATCAGCCACTCGGGATCAGGTTCCTGGTCACCGGCCGCCCGTTCGGCGACGCTCTCGGCAAGCTGCGCGACCTGCTCGCCGAGCGGGTCAGCGTGCTGGTCGGGCACTCGGGAGTCGGCAAGTCGACGCTGGTGAACGCGCTGGTGCCGGCCGCGGAGCGAGCCGTCGGCGACGTCAGCCCGGTTACCGGCCGCGGGCGGCACACGTCGTCATCCGTGGTCGCGCTGGCACTGCCAGGCGGCGGGTGGATCATCGACACGCCGGGCCTGCGGAGCTTCGGGCTAGCGCACGTCGCCGCCGACCGGGTCGTGTCCGCGTTCCCCGAGTTCGCCGACGCGATCGCGGAGTGCGGCCCTGGCTGCAGCCACATCGAGGCAAGCTGCGGACTCGATGACTGGGTCGCAAGCCACGGCGGCCCGGCGGCTGCCGCCCGGCTCGACTCGCTCCGCCGACTTCTGCGCAGCCGTGAGGGTCTCGACCCAGGTGACTAGTGGACGGTCGGCGGCTGCCTGGCGCTCCGGCGGGCTTGCAGGGGCTGGCACCCGCCAGCCTCTCACATTCGGCGGGCGAGCCAGGTCAGGGCGGCCAGGCCCAGCTCGAGTTTGGCCTGGAAGATGGGCTCGAGGCCGGGTAGCGGCGGGTACATCGCATCCTTCAGGCAGAAGCCCGCCTGCGCCGCGATCAGGCCGTCGATGGCCAGCGGGTCGACCGCGGCGGTGAGCGGCGACGCGGCCAGCAGGGGTTCGGGGTCGATGCCGTCGGCCACGGCACTGGCCAGCAGCAGCACGGTGTCGATGTACGGCGCGCCCAGGCAGGCATGCGGCCAGTCGACGAACAGCACGCGGTCGGCGGTCAGCAGGATGTTGTGCGCGTACATGTCGAAGTGGACAAGCGCGCAACCGCGGGCGGCGGCTAGCCCGCGCACCTCTAGTTCCGTTAATGCGCCGAGGTGTTCGCACGCCCACGGTGCGTGCGTGGCTAGGCGCGCCAGTCGCGTGCCGTCCGCGGCAAGCTCGGCCCAGCCACCCAGCCGGCGTAGCTTTGCCGGCAGGGCGGGCGGGGCGATGGCCGCAAGCTCGCTCGCGGCCGCGACTACCCTGGCCAGGTCAGCTTCTCGCCACGGCCGGGCGGGCTCGGTCCCGTCGACGCACTCGAACGCCAGGATCACCCAGTCGCCGTCGTCGCAGCCCAGGAACGCCGGGGTGGGCAGTCCGGGCGGCAGCAGCGCGGCCACGCGTGCCTCGTCGCGGTACAGCACGGCCTGCAACGGCCAGGCCGAGGTGTCCATGGCCTTGACGAACGCGCGCCTGCCGTCGGCCAGCCGCACGCGCGCGGCCAGCCCTGGAGAAAATCCGCCCTCGCAGTTCGCGGCGGCCACCACCTGGCCGCCGGCGAGCCGGCCGATCCGCGCTCGCACGTGCTCTGGCAATTCCGCCCAGCGCGGCCGGTTCTTGCTTGCACTCATGAGGTCTCCTTCGCGGCGTGAGGAATGCGCGCAGCCAAGGGCCAGGAGCGGTGATGGGAGAGACGCATTCGGGCCAGAAAGCCGGGAGCGAGTTGCTCAACCGGAGGCGGCCGCGCACGCCCAGGTTAACCGAGCGGTCGGTGCGGCGCGAGTGCAGACCCATTTCCAGTGCGGTCGCGTAAGCGCTAGCGTTTCCGGGATGGCGGGTTTTGACGGCGACCTTGGGTTCGCGCACGTCCTCGCGGACGCGGCGGACGACATCACGATGCGCCGGTTTCGCGCTCTCGACCTGCGAGTTGAAGCCAAGCCCGACTTGACCCCGGTGACCGACGCGGACCTGGCCGTCGAGGACTCGCTGCGCAACGTGCTGAGCCGGGCCAGGCCGCGAGACGCGATGCTCGGCGAGGAGTTCGGCCGTACCGGATCGAGTCAGCGATGCTGGGTCATCGACCCGATCGACGGGACGAAAAACTTTGTCCGCGGCGTGCCGGTCTGGGCCAGCCTGATCGGGCTGATGGCCGAGGACGAGGTGATCGTCGGCGTGGTGTCCGCGCCGGCCCTTGGCCGCCGCTGGTGGGCCGCGCGCGACGGCGGCGCCTGGAGCGGCCGCAGCCTGACGAAGGCGGCGGCCTGCCGGGTGTCGACGATCTCGAGCCTGTCGGACGCGTCCTTTTCCTTCTCTGACCTATCAAGCTGGGAGCAGGCCGGGAAACTGACGGAACTGCTCGGCCTGAGCCGCAAGGTGTGGCGGTCGCGCGCCTACGGCGACTTCTGGTCGCACGTGCTCGTGGCCGAGGGCGCGGTGGACATATCCGCGGAGAGCGACGTGACCCTCTGGGACCTGGCCGCCTTGCAGATCATCGTCGAGGAGGCCGGCGGAGCGTTCACCGACCTGGCGGGCACACCGCGGCCAGACTGCGGCAGCGCGGTCTGCACCAACGGCCTTCTGCACCAGGAAGTCCTGAGCCTCCTCGGTGGCGTCGAGCCGGACTGATCGCGGTCCCGCGGCCGGCCGGAGATGCCGTGGGCCACGCGACGAACAGGGCAACTGGCACATACAACGCGTCGGCCCAGGACGAATCCGGGGTTGCCCTGAAGCGCAAGCTGACGGATGCTGGGAGACTGAGTCACAAACGCACAAGCATCCGGCGGTCGCCGCTGCTCGCGCAGCTGGCCGGGCATCGCGGCCATCAGGCGATGGGCGAGAGGAGCTGCGCATGAACGTCCAGGACGGAATGAGCAGGGTTGTCCTGAGTGTCGGTCCCGCCCATACGCTGCGGGATGCCGCGAGGTTCATGTCCGAGCGGCGGGTCGGAGCTGCGGTCGTGGTCGATCACGAACACTCGGGCATCGGAATCCTCACAGAACGCGACATCATGGATGCGGTCGGCCGGGGCCAGGACCCGGACGCCGAGCTCGTTGCCGATCACCGCACGGCTGATGTCGTTTTCGCCTCGCCGACGTGGACCCTCGAGCAAGCCGCTGCGGCCATGGTGAGCGGGAACTTCCGGCACCTAATCGTCGTAGACGGGACAGAGGTCGCCGGGTTGCTGTCCATGCGTGACATCGTTCGCTGCTGGTCGGGCAAGACTACCGTTGCCGCAGGGGTGGCGGCAGGAGCCACTGCCTGACCGACCACCGCGGTGTTGGCCCGCTGCCGACCGCCGGCTAGCGGTTCACGCTACGAGGGCGGCGATGTCCGCCGGATTGGAATGCAATGCGGCTGGCGGGTGCCGTGGCTCTCGTGACTGGCGCCTCATCGGGGATAGGCGAGGCGACCGCTGACGCGCTCGCGGACGCGGGCTCGAAGTTGGTCCTGAGCGGGCGCGATGCAGATCGGCTGGCCGTCGTCGCGGCCAGGACCGGCGCGACCTCGTTGCCCGTCGACCTAGCCGACCCGGACGGCCCTGACCGGCTGGCGGACGCGGCGCTGGCCTCAGCCGGCCGGGTCGACCTGTTCGTCAGCAACGCCGGGGCCGGGTGGGCCGGCCCGATCGGCGAGCTAAGCGCGGCCAGGGCCGCCGACCTGGTCAAGCTGAACCTGCTGGCTCCGATACAGCTAGCCAGGATGTTCGCGCCCGCGATGGCCGAGCGGGGATACGGGCGGCTCATCTTCGTCTCGTCCATCGCCGGTGCCACCGGGGTCAGGCACGAAGCCGCCTACGGGGCAACCAAGGCCGGGATAAACAACCTGGCCGAGAGCCTGTCCTACGAGCTGTCCGGTCAGGGCATCGGCGTCACGCTCGTGCTCCCCGGCGTCGTCGACACACCGTTTTTCCGCCGCCGGGGCCGGCCTTACGAGCGGCGGTGGCCCGTCCCGATCCGCCCGGACCGGGTGGCCGCGGCGATCGTCGAGGCGGCCGCGCGGGACCGTGATGTCGTCTACGTGCCGGGCTGGCTGCGATTCCCGGCCTGGCTGCACGGAGTCGCGCCTGTCACGTACCGGCGGGTGGCGAGCCGGTACAGCTGAGCCGACAGCATTCATGCGCCCCGAGTCGCCTGGCTCGCCAAACCGGTGACCCGCAGGGTTTGCTGCCTCCTCGGCGGCGGTGCGGGCCGGAAGCCGGATCGCCGGCACAGCCGCCACCGCAATCACCGCGATCGCGAGGTTCAGCGCGGCGGCGCGGCCGAGCCACCCGGCCGCCAGACTGGCGAGCAGCGCGCCGGCCAGCGTCGCCGCCATCACCACGGCCGAGTACGCCGAGCTGACGCGCCCAAGCACGCCGTCCCCGGTCCGCCGCTGCATCACGGTCTTCTCGAGCGTCAGGAACGCGCCCCCGGCAAGCCCCATGAGAGCGAGGAAGGCGAACGCCAGCAAGAACGAGTGCAAATTGAACAGTCCAGTGAACGCGACCACGAGCATTGCGATCAGCCCGAGCACGCTCCCCCGGAGCCGAGGGCTGGCACAGGCCCGCCGCCCGAGATAGGTGCTCAGCAGATAACCGACTTCGAGCGCGGCGAAGAGTTCCCCGATGCTCGCCGCCCGCACGTGCAGTCCGCCTACGACGTACGGCACGAGCAGGGCCGAACAGCCGCCGTTGCCGAGCAGAAACAGCGCTGACGTGGCGAGCAGCGCGGTAAGCACGCGGTCGCGCCGCAGAGTCGCGACTCCTTCGCGCAGCTCGGCGGCGATAGCGCGCAGCCGTATCGGTCCGGGCGACGAATCCCCTGGGTCGGGCGATCGCTTTGCCTGCACGGTTCGCGGGGGCCGGATCATCGCGACCAGCAGTGCGGCCAATAGGTAGGTGCCCGCGTCAACCGCAACCGGCAGCCGCAGGCCGCCCACCGCGTAGAGCACTCCGCCGAGCGGCGCGCAGCTGAGCCCGACGGCGCCGCCTGCGGCTGCCGACCAGGCGTTGGCGGTCGCCAGATCGCCCTCACGGCCGACGAGCGCCGGTACCAGGCCCTGGTACGCGGGGCTGAAGAACGCGCCAGAGCAGCTCTCGGCGAAGACGGCGACCAGCACCAGCCACAGCTCGCCAGGGCGGCGGGCGAGCGGCAGCACCGAGACTGCGCCCGCGGCCAGCAGGTTCGTGATGATCACGATGCGCCGCCTGGGCCACCGATCGGCGAAAACTCCGCCGACCGGGCCGAGCAGCAGCGACGGCAGGATCTCGATCACCACGATCAGGCCGGTGTCGCGCGCCGAGCCGGTGAGGTGGAAGACGTAGACGGGAACCGCGACCTCCAGCAGCCAGTTGCCGCCGTTGGAGAGCAACTGGCTGGCCCACAGCAGGCCGAACGAATGGTTCCTGCAGATGATCATTGTGCGTATGGTGCTGCTGAGCCACCGCACCGGCGGTCCTCCTGACCTGAGCGTGCGCTATCTCTGTAGAATAGTTTTTGACTTTAGTATCTTGTCAAGATGGGAGCTGCGATGGCCGACCCGGCCCTGCTCGGGCACCAGTTGCGCGGCTTGCGCGCCGCCGCCGGGCGGACCGTTGCCTCGGTGGCCAGCGACGCCGGGTTGTCGGTCCCCTACATCGCCAACCTGGAGAATGGCCGCGGCAACCCGACGATCGCAGCCCTGGACCGGCTCGCCACAGCCCTTGGCGCAGTTCTGGAGGTCAGCCTGGCGCCGACGTCCGGGGAGGTGAAAACGACCGCAACGCCGCAGTCCCTGGTGCGGCTGGGCCGGAGCCCGAGGTTCCAGCGCGACGCCGCCGTGCTAGCCGAGGCCCTCGGAGCCGAGGTTGGCGAGTTCTCGGTTCGGCTAGTCGGCGCGCTCAGCGGACTGGCCGAGGCCCTCGGCGTCGATCCGGGGGAAGCAGGCTGGGGCCGGCTGCTTGACGCCCTACTGCTGGTCGTGGCGCATCCCGTCGCCCCGGCCGGAACGGTGGCGACGCGATGACCCTGCCCAATTTCGTGGTGATCGGGGCGATGAAGGCGGGAACCGTGAGCCTTCGCATCAAGTGTCAGCCGGCCGGGAGCGACGCCGCGCCGAGGTGGCCCTGCTCGACGACCGTTACCTCGGACCGAGCGCCTCGCGGCCGACCAGCACCCCTTGAGCATCTCCTCGGCCGCCAGGTACCGAGTCACCGGAAATGGTCAACTTCTGTGTCCTCACCCGGCGGCGGCGCCTGACAGCAAAGCCGCCGTCTCGGCTAGCCGCATCGCGTAGCCTGCCTCGTTGTCGTACCAGGCCGCGACCGAGACCAGGTCACCGCCGGACACCGCGGTGAGCGACAGGTCGACGACGGAGGATGCCGTCTCGCCGATGATCCTGGCCGACGCGAACTCCTCGCGCAGGACGCCCATGATGCCGCGCAGCGAGCCAGACGCGGCCGAGGCGAACGCGTCGTTCAGCGCGGCGGCCGTGGTCGGCGTCTCGACCCGGACCGTGAGCTCCACGATGCTGCCGGTCCGCACCGGCACCCGGTATGCCCTGCCTTCGATCCTCAGGTCGGGCCAGATGAACTTCAGCGCCCTGGACGCACCTGACAGCGACGGGATCGTGTTCTCGGCCGCGGCCCACGAGTCACGCCGCTCCTTCATCGGCTGATCAGTCAGCGCCTGGCTGTTGGTATACGCATGCACGGTGGCAAAGAAGCCATCCCTGATGCCCACGGTCTCGCGCACCACCTTGATGACCGGCGCCAGCGCGTTTGTGGTGCAGCTGGCCATGCTCACGATCCGGTGCCTGGCCGGGTCGAACGACTCCAGGTTGATGCCGGGCAGCAGCACGGCATCGCAATCGTCGAGCGTCTTGCTCGCCGCGCTGACCAGCACCCGGCTCGCTCCTCGGTCCAGGTGCGCCTGCGCCCCGGCCCTGACGGTCGCGCGGCCGGTGCAGTCGACCACCAGGTCGATGCCGAGCTCGCGCCAGTCCGGATCGCCGTTCCGCGCGTCTAGCCAGCTGATCGCCGCGTCCCCGATGACCAGGCTGCCGTCCTCGGCCCGCACCGGGTCACGCCAGCGGCCGTAGTTGCTGTCGAACTCAAACAGCGCCGCCATGATGTCGGCCGCTGCAACATCGACGATCACCGCGGGCGTGAACAGCTTGGCCGCCAGCCCCGCCTTCACCGCTGACCTGCCGATCCGGCCGAACCCTACGACGGCGATCCTTGGCATCTGCCTGCCTTTCCAGCTCTGATCCCTGATCGGTCCAATTACCGGCAATTCATAGCGTAACTAGGCGTCCCCCCGGCTCAACGCACCCGTCACGGCATCGCCATCCGGGCGAGAGCCAGGATCGGTGACCCGGCGGGCTTGGCGCCGCACGGAGCCGATGTCCACGTGGCCGCCTCAGGCCGGCACCAGCTGGCCGCCGCTCGCCTTCAGGTACGCCACGGCCCGTCGGTCCTGGCCGGTCCCGGCCTCGACGAGCGGGCGCAGGTGCGCGGTGAACTCGGCCTTCTCCTGCTCGGTCAGCGCCCGCTCGAGAACGTCGGCCAGCGGCGGAACGAGCGGGTTACCCGACATGCGCAGGAACCGGTCCCACGGCACCGGAGCACGCGACGACTTGACCGTCACTTGCAGGTCGAGGTCGACCA
>JASHOL010000319.1 GCA_030041135.1 Streptosporangiaceae bacterium | reverse complement strand
CCGGGTCGGCGCGGCCGGCGGTGGCGCCGTGCCGTCGGGCGCGCTCGCCGCGGTCGCGCCGGCCCCAGTCAGCTCGGCCCCGACGGCCGACTCGGCCTCGGAGTGCGACGTGACTGCGCGGGTCATCAGGATCCTTCGCCCGAGGCCCGGCCTGACCCCGGCCGCGCGGGTGCTGACCGGCCTGACCGCAGCCGTGGCTGTCGGCGTGCCGGCTGCCCTCCTGGCCCTGCCGCTCCGGTAGCGGGCGTTTCAGGCCGGAACGAGGTGGCTGCCCGATCCAGGCTGACCCCGGCGCCGCCTCGTTCCCATCCGATCGAAGATCCTTCCGGTGACAGCTAGCCCGTCGGGCCGGGGCTCGGCGAGGGAGACGACCTGACCGGGGTAGCCGTTGCCGCGCAGGTCGGCGCGGGCCACACCTTGCTGACCTGGAGCGAAACCTCGCCAGGCGCCCACGGATTCGCTCCGGTTACATACCAGCTGCCAGGCATGGACTTGCGGTTCACGCCCTCGCAGCCGGCGTTCCTGAACCAGTAGTCACCGACCGTGACGTGCCGGGCCGCGAGCATCGCGATCACCGCGGCCGCGGTCTTGCCCACGAACGTCAGGCCGTGCATCGCCTCTCCTGGCGCGGTGACCGGCGCTGTCGTCTCGTACTGCTCACCCGGGCGGGCCGCCCGCCCGAAGGTGAGGACGGCCGCGCCCTTGAAGCCAAGCGGCACCCTGACCCCGACCGGGCAAACGCTTCCGCCGCCGCCGGTCCAGCACTTGCCGACCGCGGTGATGGGCGTGATCTGCGGGCCGGTGCTCGGGGTGGAGTCGTAGACGAGCGTACCGACCAGCGACGGCGAGGCCGGTACCAGCGTGAGCGTGATGTTAAGCCCGAGTTTGGCGAACTCTTCCCTGTACTCGCGGGCGTCGGCCAGCGGGTTGGTCACGATCACGTTCAGGTAGCCGCCGTGCCGGGTGACGGAAAGGACCGCCGCCTGCGCCTCGGGCGGGCCCACCGTGACCGGGCCGACCTTCTGGCCAGGGCTGACCAGAGAGGCGGCGATCAGGCCGGCCACTGCCAGCCCGCCCGCGGCCGGCAGCCCGATCAGCAGCCTGCGCCGGATTGCGCTGCGGCCGGCCAGACGGCGGCGGCCTCGGCGCCTCGCGGCGGGGAAGGTGGTGGCGGTGATCTGGTCACCTAGGTCGGTCAGCGTATCCGGGTGCGCCAGCCGGCCGGCCTCCGCATCCGAGATCGGCGAGATTCGGGTCACGGGGTTCACGCGATGTCTCCGTTCGTCATGTAAGCGCGTGCTTGCGGCGGGCTGGTCCTGTGACCCTGACCGCGGGCTAGCTCGTCGGCGAGCTTGCGGCGGGCGCGGTGCAGCCTGATCCGCGCGGCGTTGCGGGAGCAGCCGAGCACGGCCGCGATCTGGCCGTAGTCGAGACCCTCCCAGGCGACCAGGGCCAGCAACTCCCGGTCCGGTGCCGGCAGCCGCCGGTAGGCCGAGCTGATCTCGGCCAGCTGGCCGTCGAACTCGGGCGGCTGGTAAGGCGGCTGGTGAGCGTGCGCCAGGTCGGCCCGCAGCCGGTCCGCCAGCGCGGTCCTGCGCCGTTCGCCCCTGCGGTGGTTCGCCAGTGTCCTTCGCGCCGTCCCGTATAGCCACATCCGGGCCTGCTGGCCGGTCGGCAGTTCGTCCAGCCGCCGCCAGGCGATCAGGAACGTCTCGGCGAAAACGTCAGCGGCATCGTCGGTGTTATCGGTACGGCGCAGCAAGTAGCCGAGGACCTGCCGGTGGTTCGCGCCATACAGCTCATCGAAGCGGCGGCGGCGGTCGCCGGCCGGGGCGTCAGGGGGTGACGGCACGATTGCTCCTTTCGACACCGGATACATGTCCGGCGCGCCCTGAGCATTTCGCCGTCGGTTACTCGGCTATCCGGATCCGTACCCGCCGGAATCCGCGGCCCTTGTTCTCGATCTTTGCGACCTCGATCGTGCCGATCTGGCTCGTGCTCGCCACGTGCGTGCCGCCGTCGGCCTGCTGGTCAAGGCCCACGATGTCGACGATCCTGACTTCCTCGACGTCCTCGGGGACGAGGTTGGTCGCGGTCCTGATGATGTCGGGCAGGGCGAACGCCTCGGCCCGCGGCAGCACCCTGATGTCTATCCGCCGGTCCGCGCTGACCTCGGCGTTGCAGGCCGCCTCGACCGCGTCCTTGAAGCCCTCAGGCAACTCGGGCAGGTCGAAGTCCATCCGAGCGGTCAGCGGTTCCATGTTGCCGCCCGTGACCGGCACGTGGTAGTCGCGGAACACTACGCCGCACAGCACGTGGAGCGCGGAGTGAGTGCGCATCAAGGCGGTCCGCCGCCCGTCCTCGACGGCTCCGCGTACCTTCACGCCGGGCGAGGGGAGCGGGTCTCCTTCGGCCGGGATCAGGTAGAGGTCGTCGCCCTTGCGCACACCCGCAATCCTGGTCTGGACGCCGCCCCAGAGCAGCACGCCCTCGTCGGGCGGCTGACCTCCGCCGCCCGGGTAGAACGCGGATCGGTCGAGCACGATCCCGTCTTCGCCGACTGCCAGCACCGTGGCGTCCCACTCGCGGCGGGTCTGGTCGTCAAGCTCAAGTCGGTGAGTGCGCCACCGCGTACCGGTCAAGGCCACCTCCGGTGCTAGCCGTCGTCAGAGCCTGAGCCTAGCGCTGGGCTCGGGACCGCCGCAGCGCCTCGGTCGCCGATAACTGGCTAAACCCCAGCAAAGCAGACGACTGGACTGCCATCCGGGTTCGTTGGGCCTCGCGCGACCGCCCAGGGCCGCCGGACAGATCGGATATATACGGCGGCCAACTCGGCCTCGGCCGTTTGCTGAAGACCTGGGGTGCTCCTGGTACCCCAGGTTTACATCAAAGTCGTGGACGCGGTGCGGTCGCTCACCAGGGACCGTAGGGGCCCTGGTGAGAGGCGCCCGGCCTGGCACGGACCTGCTTGATCTTCGGCTTGACGTCGACCAGGTAGATCGCGGCAGCTATGAACGCGATGATGGGGAAGAAGCTCAGCAGCGCCAGGTACCCGATCGCGCCGCCGACGCCGATGAGGAAGGCAACGCCCAGGATGATCAGCCATAGCGGCTTGGTCTGCTTGCCCGCGGCGGTGAAGGACTCGGCCGGCTGGAGGATGGCGTGGATGAACGCCCAGGTCTCGACCACGAATGCGGCGAGCAGCAGTATCCAGAAAACCCAGTTGATGATGCTCAGGGCGGTCGGGTTAACGACGCCGATGGCGAAGGCGTGCATTGTGGTCACGGCGTCACGCTACCTGTTGCTGGCCGGTGGCGGGAACTGATGGACTGTCCCGCCAGTTGTCTCAGATTCGCCTTCGTCATCGTGGGCCTCGGACACCCCATCAGCCTCGTCCTCGGGGACGGTGCTAACTTCCCAGACGTCGGCCGTATCCGCTTCCGCAGGGTCGCGTACCCCCGGAACCTGGCCTAGGTCTGCGTGCCACTCCGTCGCGATCGCCAGCCGCCGCCGCGACGCAATCTCGGTGGGCTTGTGATCATCTGGCCAGATAAGAGCGGCTTCATCCGGCTCCAGGCCGGTTTGATCGTCGATAACCGGAGCCGCGTCTACCCTGTCCATCGCGGTCTCCTTGCGGAACGACTCGTAGATCTCGATCAGCATCTGCTTCTGCCGCTCGGTCAGTTCCTGGTCGGTTAGGACGGCCTCGCGTACCACCGAACCCGGTGGCCGGTCCTCCAGGAAGCCGGCCTGGACGTAGAGGGCTTCCGCCGAGATCCGCAGCCCTTTAGCGATCTGCTGCAGGATGTCGGCGCTCGGTCGCCGGAGCCCGCGCTCGATCTGGCTGAGGTACGGGTTCGAGATGCCCGCCGACTGCGCTAGCTGGCGGAGCGAGATCTTCGCCTGTTCTCGCTGTTCACGGATGTACGCGCCGATGGCGCTGACATTGACCGGGCTCATACGTCTAGTGTACCTGCGCGCTTGCAGATGCAAACAGGCTAGCTAGCACTTTGGCTGTTCTGACGCCGACTGATCCGCCGGCGCCTGGTCGCGTGCGCTGGCGAGCTTGGCCCGGACCTCGTCGGCTTCCGGGCGCTGCAGGTCCTCGAGGATGGCCAGCGCCTGCTGCCAGGCCTCCATGGCCTGGGCTTGCTCACCGGCCGCCTGGTGGGAGTCGCCGAGGTGGGTGAGCGCCAGCGCCTCACTGGGGCGGTCGCCAAGCTGCCGGGCGATGCTGATTGCGCGCTGGTAGCAGGCGGCGGCTTCGGGAAGGTTGCCGAGATGGTGTTCGGCGTAGCCCAGGCTGTCCCAGATGTTGCCCTCAAGCAGGCGGTTGCCGACTTCGACGCTGAACGCGAGTGACCGCTGGCAGAGAGCGCGGGCCTGCTGGTAGTCGCCGAGGAGGCCGTAGTACCAGCCCAGGGAGTTGAGGATTTCCGCCTCTGCTTCCTTGTCCCCGACACCCCGGTAGAGGCTGAGGGCCCGGTTCGCATGGCCGATGGCGTCGGCGTATCGGCCCTGCAGTTCGGCTATGAGGGCGAGGCCCTGGCTGACCTTGGCCTCACCCAGGCGGTTGCCGAGCTGCCGATACAGCTCCAGGCTGTTGGCGTAATGGCCGACGGCCTGGCCGCTGTCACCCGCGTTGGCGTATGCGCTTGCCAGCAGACGACTGCACACGGCCTGCCCGGCCCTATCACCAAGGCGGGTGGCGGCGGCGAGCGCAATCTGCTGGGTGTCGGCCCACTGGTGGGAGTGGCCGCGTATTGACACGAAGGCAGTCATGGCCCACGAGATCTGCCACGCCTGGGCGTCGAACCCGGAATCGGCGGCGAACCTGACCGCAGCGAGCAGAACCTGGTGCTCAGCCTCGAACCAGGCTAGCGCCTGCTGGTAGTCAGCGAGCCGCTCTGGAGTGGTGCCTGGCGTGGGCCGGGCGAGCGGGATCGGCTCGTTTGACGGGTGCAGTAGCAGGCTGCCGTGGCGGGCAGTGCGCAGGTAGTGGTCGAGGACCCGGCCGATAGCCTCGCGACGGCCGGTGTCGCTCTCGGTGTGGCGGGCTTGCTCGGCGGCGTAGGCGCGCAGCAGGTCGTGGCTGGCGTACCGGCCTGGGACGTGCTCGGCGATCAGGTGCGCGCGGGCCAGCTCGCGGAGCAAGCGGCCGGCCTGCGGCTCGCCGACGGCGGCGAGGCTGGCCGCGGCGGGGACGGAAATGTCGGGGCCGGGGTGGAGGCCAAGCAGCCGGAACATCCGGGCGGCCTCGCCGGTGATCTGGCGGACGGACCAGGAGAATACCGCGCGGACGCTGGCGGCGGGGTCGCCGGAATCGAGGGCGTCCAGGCGGCCGGCT
>JASHOL010000318.1 GCA_030041135.1 Streptosporangiaceae bacterium | reverse complement strand
GCAGGCGGCCAGAGCCGTCAGAACGGCCAGGCGCAGGCGGCCAGAGCCGTCAGAACGGCCAGGCGCCGGCGGCCAGAGCCGTCAGAACGGCCAGGCGCCGGCGGCCCTTGCCGCCGCCGCTTCGCCGGGCGCCAGCTCTGCGATCACCTCGCTGACCTGGCGGGCGCGGCCGAGTGCCTGGCGCACTTCGGGGTTCGGGTCATCGCCGGCGAGTCCCGACGCGATCCGAAGCAGGCCGATGGCTTCGTCGGCCTGCCCGGCTGACCGGAGGGTGACCTCGCTCATTTCAGCGAGGACGGTCAAGGTCTCCGCGAGGATGTCGGCACGGTCCGGATGGCCCGACGGCAGGGCCTGGAACAGGCCGACACCCGTGGTGACGGACCTCTGCCCGCAGCGCAGGCCCTCGGCGGTCTGCCCGGCGATGACGCACGCCTGCATCAGCCGCCAGAAACTGAGGGCGAGCCTGCGCAGCAGCGCCAGTCTCTGCTCAGGCGGCTTTGCGACCGGGACCAGCAACTCGAACATTTCGGCCGCCTGCTTCAGGGGGCCGACAGCCGCAGCGTCGCCACGCAGCAGCAACTGCATCCCTTCGTCGAAGCGCGCGTACGGCTCCGCGACTGTCTCGCTGAGGTCGTCGGCCGGCCAGGGCGGAAGGCCGTGCATCGCGGACGGCTCGCCCTGGCGCCCGGGCCCGGAGGCCGCCCGCCCGGAGGCCGCCCGGCCCAGGTCGCTGCTGTCAGCCGGTTTGCCAGCGCTATCCGCATTGCCGCTCCGCGCTGAGAGAACTTCGCGCAGGCGCCCTAGCAGCTCGCTGGTGTGACGCGTCAGGTCCTGCGCGGCCTGGCCGTCAAACCTGGCAAAGATCGCATACGCCTCAGCGAGCGCTGCAGCAGCAGGGCGAGCCTGCCCGGCCAGGATGGACGCCTCTCCGAGGAGTCGCAGCGCCTGGCCGAGGTCGAACACGGTGGTGGCGTCTTCGTCAGTGGCGTGCTCGCGCCGTCCGGCCACCAGGCGCTGGGCGTCTTCGATCAGCGTGTCCCCGGATGGCTTCGGGCTCTGGCCCGCCAGCTGCGCCTCGGCGAGAGCTGCCGTGAGCCTGAGTTCCAGCGTCTGCAGGGCGGCTTGAGCGGTGACCGGGCCATTGCTCCGCCCGGCGACCGCAGCCGCCTGCTCCAGCAGCTGCCGCGCCTCGTTGTCCTGTCCCATGGACTGCAGGATCTGGCCGAGATCGTTGATCCGCTGCACGAGCTCACCACACACCGCGTCGAACGCGGTGCCGCTGGCCGGTGTGTCCATCAGCGCCTGGCGGGACAACCCGACCGCCTGCCGCGCCGCATCCGCTGCCTGCGCCGGCTGCCCAGTGCCGGCAAGCACGGCTGCCTGGTACCGCAGTGCACGGGACAGCCGGCGCCGGTCCGGAGTGCCGCCGGTGGCGGCCAGGCGTACCCTGGCAGCTCTCACCGCATCACCGACGGCCGCCATCGTCCGCGTCGTCGGGCCCTCGGTGATTCCCAGGGCCTCGGCGGTGTCGCATAGGTCGTCCGCGGCTGTCGCCGTAACCATCTGTTCCTCAGACCGCGACACGACCACCTGCCAAACGGCATGGGACTACAGCGGCAATTCCCAATACTCACCAGCATATGGCAAAAAACTCCGCGCGCCGGCTACCCGCCGCGGCGCAACCGGTGCCACCGGTACCTGGTGACGCTGACCAATTGCCTGGGAGCTCGCGGTTTGCTTCGCGCTTGACTCTCCGGTCAGCTTGCGGTCTCGTTGAGGCTGATCCACTGCATCATCGCGTCGGCCGACCAGTTCGCGTGGCGTGAGGCGAACAGTCTGGCCGCCCTCGCGCCGCTCCAGCCGCCGGGCAGCAACTGGGCCGGGAGGCCGGGGTCGACCGACGGGAATCGCCGCCACGCGTGCACCAGCTCGATCAGGCGGGTGAGCGGATCGCGGGTGGTAGCCGGGCCGAACTCGGCCAGGAACTCCTCGTACTGCCGCTCGATCGCCGGCAGATCCCACGCCTCGCCGACCAGCGCGGAAAGCTCGCCGCCCCGGTGCTCGGCACTGAAGATCTGCCCGTCGGTGACACCCGCCTGGCGGAGCGCCTGCTCAACCTCGTTCCTGCGCTCGGTACGGGTGGTGATCCACACACCGGGCGCGGGGCTGCCCAGGCCCGCCCAGCTCAGGCGGGTGCGCAGCACGTGCCGGGCCGGCCGGTCGTTCTCCGGCACCCTGGCCAGCACCAGCAGCCACAACCCGTCCCAACTGGGTTGCGAGCCGGCGAACGCGTAGATCCGCTCGGTCCCCTGTGTAAGCAGCCGGTCGCCGTCGGGCGTCAGCCACCAGCGGGCCCGGCGGCCGTGCCGCTCGGGCGTGATCCAGCCGTCGGACGCGGTCCTGGCCAGGGCCTGCCTGATGGCCTTCTCCTCGACGCCGAGTCGGCCGAACGTCTCGATGAACGCCGAGGTCCACGCCGACCCCCCGGTCGGCAGCACGAACTCACCAAGGACCGTGAACAGGAGGCCGCGCGCGCTGACGGCGCCCGCAGCATGCCGGCGCGACAGCGTCGGGCCGGGATCGTATGCCAGGGGAGCTGAAACGGCCACTGCCTCTCCCTTTAGACCCTGCCTTGACTACGGGCGAGCCCGGCGACGTAAAATACACTACAAGATAGTAGCAGCAGGCTTATGTTATGTAGAGCGTGCGCACTCCCAACCAGGCCCGGCGCGGAAGGGACGCACATGCCTGAGACGACAGTCGGCGCAGCCCCCGAGACCAGCAAGAGCGGCGCCGCGCGGGTCAGCTTCCAGACCGACCCCGGCCGTTACCGGCACTGGCGCATCAGTTTCGACGGCCCGGTCGCCACGCTGATCATGGATGTCGCCGAGGACGCCGGCCTGCGAGACGGCTATGACCTCAAGCTGAACTCCTACGACCTCGGGGTCGACATCGAGCTATACGACGCGGCGCAGCGGCTGCGGTTCGAGCATCCCGAGGTCCGGGCGGTCGTCATCACCAGCGGCAAGGACAAGGTATTCAGTGCGGGCGCGAACATCCGCATGCTGGCGGTGTCCGAGCACGGCTGGAAGGTGAACTTCTGCAAGTTCACCAACGAGACCCGCAACGGCATCGAGGACGCGACCGCCTGCTCGGGCCAGACCTACATCGCGGCGGTGAATGGCGCCGCGTCCGGCGGCGGTTACGAGCTGGCGCTGGCCTGCGAGCACATCATGCTGATCGACGACCGGTCTGCGGCCGTATCTCTCCCTGAGCTGCCGCTGCTGGGCGTCCTGCCCGGCACCGGCGGGCTGACGAGGATGACCGACAAGCGGCACGTGCGGCGTGACCTGGCGGACTATTTCTCCACGCGGCCGGAGGGGGTCGGCGGCGCGAAGGCGGTAGCGTGGCGGCTGGTCGACGAGGCCGTGCCCCGCAGCACCTGGAACCAGGCGGTGGCCGCCCGCGCGGCCGAGTTCGCGGACCGGTCGTCCCGGCCAGCCGGCGCGGCCGGTGTCGAGCTGACCCCGCTGGACAAGCAGCGCACCGGCG
>JASHOL010000317.1 GCA_030041135.1 Streptosporangiaceae bacterium | reverse complement strand
CCAGGTAGTTGCGGCCGTAGCCGCCCGCGACCTCGACCACGTCGCCCGGGCCGCCCAGGCCGCTGACTTCCTGGGTCAGGATCAGCTTCATCGGTGTACCGCTCATCGGTGCGCTGCCTCCCTCGGGCTTAACGTGCGGTGCTCGTGTAGGGCAGCAGCGCCATCTCGCGCGCGTTCTTGATCGCCGTGGCGACGTCGCGCTGGTGCTGGGTGCAGTTACCTGACACCCGGCGCGCGCGGATCTTGCCGCGGTCGGAAATGAACTTCCGCAGCAGCGCGGTGTCCTTGTAGTCCACCCTGGCCACCTGCTCTTGGCAGAAATGGCAGACCTTCTTCTTGGGCTTGCGGACTGGTGGCTTGGCCATCGTGGTGCTCCTTAGCAGAGCCCCGCCGTTCGGGCGGGGATGGTCGGTCGGTATTACTGTGTCGTCCGGCGGAGACGGTCGGTTGTGTCCTGCCCGCGCCGGGCCGGGATGGTCGGGATCTCTTATCGATGCTAGTTAGAACGGCGGCTCATCTGAGAAGCCGTTGTCGCTCCCGCTGTCGGCCGCCCACGGGTCGTCGCTGGCGTGCCCGCCGGCGCCCCCACCATACCCGCCCTGGCTGCCTTGGCCGCCGAAGCCGCCGCCGGCCCCGGACCTGGTCGACTTCGTGACCTTGGCCGAAGCGTTCCGGAGCGAGGGGCCGACCTCGTCGACCTCGATCTCGTATACGGTGCGCTTCTCGCCCTCCCTGGTCTCGTACGACCGCTGCCTGAGCCGGCCGGAGACGATTACACGGGTACCGCGCTGCAGGCTCTCGGCGACGTTCTCCGCTGCCTGGCGCCAGACATTGCAGGACAGGAACAGGCTGTCGCCGTCTTCCCACTGCCCGGTCTGGTTGTTGTACTTGCGCGGCGTGGAGGCCACGCGGAAGGTCGCGACGGCCTGGCCGGTCGGCGTGTAGCGGAGCTCTGGATCGCCGACAAGGTTGCCGATGATCGTGATGTTGGTGTCGCCTGCTGCCATCGGGGGTTCTCCCGCTCGCTCGGGTCGGGTTCAGATCGAGCTCGGGCGGCCGTGACCGCGCTAGTGCAGATCGGGCCGCAGGATCTTGGTCCGCAAGACCGCCTCGTTCAGGTTGAGCTGGCGGTCAAGCTCCTTGACGGTATCCGGTTCCGCCATCAGGTCGATGACGGTGTAGATGCCTTCTGACTTCTTCTGGATCTCATAGGCCAGCCTGCGCCGGCCCCAGATGTCGACCTTGTCCACGCTGCCCCCGCCCGAGGTGACGACCCTGAGGAACTGGTCAAGGGACGGCTGGATCGTGCGCTCTTCGAGCGAGGGATCGAGAATGATCATCATCTCGTAATGGCGCATGGGGTTAACCTGCCTCCTCTGGACTCTGGCGGCCACGGTCTTTCCGTGGCAGGAGGAGCCGCGGCTAGCCGGAAACCGGCGGCGCTTACGCGGCCGAGTCAGCTTACCAGCCTGGCGGGACAGTTTTGGCAGGCCGCGGGCAGATGATCAACGTGGCTGCGGATCCGGACACCTTGACCGCAGTCGCGGCCGGAGCGGCCTACGACAACTCATGGTTCCCTTCTCCGGCCGGGGGGAACACACTGGTAACAGCAGAACCGGCCAGCGGTAATCATCCGTCGATTGGGGTGTCAGCCATGCCCGAGGCCGCCACGCCTGAGGTCAGCTCGCCCGAGACCGCCACCGCGCAGACACAGCCACGTGCGCTTTCACTCACCCTGAACAGCGACGGGCGGCGGCACCCGCTGCTGAACGGGGTTGCAATCCTCGTGCTCGCCTGCGGTGTCTGCGCCTTTGCCCTCGGCCTTTACCACAGCCAGCACTTCCTCCCGTCGGTCCTTGGCATTGCCGCGTTCGGGGTCGGCCTGGTCGCGCAGATGATGTCCGCGACAAGGGAGCAGCGGATCCTGATAGTGGCCGGACTCGTGGCCGGCTTTGTGGGCATGGGACTGGGCATCGCCCACGGCGGATTCGGATAGCCGCCTGCGCTCGTGGCCTCGGCCTGGCCCCGGAGCCGGCAGACCGTCGGCGCCTCGGGCTAGTCTCGGCAGATGACCAGGATCGGCGCTCATCTGCATGACGGAGACCCGCTGGCGGAGGCCCAGGCGATCGGCGCCGACGCGGTGCAGTTCTTTCTTGGCGACCCTCAGGACTGGAAGGCCCCGGTCTTTCCCCGCGACCCCGCCGAGATGCGCGCCAGTTTCGAGGCGGCCGGCGTGGACGCGTACGTGCACGCGCCCTACCTGGTCAACGTGGCCTCGCCGAACAACCGCATTCGCATCCCCAGCCGTAAGATCCTGGACCAGCAACTGAAGGCCGCCGCCGCGATCGGGGCAAAAGGCCTGATCGTGCACGGCGGCTACGTCACCGCGGGCACGGATCCGCAGGAGGGCTACGACAGCTGGCGGAAGGCAATCGAGCGCATCGACCGCCCGCTGCCGATGCTGATCGAGAACACCGCGGGCGGCGACCTGGCCATGGCCCGCGGTGTTGACGGCATCGCCAGGCTCTGGGATGCGATTGCCGACACATCCGGTGATACCAGTAACGTCGGATTCTGCCTCGACACCTGCCATGCGTTCTCGTCGGGCGAGGACCTGGCCAGCATCGTGGACCGGATCACGGCCATCACGGGGCGGATCGACCTCGTCCACTGCAATAACTCGCGCGACGAGTTCGGCTCGGGCCGCGACCGGCACGCACCGCTCGAGTCGGGTCAGATCGAGCCGAAGCTCCTCGTCGAAATCGCCAGGACCGCGGGCGCGACCGTCATCTGCGAGACCCCGGATCCGGGCATCGACGTGCGCTGGCTGCGCCAGCAGCTAGCCGGCTGACCACCGCACGCCGCCGCTCCTTCGGCCCGATCGTCAGGTCAGCAGCACCCGCACCGTGCTGGCCGTGGTCGCCGGTTTCTCCTCAGCCGCGACCGTCACAACTGCCGGAGAGGCGCGCGCGCCTGAAACGTCGGCCGCCGTGCCCGCGCCTGGCGTAAAGCCGCTCGGGGTCGTCGTCGGCGTGGGCGAGGGACTGGGCGACGGCGACGGCGACGGCGTCGGATCATTGGAACTCGGGTTCGGCGTCGGGGTGTCGCCGCAGTTCTGGCCGGTGAGGCCCGCGAACGGACCGCAGCTCTGCGTCGGCCCCGGGTTCCCGCACGCGTTGCCGTTGCCATTCCCGATGCCGTGCCGCAGGCAGATGCAGTCCTGGAACTGTCCCGGCTTGCAGATACGCGGCCTGGCTGGCGCGACCTTCACCTGGATCCAGGCCACGAAGGGCAGCCCGTTAACCGTCTGGAATACCTGGTTCACCGGGACCCAGGACTGGTTCCCGAACATCTTTGTCATGTAGTTGTTCCAGATCGACGCGGGCCAGGCACCGCCATCCTCGCCCGCGGTCCCGTCGGCGTCGGGGAGAGTGTTCAGGATCTGCGTGGTGCCGTTCGCCAGCGCGGTGTACAGCGCCACCGAGAGCGCGTATCCGTTCGGCGTCGCGCCGACGAACCAGGCCTCAGACGAGTTCTCGTTGACGCCCAGCGTCCCGGTCTTGCCTATGACGCCGCCGCGCCGGAACGACACCGTGGCGTTCGCGGTCCCGCCCGAGTAGTTGTTGTCGAACGACAGCGCCCAGTCGACGTCGGCCGCCGCCCCGGGGCTCAGCACCCTTCTCGTCATCACGTCGGACGGCAGCGTGGTGCCGTCGTGCTGCACGGACGCGATCACGTGCGGCGAGTGGTACAGCCCGTCGTCGGCGAACGTCGCGAACGTGCTGGCCTGCTCGACCGCGGTCAGCGGGCTACCGCCGAATGTAATTTCGGGCGACTCTGTGTCGGCGAACTTCTGCAGACCGGTCAGGTCACTGCATGCCTGCATCTGCGCGACGGTCCCGCCGGTCGGGCAGTTGGCGTTGAACGGGTTGTCGCCGACCCCGAGGCTAGCGGCCATGTTGGCAATACCCTGGTCGCCGTCCCGGTGGGCGAGGTCCTCGAATGCCGGGTCAGAAGAGACCGCGGCGGCGATGTTGACGGGCTGAGCGGTGTTGTAGTCTTCCCCGAGTTCGTCGAACACCTGGTAGTACACGTTGTTGTAGATGAAATGCGACTGGTCCATGCTCGGCGTGAAGTACTGGCTGAAGCCAGGTGGCGGATGGAGCAGCGAGAGCATCTGCTGGGCGGCCGTACTCCCGTACGGGATAGCGATCGGCGAGAAACCGTTGAGCTTGCTGGTGAAGACGTTCATGCCCTCATTGACCGCGGTGGCCAGCACGTACGGCTTGAACGAGGATCCGACCTCCTCTGGTGACTCGGCCCGGTTCCACTCGCAGTCAACATCGACCTTGCCGCAGTCCTTCACGCCATAACCCGGGCCGCCGTCTACCGCCACAATCGCGCCGGTCTTGGCGTCCTCAAGGACCGAGCCGATCCAGTCGTACTGCGGCATGGGCGCACCCTGGAGAGCGGCGACCTGGGCCCGCTCCGCATTGACCGACTGCACCAGCGCGTTCACCTTGGAGATGCTGAAGGTCGTGTGGATCTGGTAGCCGCCTCTTTCTAGCTGCTCGGCGGTGAGGCCGTACCCGCCGTAGGACTTGGGTGCCTCCAGCTCTTGCTGGACCATCTGCCAGAGGTAACCCTCCTGACCGGTCAGCCCGTCCACGGCCGGCGGCGGCGTGAGCTTGGGGAATTCGTGGTCATAGGTGCTGGCCTGCTGGGCCGTGATGTTGCCGTCGCGGACCATGTTGTTGAGCACGTAGTCATACCGCGCCACCAGCCCCGAATAGCCCGCTCCGGCCTTCGGGTTGGGATCGAAGAAACCGGGGGCGTTCGGCATGGCCGCGAGCATTGCCGCCTGCGGGACGGTGAGCGTCGTTCCTTGCTTGGTGAGGTTGATGTCGAAGTAGGCCTGCGCCGCCGCCCCCAGGCCGTTCTCGGTCGGGCCGAACGGGACGACGTTCAGGTAGTTCGTCATGATCTCGGTCTTGCTCTGATCGCGACCCAGCTTCATCGCGATGAAGATCTCTTTGATCTCCGTGCTGACGTTCTGACCGGAGTTGACGCCACTGTAGTAGTTCTTCGCGTACTGCATGGTCAGCGTCGAACCGCCCTGGTTGCCGTGGGCGAAGATGTCGGAGAACGCGGCCCGCATCAGCGCGGTGACGGAAATACCGCCCTCGTGATAGAAGTTGCGGTCCTCCGCCGCGGTCATCGCCTGGGTCATCACGGTGGGGATCTCGGATGGAGTCAGCAGCTGCCTGGTCTGACCTCCGTTCGAGAACGTGCCGAGCAACTGCCCGTTGGCCAGGTACACGTTCGACGACTGCCAGTCCGCCTCCTCGGTCGCCGCCGTCGGGACCGGAGTCAGCGAGTACAAGAGGAAGAAGACGCCGATGCAGAGCAAGATGAACGCCGCCGCGCCGGCGCCAAGGACGCCCAGGACCTTCTTGATCGTCCAGTGCCGCCACCAACTGCCGTACAGCAGCCAGCGCCTGAACCGCTGCCCGCGACTCAGCGGCGGCCCGTCGTAATCTCGCCCGCCACGCCCGCCACGGCCGCCATCCCAGCCGCCGCGGCCGCGGCCGCCGCCGGTCCCGCCGCCACGGCCGACCCGTTCGGTGACCCTGGTGCGCAGCGAGGTCAGGCCGCCGCGGCTGTCGTCCCGGCCCCAGCCGGTTTCGTCGTACCGGTCCCTGACCGCGGTGCGGCCGTCACCAGGGCGCGCGCCTACGTCGCCGTAGCGGCCGGCGGCAGCCCCGCCAGCTCGCCGCGCGCCGCGGTAGCCGCCCCTGCCGTTGCCTGAGTCCCGCCACGCCTGCGTCGGCCCGCCGTCCGAGCGCGCGGCCCCGTTCGCCTCCCGAGACCGGTGCCCGGACGT
>JASHOL010000316.1 GCA_030041135.1 Streptosporangiaceae bacterium | reverse complement strand
GCCGACCTGCACCGGCCCGGCATCGACAACCTGACCAGGCCGAACCCGGACGACCCGACCGGCAAGTCGGTCATGCGCCGGGTACCCGAGGTACTGGACTGCTGGTTCGAGTCCGGGTCGATGCCGTTCGCTCAGGTGCACTACCCGTTCGAGAACGCCGACTGGTTCGAGAGCCACTACCCCGGCGACTTCATCGTCGAGTACATCGGCCAGACCCGCGGCTGGTTCTACACCCTGCACGTGCTGGCCACGGCGCTGTTCGACCGCCCCGCGTTCCGCAGCTGCGTGAGCCACGGCATCATCCTGGCCAGTGACGGGCAGAAGATGTCCAAGAGCCTGGGCAACTACCCGGACGTCAACGAGGTGTTCGACACCTATGGCTCCGACGCGATGCGCTGGTACCTGGTGTCCAGCCCTGTGCTGCGCGGCGGCAACCTCGTTGTCAACGAGCCGGGGATCAGGGACGCGGTCCGCCAGGCGATCCTGCCGCTCTGGAACTCGTACTACTTCTTCGCCCTGTACGCGAACGCGGAGGACTACCAGGCCAAGGCGTCGACGGCCAGCGAGCACGTGCTGGACCGCTACATCCTGGCCAAGACCCGCGCCACCGTCGAGGAGATGTCGGCCCGGCTGGACGAGTACGCGGTTCCGGCGGCCTACCAGGCGCTGCGCGACTACCTCGAGGGCCTGACCAACTGGTACATCCGCCGCTCTCGTGACCGGTTCTGGGCCGGCGACAAGGCCGCGCTCGACACCCTCTGGACCGTGCTCGAGGCCATCACCCGCGCGGCCGCACCGCTGCTGCCGCTGACCACCGAGGCAATCTGGCGCGGCCTGACCGGTGAGCCGAGCGTGCACCTCGCCGACTGGCCTGAGCTGTCCGGCTGGCCCGCCGACGCCGAACTGGCGAGCGCGATGGACCTGGTCCGAGCCGTATGCAGTACGGCGCTTGGCCTGCGCAAGGCCCGGCAGCTGCGCGTCAGGCTCCCGCTCGCGCGGCTGACGGTCGGTCATCCGGACGCCCTGTCGCTCGCTCCTTACACCGACCTGATCGCCGATGAGGTCAACGTGAAGGAGGTCGAGCTGGTCACCGACCCGGCCGTGCTCGGCACCTTCGAGCTTGCCGTCAATCCCCGCGCGCTCGGGCCGCGCGTCGGCGCCAAGGTGCAGGAGGTCATCAAGGCCGTCAAGGCGGGGAACTGGGTTCGCCGGGGTGACTCGGTCACGGCGGCCGGAGTCGACCTGACCGGCGGCGAGTACGACCTGCGTCTGGTGGCGGCGGACCCGGGCTCGACGTCGGCCCTGCCCGGAGGCGCCGGGCTGGTCGCCCTGGATACCGTCGTGACCCCCGAGCTGGCCGCCGAGGGTACCGCCAGGGACGTGGTCAGGACGGTCCAGCAGGCCAGGCGCGACGCGCAGCTGGCTGTTACCGACCGGATCCGGCTCACCGTCGGCGCCGACGGCGCGGTCGCAGACGCGGTCCGTGCACACTCGGCGCTCATTGCCGGCGAGACGCTCGCGATCGACCTGACCGTCATCCCCGCGGCCGACGTCGACGCGCCGTCCCAGCCCGTCGGCGACGGCGGCTCGGTCAGGGTCAAGGTCACCGCCAGCTGACCCGCTGGCTCGGGCAAGCCACCTATACATGCGGCATCGCCCCCGATCACCCCTGCTGGATCCCCCCGGGACCACCACCTAATAGCCGATTCCGGTTGAACGGCACGTCATGCTGTGTTGCGCTGGTGTCCTGAGCTGGGCGCCTGCGCGCCTGGGGGTCGCAGCATGGCAGAGGACAGCCGTCCGCCACCACCGGACAAGCAGTCTGGAGCGTCGCCGCCGCGCCGAGTGCCGGGCAGCGGCGGGTTAACACCAGCGCAAATCCGGCGCGGCTTCCTGCCCCCATGGACTTCGCAGCCAGTCAACGGAAAGGACAAGCCGGCCGCGGCAACAAGCAAGGACCGGTCTGATGACCCGCCCGCGCCAGGGCTGCCCAGGCGAGTACCTGGCACGAGCGCGATCCAGCAGCCTCCGGCGGCGGCCGGGTCCGCGGCGGCGACCAGCGCATCCCGGTCGCCGGAACAGATCGCTGCGTCTGCGGCTCGCCTGCTGCGGCCGAAGGCGGCCACGCTGAAGGTGGAGAAGAAGAGCCGGCCTGGCGCATCCAGCCCTCCCGCTTCGAGCGTTCCGTCGCCTTCAGTGCCGGCCCAGGCGGGCGCGCCGCCGACGACGGCGAGCCCTCCCGCTTCGAGCGTTCCGTCCCCTTCAGTGCCGGCCCAGGCGGGCGCGCCGCCGACGACGGCGAGCCCTCAGGCTTCTGGGCTGCCGCCCCAGGCCGGGCAGCCTGCGTCGGCAGCCGGGTCCGCACCACGGCCGAGCCAATTGAGCCGGCGGCGCTCATCCAGAGGCGCGAGGCGGTGGCAGCTCGCGGGCCTGCTCGTCGTGATAGCCGCAGTCCTGGCGGCGATGCTTGCCTTCGCACTCTCCCATCGCCACGCCGCGACCCCGCCAGGCTCCGGGGCATCGGTCCGTGCAGGCCTGCTTGTCGCAGGTCGCGGGGCGGGCTGAACCAAGCAGGCCCGCCGATCGGCGGCCCTTTTCTGCGCCCGTCGAACCTTCCGCCCCCGAACCTCGCCGCCCTTTCTGCCTTCCGCGATCACCGTCGGCTGCTGCCGCGCGCCCTCCGCGGCGGCCGCCGAATTGACCGACCTGGGGCCGACGTATTAAACTAACTAGTTGTACAACTAACTGGATGTCAATGAGGAGGCCGTGATGATGGACCTGATTGCTCCGGGCCGACGGACCCTGGCCGACGCGCTCGACCGGCTCACGCCTGACCAGTGGCGGGGGACGACCATGTGCGCGGGCTGGACGCCGGGCCATGTGCTGGCGCACCTGACGATGCCGTTCCGCATATCCGAACAGGCCTTCATGGCCGGCCTGCAGGAGTGCGGCGGTGATTTCACCACGTTCTCTGACCGGATCGCCGATCGCGACAGCAAGCTTCCGCAGGCTGAACTCGTGGCCGTGCTGCGCGACAACGCCGGTACCCCGTGGAGCCCTCCTGGCGGCGGCCTGGTCGGCGCGCTGAGCCATGACGTTATTCACGGGCTCGACATCACCTGGCCGCTGTCCGTCGAATACCCCATCGCCGACCGCGCGCTCACGACCGTCCTCGACTCGATCATTAGCCCTGGCACCGAGACGCACTTTGGCGTCCCGCTACCTGGCATCAAGCTGACGGCGACCGATCTGGACTGGACCCGCGGAAGCGGCGCGCCGCTGGCCGGCCGTGGCCGTGACCTGATCATGCTGCTGGCTAACCGTTGCGTCTCGCCCGCGCTGTTCGAGGGACCTGGCGTCGACCTGGCGACGGCGAGCTCACGTTGACAACTGTCGTCAGCGACGAGCTCAGCCTGACCTTCGCGGCCCTCGGCGACCCAACCCGGCGCGCGATCCTCAGCCGGCTGGCGACCGGCGAGGCAACCGTCGGCGAGTTGGCCGAACCGTTCGCGCTGACGCAGCAGGCTGTGTCCAAGCACCTCAAGGTCCTGGAGCGAGCCGGACTGATATCCAGGTCCAGGGTTGCCCAGTCCAGGCCGTGCCGGTTCGAGCCAGCCCGGTTCGACGAGGCAGCCGAGTGGATCGGCCGATATCGCCAGCAATGGGCCGAGCGGTACGACAGGCTCGATCAGCACCTGGCGGCCCTCCGAGCGAGGCGTCCGCAGGGCGGGCAGGAAGACGAGGGCACATGACCCAGGCGGGCGAGTTCACCTACCGCCGCATCCATCGAGCCAGCAGGGAACTGCTCTTCGACTGCATGACCACACCCGAGCACCTAACGCACTTCTGGGGCCCGGCCGGGATGACGACGCCGCTCGACGGCATCACGGTCGAACTGCGACCGGGCGGGAGATTCGAGACCGTCATGGTCAACATGGCAGACGGCAGCCAGTACACCATGCGGGCCACATACCTGGAGGTGCGTCGGCCGGAGCGGCTGGTGTGGACCGAGCCCGACGTCGAGGGCGGCATGACCACGACGATCACGTTCAGCGACGTCGGCGGCGGACAGACCGAGGTCATCACCCATCAGACGAACGTGCCGCAGGCGAACTCGAGCCCCGAGGCGCGCAGCGGGTTCGAGACGAGCCTGCGCCGGTTCGAGGACTACGTGGCCGCGCTCGCGTCGGCCTGACGTGGCGGCCGGCGCTGCCGGAGTCTGCTCCAGATGAACGCCCGCAACCGAAGTTCGCCGCGCGGGCTCACTGTTCGACCCCGTGTGCGACTCGCTGCGCCCGGCCGGGATCGCGTACTGCGGACGGCCGTCGGACGTCGCGGCGTGCCTGAGCTTTTGCACCCACTTCTCGATGCCGCTGCGGGTGCGATCGGGCGGTCACAGCTACGAGGGCTGGTCCAGCCTCGACACTGGGCTGATCATCGACGTCACCGCGATAAGCGGGTTCAAGGTGGGGACCGGGGACGTGACGGTGGGATCTGGCATCAGGCTTATCGACTTCTACTCAGGGCTCGCCGCGCATCAGCGCCGGCGGCACGTATGTCGGGTCTCTTGCGGCGCTTGACCGGCTGCACGGTGCAGCGCGTGCCCTGGTTTGCCAAGTCCGACTTCTTCGCTAAGCCCCTGGACACGGCGGGGATCAACGCGCTCCTGCATGGCATCGAGGCGCTCGCCAGGGTGCGAGGAGCCGCGGGGCACCGACTGGACCTGGCCAGGGTCGGCGTCCGGCCGGGCCAACCAGTTCAAGTGGATGACGTCGTTTTACGACTCGCTCCATCCGCACGCCAACGGCCAGGCCTATCAGAACTACATCGACGCCGACCTGAAGGACTGGCAGAGCCACTACTAGGGCACCAACTACCCGCGGATGCAGGACGTCAAGACCACCTACGACAAGAAGAGGCTGTTCAACTTTCCGCAGGCGATCCAGCCGCTCACGAAGTGAAGCCGCGCCGGCCGTGGCTGCTAGGTCCGGGCCAGCGGTCGATCAGGCGCAGCTAACGGCGGCTATTCGATGCGGGTCGTTACCGGCGTCGGCAACTCGACCGTACGGCTGACCGTGCACAGCCGTTCATGCGACTGCCTGACGGCTTCTGACAGGACGCTGCGGGCCTTGTCGCCGTCCTCGCCGGGCGGGAACGAGATCCGGTAGGTGACCTCGATATTGGCCAGGTGATTGCCGCCCTCGTCGCGCACCTTGTCCGCGTCGACAACGATCTCGAATGACTCCGGCTCGGACCGGCGCGAGGTGAGGAGGTCGACGTCGATCGCGGTGCAGCCGCCGATCGCGATCAGGAGGAGTTCCGTGGGCGTGAACTCCTCGTTGTCGCCCATACCGAACAAGATCCTGCCGCCTCGGGGATTAACAGCCGCGAACCGGCCCGCCCTTACGCGCTCGACGGTGAGGCTCCGGTGGGTTGATTCAGTCGCCATAGGCCCACCCTGCCAGAGAGCCGGCCGACCCCGGCCGGCGGCCCGGCCTGACTGTCAGCGGCCCGTGTCACGCTGACCGCATGCCGAAGACTCAGTACTTCACCGCTACCAGCATCGACGGGTTCATCGCCGACCAGGACAACTCGCTTGACTGGCTATTCCAGGCTGATGCCGCCGGCGACAGCGCCGCGGGCCAGCAGTACCGTGAGTTTTTCAGCCAGGTCGGGGCGCTGGCCACCGGCGCGACCACGTACGAGTGGGTCCTGCAACACGAGCACATGCTGGACAAGCCAGAGAACTGGCCGTATCACGAGACTCCGTGCTGGGTGTTCAGCCACCGGCAGCTACCGGCTGTCCCAGGCGCGAACATCAGCTTCGTCAGCGGCGACGTCCGGCCGGTGCACGAGCAGATGCGGGCCGCGGCGGGCGAGCGCAATATCTGGCTGGTGGGCGGGGGCGACCTGGTCGGCCAGTTCGCCGACCACGGGCTCCTAGACGAGATCATCCTCAGTATCGCGCCCGCCACGCTCGGCGCGGGCGCGCCGCTGCTCCCGCGCAGGCTGATGCCGGGCGAGCTGACCCTGACCGGATGCAGGGCGGACGGCCCGTTCGCGTCCCTCAGCTACGCAGTCTCGCCCCGTCAGCTAACACCGTGAGCTAACACGGTCAGCTAGCCAGCGACTGCACGAAATCCGCGATCTGCCGCAGCGTGCTGCACTCCCTGACCTGCGCGCACACCGGGGCGTACCGCGAGATAACCGAGTCGCCCTGATCCCAGTAGCGTCGCGGTTCGGGATTGAGCCAGTAGAGCTTGCCGACCCGCTCGCTCACCTCGGCGAGCGCGCTGACGGCGGGATCGGTGTAGTTCGTCCGGGCGTCACCGACCACGAGCACCACGGTCCGCCGGGAGAACTGCCTGGCGTATTCGCTCGCGAACTCGCGCATGACGTAGCCGTAGTCGGAGCTGCCGTTCAGCCGGATCGCGCCGCGAGCCGCCTCGGCCGGGCCGAGCTGGCGCCCGGCCGCGCGCGCCTCGCTGACGAGTTCGGTGATCTCCGACAAGCCGTCAACGAACGAGAACGCGCGCAGCCGGCTGAGCCGGCTGTCCAGCGCGATGAGCAGGTTCAGCGTGAACCGCGAGAACGCCGCCACCGAGCCGGACACGTCTGCGAGCACCACGATGTCCGGCCGCGGCGGCGGGGCCGGCTCGGTGGCGAGCCGGAATGGCACTCCCCCGGTCCCCATCGCCAGGTGGAGCGTGCGCCGTACGCTCAGCCGGCGTTTCCGGTACGCCGCCTGCTGCGCGAGGATCTTGGTCAGCCGCTGCGCGAGCGGCCCGATCGAGGCGAGCATCGCCTCCTGTTCGGCCGCGGATGCATTGGTGATGTTCACGTCCTCGGCTAGCCTGACCCGCATCGTCTTGGTGACGGCGCGAGCGCCCCGGTCGGCGACGAGCGTGCGCCGGATCGCGGCCTGCAGCTCGGCCCGGAAGTCGTCGACGGCGCGGTCGGCGCCCGCGCGATCGAGCCGCGCCTGAATCGCGCCGGCTCCCGACCTCCAGCCGCCGCCGGCACCGCCACCGCCGCCCGTGCCCTCGCCATCCCCCGTGCCCTCCGCAGTGCCCGCACCCTCGCCGGAACTCCCGGCGCCGACGCCGGCCGCACCATCCCCGCCCGGCTGCCGGCCCGCGGCGAGCAGGTCATCCCTGATCGCATCCAGGTTCGCCGCCTCGCTGGCCGCGATCATCGCGAACACGCCGGCCACCGGCGCGCCTGGTTCCAGGCCCGCGAATCGCCTGACGTACTCCTCGGCGAGCAGCCGGAGCATCTCGGCGTCGCTGGCGCCGATGGCCAGCCGGAGCGCGTCGGCCAGCTCGGAGTCGGCTAGGCCTGCGAGCGGCTGCGACGACGGAGCCGACCCCGTTCCGGCAAAATGCAGTTCAAACAGGAGGTTGAACGCGTCCAGGTGCTCGGCCCGCTTGATCAGCGAGCACTGCAACGTGGCTCTGACGACGTCGCGATCGGCGAGCGGCACGCTGGCCAGCGCCCTGGCGGCGTCCAGGTGCTCGCCGACGGACACCGCGACGCCGACGGTGCGCAGCTCGTCGACCAGCGCGGTCAGCGTGCTCTCGGTGGCCGGTTCGTCGGTCATGGCTCAGGCCAGGGAAAGCTCGGCCAGCCCGGCGCCGATGTCGCGCTCGTATTTGAGCAGTACCGACAGGGTCTGCCTGGTGATGTCGCCGGTCAGCTCGGCCGCGCCGAGCGCGAGCAGGGTGCGGGCCCAGTCCACCGTCTCGGAGATGGACGGCGGTTTCTTCAGGTCAGCTCCGCGCAGCACGGCGACGAGCGACGCGATCTCCTCGGCCAGGTGAGCGCTCAGCTCGGGAACGTGCAGGCGCACGATCTCGGCCTCCCGCTCGACGCTCGGGTAGCCCAGGTGCAGATACAGACAGCGGCGCTTGAGCGCCTCGGACAGGTCCCTGGTGTTGTTCGAGGTCAGGAAGACCTGCGGAATATGCCGGGCCGTCACCGTCCCGAGCTCAGGGACGGACACCTGATACTCAGAGAGGACCTCGAGCAGCAGCGCCTCAGCCTCCATGTCCAGCCGGTCCACCTCGTCGACCAGCAGCACGACCGGCTGATCGGAGCGGATGGCGGCGAGCAGCGGCCGGCTGAGGAGGAACTCCTCGCCGAAGATCCCCGACGCAGTCAGGCTGGCGTCGGCTCCGTCCTGGATGTCGGCGGCCTGAATGAGCTGAAGTTGCAGCAGCTGGCGACGATAGTCCCACTCGTAGATCGCCTTCGACTCATCGAGCCCTTCATAGCACTGCAGCCGGATCAGCGGCTTGCCGGTCATGAGCGCCACGCTCTTGGCTAGCTGGGTCTTGCCCGTGCCAGCCGGCCCTTCGATCAGGACGGGCTTGCCGAGTGCCGAGGCCAGGTGCACGACCGTGCCGGTAGCTGCATCGGCCAGGTAACCGGCGCCGCGCAGCCCTTCCCGCACGTCGTCGATGGGAGAGGGAGAGTCCGCCATAAGCCTAATAATCGCCAAAGCGTGATCATCCTCCAAGAGCGGGGGCGCCGGGAATAGGTCGCGGCCAACATTTGTTAGACTGGCGAACTATAAGTGTGCCGTATCAAAGGGGTTACGGATGGTTAACCCGGTCCAGGTGGCTGCGGAGGTCGAAGAGGACCCGGCCGTCAGCGCGGTGCTGACGGTGCTGCGGATCTCGCGCGTCCTTGAGCGAATCGACGCCGGCGTCAGCCCGCAGCAGTACCGCATGCTCAAGCTGATCGGTCAGGGCGGGGAGCGCTCCGCACGGCTGGCCGAGAAGCTCGCGGTCGCCCGGCCGACGCTGACCTCCACCGCGGACAGCCTGGTTGCCGCGGGTCTTGCCATCCGCGAGGCCGAGCCCGGTGACCGCCGGGTCGTCCGGCTGCGCCTGACCCAGGCCGGCCAGGCGGCCGTCGCCCGCGCGGACGAGGCCTACGCCCAGTGGTTTGAGAGCCTGCTCGAGTACACAGGCAGGCGGGCCGAGATCCTGGCCGACCTGCAGTCGCTCGATGAGTCAATGAGCGAGCGGCGGCGGGCACGGCTGTCGGCCGAGACTCAGGCAGAGACTCAGGCCGAGGCCCAGCCGCAGGTCCAGGCTCAGGCTGTGGCCCAGGCTGAGGTCCAGGCCGGTGCGGCGATCAACAGCAGCGCAGGACAGCAGTGAGGCCGCGCAGCAGCAAGCGGACCCTCACCGACCCCCGAGTGCCAGGCACTCAGGGCTCAGGCACGCCCACCGCCGGCCCGGCCGGCTCGGGCTACGGCGAGGGCTGGCTGCGACGGCTGCTCGGCTACTGCTGGCGGCACAAGCGCCTGAGCATCGTCGCCTTCGGTGCCTCGCTGGTGAGCTCGCTGGTGACCGTCTGCATCCCGCTGATCCAGCGGGACATCATCGACGACGCGATCCTCACCCACCAGCAGGCGATCTGGCCGGGCGCCGCTCTCCTGGTCGTCGCGGCCGTGCTGAGCTTCGTGGCGGTCTACCTGCGCCGGTACCGAGGCGGCCAGCTTTCGCTTGACGTGCAGCATGACCTGCGGACCGACTTGTTCGGCTCGCTGACAAAGCTGGACGGTGCCCGCCAGGACCAGATGCAAACCGGCCAGATCGTGGCCAGGTCCATCACCGACCTGAACATGATCCAGAGCCTGCTGCAGATGAGCCCCATGCTCATGGGGAACGTGCTGCTGTTCTTCCTGTCGCTCGGCGTGATGCTGTGGCTGTCGCCGGTGCTTGCGCTGATCTCGCTCGCGGTGGGACCGGCGCTGCTCGCGCTGTCGATCGCCTCCCGCCGGCGGCTGTTCCCGGCCAGCTGGGATGCACAGCAGCAGACCGGCACGGTCGCGGGCGTGGTCGAAGGCGCGGTGACCGGCGTCCGCGTGGTGAAGGGATTCGGCCAGGAAGAGCAGGAGATAGAGCGGCTCGAGGGCGTCAGCCGGGCACTGTACGCGGCCAGGGTGAGGACGTACAGGATGATGGCCAGGTTCAGCCCGGCCCTCGGCGCGATCCCCGCGCTCGGCCAGGTCGGCGTACTGGCTCTCGGCGGCTGGCTGGCGATCAAGGGCGAGATCACGCTCGGCACGTTCCTCGCGTTCTCCTCCTACCTCGCGCAGTTGGTGAACCCGGTCCGCGCGCTCACCAACCTGATCACGATCGGCCAGGAAGTACGGGCCAGCGTGATCCGGGTTTACGAGGTCATCGACTCCCGCCCCGTCATCACCGAGAAGCCGGATGCGCTCACCCTGCCCAGGGGTAACCACGACGTCGAACTAGACGACGTCCACTTCGGCTACGTCCCGTCCCAGCCCGTGCTGCGCGGCCTGTCCCTGCGGGTCCGGCCGGGCGAAACGCTGGCAGTCGTCGGTACGTCGGGCTCGGGCAAATCCACGATCTCGCTGCTGCTCCCCCGCTTCTACGATGTGCGCTCCGGCGCGGTCCGGGTCGGCGGTTACGACGTTCGCGACCTGACCCTCGACTCGCTCCGAGCTTCGATCGGCCTGGTCCTTGAGGAGAGCTTCCTGTTCTCCGACTCGGTCCGTAACAACATCGCCTACGGCCGGCCGGACGCGACGATGGACCAGATCCAGGCGGCCGCCCGTGCCGCCGAGGCCGAGGACTTCATTCTCGGGCTGCCGGACGGCTACGACACCGTGGTCGGCGAGCAGGGGCTCACCCTGTCCGGCGGACAACGCCAGCGCGTCGCCCTGGCCAGGGCCCTGATCACCGATCCGGCCATCCTCGTGCTCGACGACGCCACATCGGCGATCGATGCCAGGATCGAGGCCCAGATCCACGCCACCCTGCGTAAGGTGATGGCCGGCCGCACGACGCTGCTGATCGCCCACCGGCGATCCACGCTGGAGCTAGCCGACCAGATCGCCGTGCTCGACGAAGGTCAGCTGGTTGACCAGGGCACGCACGAGGAGCTGATGTCGCGCTGCCCCGAGTACCGCCTGCTGCTGGCCGGACCGGGTGACGACGCGGAAGGCGTGGACGCCGGCGAGCTGGATTATTACCGGGACGGGGCCTCGTCCCGCGCGGCCGCGTGCAGGACCGCGCCTGGTCCAGGCGAGATCACCCCGAGCCTGTGGCCAGACGATGCCCGTAGCGCGGAGGCCGGCCCGACCGCCGCCGCAAGCAGCCAGCTGGCGGGCGCGGCCGCGGGCGGATTCGGCCGCGGCACTGCCGGTGGCTCTCTGAGCGGCGGCGCTCGCGGTGGCGCGGCCCAGC
>JASHOL010000315.1 GCA_030041135.1 Streptosporangiaceae bacterium | reverse complement strand
TGTTCCCCCGCAACTGCACCGAGTACAACCGCAGCCCGTGCGACACCGCCCGCCCGCCCCACAAGTAGATCCACAGGTCAAACGGCCGGTACACCAGCGCGAACACCACCACCGCCGCCACCTGCACGGCCAGCACCGACCACACCACCCGCCGCGCCCGCCGCCCGGCCACCCACCCCAAACCAGGAACCACCGAGTGCGAAGTCGACGTGGGTTCAGACACCAGCCGCGCCGGAGCCTCGTGCAGACATACCTTCACTGCGTCGATGCCGGGATCTACTGCGGTCGTCCCATTGCCGTCGGCGGGATGCGATCGGCCTAGTGAGGCGGGGGGTGTCTTCACGGACCCAGCCTGCCGCGAAGTCGCGAGCGCTGCCTATGGGGGTAAACCCCTAACTTGCCCGCAAGTGAGCGGGCCGGTTCGAGGTCCGCCGGCCTGCCGTAACCCTTCGTTACACGCCGCGCTCGCGCGCCTTCCAGTGCACCTCGAGGTTGCGCACCAGCGCCGGGCTGAGGTGACAGCGCGCCTGCTCGACCGCGAACGCCGCCATGTACTCGCGGAAAAGGTCTACCGGCTCCTGCCCCGCGCGCAGCGCGCACCGGTTGGCCGCCGCGTTTACCAGCCCGGAACTAGTCAGTTGCGCGACCCTCGCCTCGACCGCCGAGTCCAGGTCCTCGGGCGCCACGACCTCGTCACACAGCTGATCGGCATCCGGTTCGCCCGCGGTCCACTGGCGGCCGGACAGGATCGCCTGGCGGGCGGCGCGATCGCCCACGAATCGCGGCAGCCGAAGATTCGAGGCTCCGGGGATGATCCCCTCGTTGCGGGCGGGCAGGAACAGGCGCGATCCGCGCGTCGCCACGACGTGGTCGACGACGTGCAGGAGCTGGCACGCGCCGCCGACGGCGAGACGTTCCACCGCGGCGATCCACAGCTTCTCCGTCGCGCCGTGGCCTGCTACCGGCGACCGGACGGCGCCCGCGTGCGGCTGCTGGCCCGCCCCGCGAACGGGCAGCGAGATGCCGCGGTAGATCTTGTTCACGTATCCAAGGTCGCGGATCAGGTAGAACAGGTAGTCGATGTGCCCGCGGTAGAGCCGGGTGAGGTTGATTCCCGAACCGAACACCCGCATGCCCTGGTATTTCTGGTGGTCGACGACGCCACCGCGGAACACCCCGACCTCGATTGCTGGATCGAGCAGGATCAGGTCAACTGCGCACTCCGTCGGGCCGAGGGTTATGTCATCCTCCGCGTTGAGGTGCCTGGGGTTGCTCAGCTCAAGCAAGCCGGCCCGTCCGCGGCGCGCGACCCGGACCGGGCCCAGGTCGACCTTGCCGGTGGCTCGCAGCTCTTCAAGCCGCTCAAGCGCGGCCGGCAGCGGCCGCAGCATCGCGTCGATCAGGTGCCTGCCTGCCCGCGGATCCGCCAGCACGTGTCCGACCAGCAGTCCCTGTGCCAGCTCGATGCCCTCCTTGGCTGGCAGCGGCCGTGCCCGCTCGGCTTCCAACTCTGCCGCCGTGGGCACCAGTCCGGGGACTCGGGCGGAGGCCGCGACGAGCAGGTCCTCGACGCGAAGGTATGCCGAGCGCTCCGCCGTCAGCTCGTCATACAGCCAGGCCGCATGCGAGCGCAGGAAATTGTCGCGTTCGCGGTCCATGGCCTCGCTGATCGCTGTCCCCGCGGCGCACTCGGCAACCGACCGCCCGGTCGGCTCGCCGAGCCGCGCCCTGAGGGTCTGTCCGTCCACCAGGAACCGGCTGACCTTGCGGGCAGCGGGTTCCTGGCGGACGGAGGCGTTGGCCGTGGGCATGGATTCGACCCAGGCGGCGATGTCCGCCGCGGGCAGGCCGGCGCGCTCGAGGACCGAAGCGTCGACCGGGGCGATGGCCATTTACCCATCATCTTCGAGGCCGCAGCTTCCGCGGCACCCGAGTTTGACTCGTGCGGTATCAGAGTGATATCACATTGATAGTGCCGCCATCGTGGCGGAACTCAAGGAGGAAACCTCTCATGACAGTACCAAGCGAGAACCCCACCTCGCCGCAGACCATCATCGTTACGACGACCGAGAACATCCCTGACACTCGAGTGGTCAAGACGATCGGCCAGGTATTCGGCCTCACTGTCCGGTCCCGGAGCATCGGCGGCAACATTACCGCCGGCCTCAAGGCCCTGGTCGGCGGCGAGATCCGGTCCTACGTCAAGCTCAGCGAGGATTCCCGGCGCCAGGCGCTCGACCGCATGGTGCAGAACGCCGCCGCCATGGGAGCCAACGCGGTCACGATGATGCGTTTCGACTCCACCGAGATGGGCCGGACGATGAGCGAGATCGTGGCCTACGGCACCGCCCGCGTGATCGAGTGGCTGCCTCCCGAGGGCAAGAAGGACTGAGCGGGAGTAGCGATGCACATCGTGGAATGGGTACTACTTGCCGTCGTTGTCGTCGGAATCGTCGTCGCCATCTTCGGCTGGGACCGGTACCGCGGCAGCCGGAAGAGCGAAGGCGCAACCGCAAAGCCGACGGACGAGGTCTTCATCGATCCCACCACGGGCCAGCGGATGCGGGTCTGGTACAACCCGGCGACGGGACGGCGGGAATACCGCCCGGAGGAATTTCACCAGCAATAGGCGCGTCCGGCGCGCGTCCGCGTGGGCCGGCCGCAACAGCATGACCAGGGTTCAGTGAACCGCGAGAGGCCACCTCCAGACCCCGGAGATGGCCTCTGAGCTTGTTGCAGCCCGATGCGCCGTCTTTTGGTGAGAATGGCTGCTCTAACCGAGTTGTCAGGATGCAGCATTGCTAACCATGACGGTCAGTCACGAGCCTCCCGGCTACCAGTGCCCGCTCTGCCAGCTGGTCGCCGGGGCGGACACGCCACGCAACTGCCAGCGCGACATCGTCCGGCGGAGCCCCGGCGCGATTGCCTTCATCTCCCCGCGCTGGTGGCCCCGCAACCACGGGCACGTTCTCGTCGTGCCGACCAGCCATCACGAGAACCTCTACGACTTGCCGGCCAGCGCTGGTCACGCCGTGCACGACCTGGTCCGCGAGATCGCGATCGCGATCCGCCAGACCTACGGATGCGACGGCGTGTCCACGCGGCAGCACAACGAGCCGGCCGGCAACCAGGAAGTCTGGCACTACCACGTGCACGTCTTCCCCCGCTACGTCGGCGATCGGCTCTATGCCTCCGCCCCTGAGCCGGACCTGGTTGCAGCCGGCCTTCGTCTGCCGTACGCCGACCGCCTTCGCGGCTACCTCGACGCTCACCTCCGCGCAGGCACGCCACCCGCAGATGCCGGGACAGGGTAGATTCACGCCATCCGGCGGAGCCGGGCGCCAGCTTCAGGAGACGAACCGAGCGCGCGAAGTGCAGTGAGGGAGGACTTCATGTCTGACTCAATCAAGTTCGGCGGGGTCATGCTCGACTGCCGGCACGCTGGGGAGCTGGCCGCGTTCTACGCTGAGATCACCGGCGGCGAGGTCACGGTTCCTGGTGATTCCTGGGCCATGGTGACCTGCCCCAACGGCTCGGATATCTGTTTCCAGGCCGCGCCTGGCTACTCACCGCCGACCTGGCCCGATGCAGCCTCGTCGATGCAGATGCACCTGGACTTCGATGTCGACGACCTGGACGCCACCGAGGCGCGGGTGCTGGCCGCCGGCGCGACGAAATACGACACCCAGCCGAACGACCACTGCCGCGTCTACGCCGATCCGGCCGGCCACCCGTTCTGCCTGACTACCTATGCAACCCTCCAGCAGCAAGCCTGAGAATTCATTCGCACCCGGCCGGAACCGCAACATCGAGGCAACCACCCTGCGGAGGCCCTGACGCGGCGAGCCCATCCTGGCGTCGGGCCAGGGCACCCTTCCGGTCGACCAGCTGCGCCAGAGATCCGGCGCTAGCGGATGCGCCAGCACAGGCAGAACGGGTGCCCGGCCGGATCTGCGTAGACCTGGAAGTTGCTATGGGGCTCAGAGGGCGGGTCTTCCGCGGACTTCAGCACCTTCGCGCCCAGCGACATGACTTCATCATGAGCCTCCTTGATGTCATCGACCCACAGGTCGAGATGGATCTGCTGCGGTGTTCCATCAGGCCACTCGGGCGGGACGTGGTTCGGCGCGAGCTGGACGCCCACTCGCGGTTCACGGTCAACGAACACCATGTGCCAGTCGTCCTCAGCGTCAACCGTGCCGCCGAGCACCCCGGCCCAGAATCGGCTCTCGGCGGCCAGGTCGGATGCGTCGAATACAACAATCTGGTGATTGATCTTCATGTCTGCGCATCTTGCCACTCTCCCTGTGCCCGCCGTGAACCGGAGGTCAGCAAGATCTGAGGCCGGATCGCAAATGTCGTCGCCCGGCTTCGGCCCACGGAGCTCACGGCCGCCGTTTGCGTGGAGGTACCCGGACGCCAGATATTTGGGTATGTCGGGGCGCAGCGGCTGGAGGGGTGATGATCCGGGTCCTGGTCGCGGAGGACATGCGGATTCTGCGCGACATGCTGGTCTCCATGCTGAACCTGGAGGATGACATCAAGGTCGTGGCCCAGGTGGCGGACGGCACGGGAGTCGTGCCTGCGGCGTTGGCGGAGCATCCGGATATCGCCGTGCTGGACATCGACATGCCGGGGCTCGACGGGCTCGCCGCCGCGGCGGAGCTGCATGAACGGATGCCCGCGTGCCGG
>JASHOL010000314.1 GCA_030041135.1 Streptosporangiaceae bacterium | reverse complement strand
CCGACGTGCCCGCCGCGCAGATCCGGCCGATCCTCGCCGGCATCGGCCTGTCGCCGCAGCCGCCCGGCGGGCGCGGCGCGGCGCGCGAGCGCTGGGAGTCGCTTGAGGCGCTGGCCCAACTGGCCGAGGACTTCTTTGCCCGCGCCCCGCAGGCCACGCTGGCGGACCTCGCGAGCGAACTGGCGGTCCGCAGTACTCTCGGCCACGCGCCGGCCGCGGCGGGGGTCACGCTGGCGTCGCTGCACGCGGCGAAGGGCCTGGAGTGGGACGCGGTGTTCCTGGCCGGGCTGGCCGACGGCATGGTGCCGATCATCTACGCCCAGTCCGACGAGGCGATCGAGGAGGAGCGCAGGCTGCTTTACGTGGGCGTCACCCGGGCCAGGGACCGGTTGTTCCTTTCCTGGGCCCTGGCGAGGACGCCGGGGGCACGGCGGTCGAGGAAGCCATCCAGGTTCCTTGACGGGCTGCTGGCCGGCCGGTCCGGGGCCGGCCAGTCAGCGCCCGGCCGGTCAGGGGCCAGCCGCGATCGGCGCGGCGCGAGCCAGCGCGCAGCGGACGCCGACGATCCCTTGTTCGCGCGGCTGCGGACGTGGCGGCTGGCCACCGCGAAGGACCAGGCTGTCCCGGCGTACGTGGTTTTCTCCGACGCGACGCTGCAGGCCATAGCCGTCCGTCGGCCTGGCAGCGTCGCCGAGCTAGCGGCCGTCCCCGGTGTCGGCGCAGTCAAGTTGGACCGATACGGTGCGGCCGTGCTCGAAATATGCGCGCAGGCCGGGCCGGCTGGCTCGCGGGACGAGCCGAAACAGCCGGGCGGCGGGGCCAGCCAGTGAGCAAGGCCCTGGATGCGGTGGTCGACCTGCTCGACCTCGAGCAGATCGAGCTCAATATCTTCCGCGGCCGCAGCCCGGAGGGGGAGTGGCGACAACGGGTGTTCGGCGGTCAAGTCGCCGGGCAGGCGCTGGTCGCGGCCGGCCGGACCGTCCCGGCCGACCGGCCCGTGCACTCATTGCATGCGTACTTCATCCGGCCAGGTGACCCGGCCGTGCCGCTGGTTTACCTGGTGGAACGCGTTCGCGACGGCCGGTCCTTCACGACCCGGCGTGTCACCGTCGTCCAGCACGGCGAGACGATCTTCACGTTGTCTGCCTCGTTTCATCAGCGCGAGCCCGGCGGCCTGGAGCACTTCATGCCGATGCCGGCGGTTCCCGGCCCCGACGATATCGAGCCGACGTCGGTCCGGCTCCGGCGTCGGTTCGGAGCCGCCGCCGAGGAGTACGTGCGAGACAACCCGATCGACATCAGGCAGATAGGACCGCTGCCGGTCGAGTCGCAGCTGAGCGAGAGCGAGATGGCGCGCAATCTCGTGTGGCTGAAGGCCGACGGCGAGCTGCCCGACGACCCGCTGCTGCACGTGTGCCTGATGACCTATGCCTCGGACATGACGCTGCTGGACACCGTGCTGAAGGCACACGGTGTGTCATGGGCCGACGGCGGGATCAGTGGCGCCAGCCTCGACCACGCGATGTGGTTCCACAGGCCGTTCCGTGCCGACCGCTGGCTGCTGTACGCGCAGGACTCTCCGAGCGCGAGCGACTCGCGCGGACTGGCCCGTGGCGAGGTGTACACGCAGGGCGGCGAACTCGTGGTATCTGTGGTCCAGGAGGGTCTTCTGCGACGTCAGCGATCCCGGTCATAACAAAGAAGTCGCAGCTAGGAAAAATAGTTGCCCCGCCCGAAGGCCGCTACATAGGCTTCTCGCATGTCCGCACGCTGACCCACGACGCCCGAGAGGAGGTGCCCGAATGCTGATCAATAGCCAGCCGTTGAAGGCTGCCATGCGGCCGCTCGCCGGCATGGGTGCGGGCGCCTTGCTGTGTGCGGGCGCCAAGGTCGGCCAGCACGTCGGCGATGTCGTTACCGTGCACGCCCTGCCGAGGCACCAGGGGACAAGTGTGTCCACCGGCAGCCCGGCCGTCGCGCCTGTTCGCGAGGGCTACCAGCCGACCAGCCGTATTCAGTTCGACCACATGACCCAGGGCGCCCCGGTTACGCCGGGCGCATCGGGTCCGCATCCGGCGAGGGAACCGGAACCGGTCTAGAAAGACCGGCCAGATCCCCTCCAGGCCGCGGACCCACAGGGTCCGCGGCCTTAGCTATTTAGGGCCCAGTTTTGTCAGAGGCATAAGAGAAGCTGGACAAGTCGAGAGGGGTTGGCACCGATGCAGTGGCCCGGCACATCGACAGTGCTGGATGGACTAGGGAGCGTCCCGAGCAGCCTGGAGCTGCCGTGCCGGGACGACCCGGAGCTGTTCTTCGCGGAGTCACCAGAGGATGTGGAGTTCGCAAAGTCGCTGTGCGGCAGCTGCGCGGCGCGGATGGTCTGCCTGGCTGGCGCCATCGACCGCGCGGAGCCGTGGGGTGTCTGGGGCGGTGAGCTGTTCCTGCGGGGCGAGATCGTTCCTCGGAAGCGGCCGCGCGGACGTCCACGCAAGGACGCGGTAGCAGCCTGACCAGGGCGGCGGCCGCGAAACATCAAGAGCATTTAGGAGACTGCAATGGCGCAAGTGGAACTAGAGCTCGCACAAGATCGGCTACGAAGCATGCAGGCCGCCGCGGCACTGCGCAACGAGGCCCGCCGGGCCCTGATCCATAACCGGACGGTTCGCCAGGCCGAGCGGGCGGAGCGCAAGACGCTGTGCCACGCCCGGACGGCCAGCCAACTTCGGGCAAGGATCGCCGAGCTCGAGGTCGGCGTCTAGCCGGCCAGATCTGATCGCGAAGGGGCCAGGGAAGCAGCAGCTTCCCTGGCCCCTTCCTGTCGAGCCCGCCCCGTATCTGACCCGTACCGCCTTAGCAGCCTGCCGTGCTCTCGGCCCGGTCGGCCGGGGCGTCGTCGGCGTCGTCTCCGGGGCCGTACCCCGGTATCCATCTCAGCACCTCGGCCCGGAACGGGCCCTCGCACTCCAGCTGGCACAGCACGCCGATGCCCGCGGTAGAGACCCGGTGGATCAGAACGTAGGAGGGCGGCAGGTTGAGCCGCCTGGCGACGTTGGCCGGGCGCACTCCGGTCATGCGCATCGTCTCATCGCGCATCCATTCCCGGCTGAAGGCGAACGAGTCTTCCCTCGAGGGTTCAGCCAGCGGAGCAAGGAACGCATGCAACTGATCCAGGTCGACGCTGATGCCGTCGCGGAGGAATCCGTTCTCACGCAAGTTCCGCTCGACGACGGCGATGTCGCCCTCGTGGTGCATGAGCCACAGCAGCCTTCCGAACAGGATCGGCAGTCCGTCGGGCAGCCGGTCCACCGCGCCGAAGTCCAGCACTCCCAGTCGGCCGTCGGGCAGCAGCCGGAAGTTCCCCGGATGCGGATCGGCGTGCAAGAGCCCGGTCCTCGCGGGCCCGGAGAACAGGAACCGGGCCATGAGCAGGCCCGCGTGGTTGCGCTGCTCCTTGGTCCCTGACTCGATGATCTCGGCGAGCGGCGTCCCGTTCATCCACTCGGTGACGAGCACGCGATCCGTGCCCGTGACTACGGGCGGCACATAGATGTCGGGATCACCGGCGAAGGCATCCGCGAACGCCTGCTGTGAAGTCGCCTCTATGCGGTAGTCGAGTTCTTCGACAACGCGAGCACGCAATTCCTCGAGCAGGGGCTTGGTCTCCAGGCCAGGCATCAGCACGCCGAATAGCCGGCCCACCCGGCTGAGCTGGGTGAAGTCGCTGCTCAGTGCCTGGCCCGCACCTGGGTACTGAATCTTCACCGCGACCTCTCTGCCGTCCAGCCAGGTGGCGCGGTGGACCTGGCCGATGGACGCCGCGGCTGCCGGAACGTCGTTGAACGCGGCGAATTCCGCGCGCCAGTCCTGACCAAGATCAGTCGCGAGAACCTTGTGCACGGTTGCGGCAGGAAGCGGCGGCGCTGACTCCTGAAGCCGGGTCAGTGTGGCCCGGTAGGGTCCGGCTATCTCGGGCGGCAGCGCCGCCTCGAAGATCGAGAGTGCCTGACCGAGCTTGAGCGCGCCGCCCTTGAGCTCACCCAGGACTCGGAATATCTGCTCGGCGGTGCGCTGCTGGATCTCCTCGGCGACAATTTCAGCGGGCCGGCCGCCTAGTCGCTTGCCCAGGCCCAGCGCCGTCCGGCCGGCCAGGCCGACGGGCAGCGAGGCTAGCTTCGCCGTCCGGGTGACTGCTCGTCGGGGCAGATCGCTCATGGCTCCATTGTCGGCTACGGCTCGGCGCGGCTGCTACTCGGCAACTGCAGCGGCCGGGCGCCCGCCGTCGGTAAACTTCCTGGCGCGGTCCGCCGTTGCCTCACTGAGAGCCGGTTTGCGGTGTGATGAAGGACACTACGTGATCAGAGGGCTGCAGCTCGTCTTTGGTGCGCTGCTGGTGATCGCCGGAACCGTGTTCGCGCTGCAGGGCTTCGGCGTGGTCGGCGGGAGTGCGATGAGCGGGAGCGGTTTCTGGGCCGCTGCCGGGCCGGTCATTGCCGTGATCGGCCTGATCTTGCTGATGGTCGGCGCGCGGCGTCGGCACGCCGGTTCTGGCCCGTGAGGCCGACTCGCCGTCGGGCCGGCTAGCGCTCAGGCCGCGCTGCTGGCCCGGCAGATGCAGGCGGGATGGGGCGGCCAGCTGCGGCGGCGCCATTGCCAGCCTGGCTGCACAAGCTCCAGCGTGGCGTTCTCAGCCGGCCCTGGCAGCTGCGGCCGCTCGACAAAGTGCAGCACCTGGGCGGCGGCCTGGGCCGTGACCGCCATGGTCAGCACCGCATCACGGGCCGGCGGGTCGGGCCGCCGCCTGCCGAGCTGGGCCAGGATCAGCGGCCAGGCCGGATCGCGATCGGTCCTGGCCAGGTCCAGACACCGCAGGCATGCCGTCCCGCCCGGCCTGACCAGCGGCCCAACTATGCCGATGGCCTCGTCGGCCGAGACCGCGAGATGCGGGATGCGATCGCGCAGCAGCTGAACGACCTGTTCAGGCGGATGGAGTCCGGTCAGCACGACGAGTGCGGCTGCGGGCAGCTCGGCCCGTTCGCCTGGCGGCCGGACCGCGGCGAGCGGAGCGCGGCGCACGGAGACCCCGGACGAAGTCAGCACTTGCGCGATGGCGGCCGGAAGCGGTCCATCGCCCGCAATGTGGACCGTCGCGGCGGCCCGGCGGGCGAGCACCTGTCCGCCGCCATCGGAGTCCATCCGAGCGAGCGAGGCGGCCGCCAGTTCTGGCAGCAAAAGCTGCCGCAGCTCGCACGGCAGCGCCCGGACGGTGGCGGCCGGAAAGTCAATGAGCATCCCGTCGGCGGCCAGCAGGGTGAGCATCCGCTCGGTGAGTTCCACCGGGACGCCGAGCTCGGTTGCCGCGGCGATCACCTGCGGACGGTCCCGGCTGCCGTCGAGCAACTCGATGACCGCGGCGGCGGCGCCGACGCCGGTCAGCGCGGCCGCGCGCCGCGGATCCACGCCGATCTGGATGGTGTCCCGGTCTCGCCAGAGCGGCACCAGGCCGGGCCGGAGCGCTGGTCGCATAGTCGCAGCCTGGCAGGCGGGTCCGACACTTCCGCGATGCAGAGCCCTCGGCCCAGGCGGATCGCCCGCCCCCCTTCCCCAGAAGCGACGGCGGCCTGAGCCGGGGCTCTCGGCGAAGCTAGGCTCGCGTGCCGTAGCCGTCAATACCACCCTGTGGACGGCCTTGTGCATATCGTGGGGAACTCGCGGAGTGTCACTGTGGATTGGCGTGCACGCCGCTGTGAATAAACCGCGCCACGTGCGCCCGTTCCGGTCATGAGCTGCGGGAACGGTGTCCACCTCCTGTGGACTGCGATTAGGCCGGAGGCTATCCAGGTAAACCTGGGCATCGGGGTAAGGAACCGGCGCCAGCCGCGTCCTCCAGCTGCCCGAGTGACATCGAGCCGGAGGCCGGACCCAGATGAGCGCGGCAGGTCCTGCAGGCGGTGCGGCCCGGCCCCTGCCGGGCTAGCTGTCCTCCTGGCCCTCGTCCGGTTTCTCATCCGGGCCGGCGTCCGCATCCAGGTCGGAGATGTCAAGTTCCGGCCGGCCGCGGACGAAGCCTTCTGGGTCGTCGAAGTCATCGGCGGTAGGCAGCAGGTCCGGGTGGGCCCAGACTGCGTCTCGCCCGGCGATGCCGCGCTCGCCCGTGAGCCCCTCCCAGATGGCACCGGCCTCCCGTAGCCGGCGCGGCCGCAACTCGAGGCCGACCAGCGTCGCGAACGTCCGCTCGGCCGGACCGCCGGTGGCGCGCCTGCGCCTGATGGCCTCGGCCAAGGCCGTCGCCTGGGGCAGCCGATCGGCCGCCGCGGCGGCGACGACCGTTGCCACCCAGCCCTCGACAAGTGCGAGCACGGTCTCCAACCGGGCCAGCGCCGCCTTCTGCTCCGGTGTGTCTTCCGGCTGGAACAGGGCCGCGCCGGATAGGGCCTCGTTCAGCGCCTCGGGGTTGGACGGGTCGATCTGCGGCATCGCGTCGCGCAGAGCGCTGGCGTCGACCTTGATGCCCCTGGCGTAGTCCTCGACCGCGCCGAGCAGCCGGGCCCGCAGCCACGGCACGTGTCCGAACAGCCGATGATGGGCGGCCTCGCGCAACGCGAGGAACAGTCGCACCTCTTCGGCGTCGACGGAGAGCCCGGCGCCGAACGCGGCCACGCCGGCCGGCAGCAATGCGCCAACGCCCTCGGGGCCAAGCGGCAGGCCAACGTCGGTGGAACTGACGACCTCCTCGGCCAGCGCACCGACGGCCGCGCCGGCTTGACCGCCAACCATCATGCCGCCGATCCGCTTCATCATCTCGCCGAGGCCGCCGAGGCCGCCGAGCCCGCCGACCATGGCCCGCATCTCCGGCGGCAGGTCGCCCGACAGCTCCTCAGGGTCGTCGCTGAGCAGTCCGCTCATGGCCTCGACCGCGCGGGCCGCGATCGGATCGCATAGCTTCGACCAGACCGGCAGGGTCGCCTCCACCCACTCGGCCCGGCTCCAGGCCTGGGTGGTCCTGATGCCGCTAGGAAGCTCCGTGGCGTCTTCAAGCCACAGGTCCGCCAGCCTGAGCGCCTCGACGACCTTGCTGCGCTCGCTGTCCAGCACGCTGGCATCGCCCTTGGCCGCCACCGTCTGCCGCGCGATGTTCTTGGCCAGGTCCCAGTTCACGGGCCCGCCCTGGTACGCCATCAGGTCGGCGAACTGGCGGAGCGCCTCGGCGAACTGCTGCGGGTCGCCCATCGGGCCGAGAGGGCCCATGCCGCCGAGCGGACCCAGCGGGTCGGAGCCGCCGGAGCCGGAGCCGCCCGAGCCCGAACCACCGGGCACGTCCGGGTCGTCATCGCGCCCTGGGCCAAAGCCGAAGGGAGGCTCAGTCATCTGCCTGGCCTCTCAGGCAGGATGGAAGGGTCCACACTGGCCAAGCTATCCCGGGAGCGGTACGCCGTGAGCAACCGAGTAGCCCAGGTTCGCCATGAGCGCAGCCCGGGCGGCGAATCCGAGCAGCCACGGCCCCGGCGCCAGCGATCTCGCAAGGCCGCCGGCCCGGCTGACCCAGCCGGGCCCGCCGTCTCCCCGGCTGCGGCAGCGCAGACCGGGGCCGAGGTCACCCCCGCGACCCGGCCCCGGCCCGTTCGGCCGAACGGGAAGCGGTCGGGGCCGGTCGTGGCCGTGACCGGTGCGGCGCGCGGCCTGGGCCTGGCCCTGACCACGACCCTCGCCTCATCTGCGCAGGTAGGCCGCGTAGTGGCCATCGACGACCACCGCGGTGACGTATCCGGCGTGACCTGGCGTGTGGTCGACGTCAGGGATCCGGCCCTGGCGAGCCGGCTGGCCGGCGTCGACGTCGTCGTGCACACCGACCTGGACCTGGCGCCCGACTCCGACAGCCGGGCGAGGCGGGCCTTCAACGTCCGCGGCGCCCAGACCGTGCTGACCGCCGCGGCGGCCGGCGGTGTCGGGCGGGTCGTCCTGGTGACCAGTGCCATGGTCTACGGCGCATCGCCGGACAATCCGGTGCCGATGCCGGAAGACTCGCCGCTGAGCGCCGAATCAGATGGCAGCTTCGTCGGCGACCTGCTGGAAATCGAGCACCTCGCCCGCCGGTCTCCGCGCACCCATCCGGGCATGCAGGTGACGGTGGTCCGGCCGGCCGCACTGGTCGGCGACGGCGTGGACACGCTCATCACCCGGCACTTCGAGGCTCCGAGGCTGCTCGCGGTCAAGGGCTGCGCGGCCCGCTGGCAGTTCTGTCACGTCGACGACCTCGTGTCGGCGCTTGAGCTGGCCGCGACCGGACAAGTGACGGGGGAGTTCGCGGTCGGCTGCGACGGGTGGCTGGAACAGGAGCAGCTAGAGGAGCTGTCCGGAATGCGAAGGATCGAGCTTCCCGCCGGGCTCACGTTCGCGACCGCGCAGCGGCTGCACCGGGCCGGCATAACGCCAGCGCCGGTGGCTGACCTGCACTACGTGGTCTATCCGTGGGTGGTGGACTGCAAGATCCTGCGCGAGGCGGGCTGGAAGCCCAGGTTCGACAACGAGATGGCGCTCGAAGTGCTGCTCGGGCAGCGGGCCGGGCATCATGCGGTCGCGGGCCGGCGGCTTGGCAAGAAGGACGCGACGATCACGGCCGCCGGTGCCACGGTCGCCGTCATCGGCACGGCCGCCATCGTCCGCCAGGTCAGGCGCAGCCGCCGCGGATCATGACGGCGCCGGCCCCTGGGCTGCCATCCGCGTTCGCTCCATGATCATGTAGTACTGCTCACCTGATAGCCGAGTATCACTACATGATCATGACGAGGCACAGCCGGACGCCGGCCGGGCGGGCTGCTGCGGAGATTCGCCGAACTGCCTGTAACTTGTGATGGTGAACGTGATCCGACTGGCGGAACTGCGTGCGGAGCAACTCTCGGTCGACGAGGTCCGAGCCGCGGCCGCCGACCCTGCCGCCGGAGCCGTGGTCGTGTTCGCCGGCGCCGTCCGCGACCACGACCGGGGTCGCGACGTGACCGCCCTGTCCTACAGCGCCCACCCGACCGCCACGGCCGAACTCGAGCGGGTCGCCGAGAAGGTCGCGGCCAGCTACCCCGTGGTGGCGATCGCGGTGCTGCACAGGACCGGCGACTTGCAGGTCGGGGACCTGGCCGTCGTCGCGGCTGTGTCCGCCGCCCACCGTGGCGACGCGTTCGATGCCTGTGAGGCGCTCATCGACGACCTCAAGGCCACCGTACCGATCTGGAAGCATCAGTTGTTCGCCGGCGGAGATAGCGAGTGGGTGGATAGTGCGTAGGCTTCCGGGTATGCCCGGAAGGCCCCTACCCCTCTCTCACCGGCTGGTCACGCTGATCATCGCCTGCGCCGCCGTGGTCGTCGGCCTCGTGATCGCGTTCGCCGCTTCTGTCCCGTATGTCGCGCTTATGCCTGGCCCGACGCTGAACACGCTGGCCAAGAACGGCGGACAGCCGCTCATCCAGATCAGCGGCCGCCGCACGTACGCGACCAGCGGGAACCTCAACATGGTCACCGTTTCCTACTCGGGCGGGCCAGGCTCCGGCTTTAACATCTTCGATGCGATCGGCGCCTGGCTCACGCCCGACGACGCGGTCGTGCCGGAGAGCGAGATCTTCACGCCCGGCCAGAGCACGCAGCAGGTGGTGCAGGAGGACTACCAAGAGATGGTGGGCTCGCAGGAGGATGCGGCGGCCGCGGCGCTTTGCTACCTGAACATCAGCTACAAGACGATCGACAAGATCCAGACCATCCACAAGGGCTATCCGGCCTACGGGGTGCTCAGGGCGGGCGACATCATCACCGCGGTCGACGGGACCCCGGTCAACTGCGCCCACAACGTCGTGACCATGATCCAGGACCGCAAGCCGGGCGCACCGGTGACGCTGACGATCGACCGTAGCGGCGTCACCAGGAACGTGACGCTGAAGACCAAGGACGTCAGCGGGGTACCGGCGATCGGGGTCTACATCTACCCGCCGAGCTACGTGTTCCCGTTTCACATCAAGATCAACATCCCGGGCATCGGCGGCCCGAGCGCCGGGATGATGTTCGCGCTCGGGATCATCGACAAGCTGACGGGCGACAACCTGACTGGTGGCAAGTTCATCGCGGGGACGGGCGAGATCGAGCCGACGCCCGGCGGCGGCGCGGTCGAGGAGATCGGCGGGATCCAGCAGAAGATGGCTGGCGCTCGGGCCGCGGGCGCGACCGTCTTCCTCACCCCGGCCGCGAACTGCGTCAACACGGTCGGAGCCGTGCCGAGCGGTCTGCGGCTGGTCAAGGTCAGCACGCTGGCCGGAGCCGTTTCCGCCCTGGAGGCGATCAAGGCGGGCCGGCCCGTTCCCTCCTGCTGACCGGCGTGCCGAGGTGCCGGGCCCGCCCGGCCGAGAGCTCGCGGGCACGCGCGACGCGGCCCCGGCCCGCCCGGCCGAGAGCTCGCAGGCACAGTGGAGAGACCGGTCGCGCATCCGTCCGTATCGGGATGACTGGCGGTGAGCGGCACCGTTTACCTAATCGATGCAGGCGTAACGATACTGCCGCCTGCGCGGGCCGCCACCGCGGCGCACGACCGCGACTGAGGGCGTACGCTCGGATCTGAGGGACAACCAGGGCACGGCCTGCGGGCCATGCACGTGCACATGCACGTCCGGTGCGGGCGGGGTCCTCACAGAGCCCGGACCATGTCAGGAGAACGTGCTGACCAGAAGGGAGCGGTACTGGTCGTGGCGCCTCGTGTGCTAGTTGACGCGACTGCAGTGCCCGCCGACCGTGGAGCCCTGGGCCGTTATGTGGATGGCCTGGTGTCTGCCCTCGATACGGCCGGCGCGGACCTGGCAGTCGCGTGCCAGCGCGCAGACGAAGAGCGGTATGGCCGTCTTATCCCGAATGCCACCGTGGTGGCCGGGCCGCCCGCCATCGCCCACCGGCCGGCCAGGCTGGCCTGGGAGCAGAGCGGGCTGCCACTGGTTGCCCAGCAGGTGGGCGCGGACGTTCTCCACTCGCCCCATTACTCGATGCCGCTGCGGCCGGGCAAGCCGGTCGTGGTGACGGTGCACGACCTCACCTTCTACACCGAGCCTGACGCGCACAGCCCGGTGACCGCCGCGTATTACAAGGCCGCGATCCGCACGTCGGCCCGGCAGGCCACGCGCCTGATAGTCCCGTCAAAGGCGACCAGGGACGAGCTAGTCAGGGTGCTCGCGGCCGATTCAACCAAGATCGACGTGGCCTACCACGGCGTGGACCATTCGCTGTTCCACCGCCCCGACGCCCACCAGTTGCGGCAGGTCTCTGACCGGCTCGGCCTGCACGGCCACGCGTACGTGGCCTATCTCGGCACGCTGGAGCCGCGCAAGAACGTGCCTGCCCTCATCGCTGGCTGGTCGGCGGCCGTGACCGACCTGGCCGACCCGCCCGCCCTGGTCCTGGCCGGAGGCAGCGGGTGGAGCGAGGAAGTGGACCAGGCGGTGGCCGAGGTGCCCGCGCACCTGCACCTGGTGCGGCCTGGTTACCTGCACTTCAATGACCTGCCCGGGTTCTTCGGCGGCGCGCTCGTGGTCGCCTTTCCGAGCACCGGCGAGGGCTTCGGGCTGCCGGCGCTGGAGGCGATGGCCTGCGGCGCACCCGTGCTCACCACGCACCGAACCGCGCTGCCCGAGGTCGGCGGCGACGCCGTCGCCTATACCGAGCCGGATGCGGAGAGCATCAGGGCAGCGCTGCGAGCCCTGCTCGAGGACCCGGCCAGGCGCACCGCGCTCGGCGAGGCTGGCCACACCCGGGCGACGGAGTTCAGCTGGGCGGCGTCGGCCGAGGCGCACATGATCAGTTATGAGCGCGCCGCCGGGCAAGCTGCCGGATAACGGAACGGGCTCGGGACTAGTGCCACGCCCCGGTCAGATGCAGCCGCCCTCGCCGCTGTTACGCAGGTCGTCCACTACGTGCTTGACCTCCTGGGCGCGGTCGCGGGCGCAGACCAGCAGCGCGTCGGGCGTGTCGACCACCACGACGTCCTGCAATCCGATCATGGCCACCACGCGGTTCGCGGTGGACACGATCACGGCGTCCTTGACGTCCCTGGTGATGACCTTGTCCTGATCGCCGATCAGGAGGTTGCCGTGTTCATCGGTGGGCAGGGCCTCGCCGAGCGAGTGAAAGTCACCGACATCGCTCCACGGCAGGTCGGCCGGCACCGTGGCGACCCGGCCGGCCGCGGCCGCGTCCTCAAACACCCCGTAGTCGACCGAGATCTTCTCAAGGCCGGGCCAGGCCTCGGCGAGTACGCTGTCGCGCTGCGGCGTTTCCCATGCTGCCGCGATGGCGGCGATTCCGGCGCTCAGCGCCGGCTTGCACCGCGCCAGTTCGGTCAGGAAGGCCTGCACGCGGAAGACGAAGATGCCCGCATTCCACAGGTACTGGCCCGACTGCACGTAGCCGGTCGCGACCTCCAGCGACGGCTTCTCCTTGAACTCGGTGACCAGCAGGGCTTCACCGGTCAGCTGGTCGCCGGTCTTCAGGTAGCCGAACCTGACGTCCGGGCGGGCCGGGCGGATGCCGATGGTGGTGAGGTAGCCCTGCTGCGCGGCCGCGACGGCCTGCATGATCACCGCGGCAAACCGCGGCTCGTCGCCGATCAGGTGGTCGGCGGAGAACGCGGCCATGACGGCCTCGGGATCGCGCAACGCGATGATCGCGCTGGCCAGGCTGATCGCGGCGCAGGAGTCTCGCGGCGAGGGCTCGACGAGTATGTTCTCCGCGGGCACCCGCGGCAGTTGGCGCGCGATCGCCGCCGCGTGCGCCGTGCCGGTTACCACGTAGACGTGCGCGGGCTCGGACAGGCCGTCGAGCCGGTCCACCGTCGCCTGCAGCAGCGTGCGGTCGGTGCCGGTCAGCGGGTGCAGGAACTTGGGCTCGCTGGCTCTGGACAGCGGCCACAGCCGGGTGCCGCTGCCGCCTGCCAGAATCGTTGAGTACAGCATCAAGCAACTATGCCTCATCCTGGGTGGTCTTGGTGCGGCCACGGTGGGCTTGGCCGGTTCGCATAACCGGCAGGGCGAGGAGGCGGCCAGGTGGCGGCGGATGAGTCGGCCGGGCGGGGCTCAGCCATCCCTCGGGCGCAGGCCGGCCAGCAGGAGCTGCGTCGTACGTGGCACCCCTCGTTCCCCCTGGACGTGGGATTGGCGCTGAACGTGCACCGTCGCGGCCCGCAGGATCCGGCCTTCAGAACCGACGCCAGCGGGGCAATCTGGCGCACCTCGCTGACGCCAGGCGGCCCTGCCACCGTGCGGGTGGTGTGGGACCAGCGCGGGCCCGCAATCCCGGTTGTCACCGGGCCCGTGGTTAGGGCAACCGCCTGGGGACCAGGGGCAAGCTGGCTGCTTGAGCGGCTGCCCGACCTGCTCGGGGCCAGCGACGAGCCGGCCGCGTTCCAGCCCGAGCACCAGCGGCTGCGGGAACTCGCCCGGCGGTTCGCCGGCCTGCGGATCGGGCGCACCGATCGGGTGCTTGAGGCCCTGGTCCCTGCGGTGCTGGAACAGAAGGTGCCTGGGCTGGAGGCGGTTCGCGCCTGGCGGCGGCTGCTGACCTGGTACGGCACGCCCGCGCCGGGCCCGGCGCCGGCCGGCATGCGGGTGTTCCCGCCTCCGGCCACCTGGCGGGCGATCCCGTCCTGGGACTGGCACCGGGCCGGAGTGGAGGGCGTGAGGGCCGAGACCATCATGGGCGCGGCCGGGGTGGCCGCGCGGCTTGAGGAGATCTGCTCGGTGCCGGGCGCCGAGGCCGACCGGCGGCTGCAGTCGGTGCCCGGCATCGGGGTGTGGACGTCGGCCGAGGTCAGGCAGCGGGCCTGCGGCGATACCGACGCGGTCAGCGTGGGTGACTACCACCTGCCCGCCCAGGTCGGCTGGACGCTCACCGGACAGGCCGTGGACGACTCAGGGATGCTGGCCCTGCTCGCGCCGTATGCGGGCCAGCGGCACCGGGCGGCCAGGCTGATCGAGCTTGGCGGCGGCGGGCCGCCGCGCCGCGGCGCCCGGCTGGCGGCCAGGGACTTCCGGGCAATCTAGCCCATGCTGGATGGAGGGGTATCGGCGTGCCGGCCAGCCGGGCCTGCCACACTGTCCGGAGGAGTCAGTCCGTTACCGCGGTCGCGGGCGGATCGAGGTGGCCGGGGATCGAGAAAATAGAATAATTTGCGAGCTTCGCCACTAAACGCAACCATGATGGTGGAGGATCGTGATCGCGAGACGCCCGGCCCGGCAGCGCAGGTCGTCCGCCGGACACGCATCGGCGGTCCGGCGTATGCGCGCTCCGATCGGGCATGCATAGGCGCATTGCCAGTCGGCGCTGGGCTCCGAGCCGCGATCGGCAGTCGCGAACCGGCAATGGAGCCAGGGATCCAGCAGCAGAACCAGGAGAAAGCTAGATGACCGACCGCCCGCGCCTGACCGTGCTCGGCACCGGTTACCTCGGCATTACCCATGCGGCGTGCATGGCATCCGAGGGCTTCGAGGTCCTCGGCGTCGACGTCGACGCCGAGAAGGTGGCGAAGCTGAACGCCGGAGAAGTGCCAATCTACGAGCCAGGGCTCGAGGAGCTCCTCACTGGCGGCCTGCGGTCGGGCCGGCTGCAGTTCACGACCTCCTATGAGCGGGCGGCCGAATTCGGCGACGTGCACTTCGTGTGCGTCGGCACGCCCCAGCGCCGCGACGGGCAGGGGGCCGATCTCGCTCAGGTGAACGCCTGCGTCGACTCGCTGGCGCCCCTGCTTACCCGGCCCTGCCTGATCGTGGGCAAGTCGACCGTCCCGGCCGGGACCGCGGTGGGGCTGGCCGCCAGGGTCGCCGAGATCGCGCCGGCCGGGGATTCGGCTCAGGTGTGCTGGAATCCGGAGTTCCTGCGCGAGGGCCATGGCGTCCAGGACACGCTGAGCCCGGACCGGCTGGTCATCGGCGTCAGGTCCGCGCGCGCCGAGGCAGTGCTGCGTCAGGTCTACGCCCCGCAACTCGCCGCGGGCATCCCTATGTTCGTCACCGACCTGCCCACCGCCGAGCTGGCCAAGGTCGCGGCGAACGCCTTCCTGGCTACGAAGATCTCCTTCATCAACGCGGTGGCCGAGGTCTGCGATAAGGCCGACGCGAACGTCACCGTGCTGGCCGACATCCTCGGAGCCGACCCCAGGATCGGCAGCGCGTTCCTGCGGCCGGGCCTCGGCTTCGGCGGCGGCTGCCTGCCCAAGGACGTGCGCGCGTTCCTGGCCCGCGCCGGTGAGCTCGGGGCCGGCGACGCGCTGGCGTTCCTGCGCGACGTCGACGCGATCAACCTGGGCCGGCGGACCGGCATGGTCAACCTGGCCTGCGAGGCGGCAGGCGGCTCCATCTCAGGGAAGTCGGTCGGCGTGCTCGGGGCGGCGTTCAAGCCCGGCTCGGACGACGTACGCGATTCCCCGGCCCTCGACGTGGCCCAGATCCTGCACGGCATGGGTGCCGAGGTGACCGTATACGACCCGGCCGCGACCGAGAACGCAAGGAAGTTCTGTCCCGAGCTGAAGTACGCCGAGACGGCGATCGGCGCCGTGACCGGCGCCGACGTCGTGCTGCTCCTGACCGACTGGCCGGAGTTCGCCGAGCTGGACCCGGCCGAGCTTGGCGCGGTGACCGCATCCAAGACCATCATCGACGGCCGGTACATGCTGGACCCCGCGGCCTGGCGGGCAGCAGGCTGGCACTACCGCGCGTCCGGCATCCCGGCCGCCAGCACCGCGGTCGTCTGACCGCCTTTCCGGCGCCCGCCCACCCGGCTTTCATGATCCGGAAGACTTTGTCACCGAATCGGTGACAAAGTCTTCCGGATCATGCTCACTGGAGCGGGAAGCACACGGGCGGCTGCTGGGTTATCGCTCGCAGCGGCCGCGGCCCGGCCCCAGGGGTTGTCCCCGGCGGCCGGGATGAACGGCCTAGGGTTGAACGGAAGCCGACAGGCCCGACAGTCGGAAGGTGAGGTGGCCGCCATCAGCACTCAGGAGCCCGCCGGCTGGACTCCGCCGAGGCCCGCGCCCGGATCGGCTGAGGCGCCGGCCAGTGCCAGCGCCATCCGCCGGGCGCTGGCCAGGGCCAGGGACGGCAAGACGATCGACCTGGCGGAGGCGGCGATCTTGCTGCAGGCCCGCGATGATGACCTGGCCGCGCTGGCCAGCCACGCGGGCCGGGTCAGGGACTCAGGCCTGGCCGCGGCCGGCCGGCCGGGGGTGATCACCTACTCGCGCAAGGTGTTCATCCCGCTAACCAGGCTCTGCCGCGATCGATGCGCGTACTGCACGTTCGTCACGGTGCCCGGCCGCCTCGACAGCCCCTACTTGTCGCCAGACGAGGTGCTCGCGATCGCACGGGACGGCGCCGCGCTTGGCTGCAAGGAGGCCCTGTTCACGCTCGGCGACCGGCCCGAGGCGCGCTGGCGGCAGGCGCGCGAGTGGCTGGACGCGCACGGTTACGACGACACCCTGTCGTATGTGCGCGCGATGGCCATCAGGGTGCTCGAGGAGACCGGGCTGCTCCCGCACCTCAACCCCGGCGTGCTTAGCTGGCAGGACTTCCAGCGGCTCAAGCCGGTGGCGCCGTCGATGGGCATGATGCTGGAGACCACCTCGAGGCGTCTTTTCACGGAACGAGGCGCTCCCCACTTCGGCAGTCCTGACAAGGATCCAGCCGTCCGGCTGAGGGTTTTGGAGGACGCCGGACGCAGCAGCGTCCCGTTCACCACCGGCATCCTCATCGGCATCGGCGAGACCCTGGCCGAGCGGGCCGACTCGATCTTCGCGATCCGCCAGGTGGCCAGGGAGTACGGCGGCATCCAGGAAGTCATCGTGCAGAACTTCCGAGCCAAGCCCGACACCCGCATGCGGGCCGCCCCCGACGCCGAACTGGCGGACCTCGCGGCGACGATCGCGGTGACACGGCTCGTGCTCGGCCCGTCGGCCCGGATCCAGGCGCCGCCGAACCTCATCGGGGACCAGTACCAGCTGATGCTCTCGGCCGGCATCGACGACTGGGGCGGGGTCTCACCGCTGACCCCTGATCACGTCAACCCGGAACGGCCATGGCCGCAGATCGACGAGCTGGCCAGGCAGACCGCGGCGGGCGGATTCACGCTGACCGAGCGGCTGACGATCTATCCCGGCTACATCCGCGAGCCGTGGCTGGATCCGCGGGTCGCCGGGCACGTCGCCGCGCTGGCCGACCCGGCGACCGGGCTGGCCGCGGCGGACGCCCAGCCTCGGGGCCTGCCGTGGCAGGAGCCGGACGGTGGCTGGGGCGAGGCGAGCGGCCGGACCGACCTGTACACCTCGATCGACACGGCCGGGCGCAGCGCCGACAGGCGCGCGGACTTCGCCGAGGTCTACGGCGACTG
>JASHOL010000313.1 GCA_030041135.1 Streptosporangiaceae bacterium | reverse complement strand
CGGCGGGGCGGTGCGCGGTGCTGGGGCCGGGTGCGCGGCCGGGCGATGCGTGAGCGCAGGCACCGGGGTGCCTGCGCTCAGCGTGTCCTTCAGTACTCGTCGTGCGGGCGCAACCAGCTCATGGTTGGGTCCTGCGGCCAGCCGTCGGGGGAGTCCTCCCACTCCTCCTGCCGGCCGTAGGGGGTCAGGTCGAGCAGGTTGAAGTCGAGCCGCAGCCGGTCGACGCCGCGCGCGGTCGTGAAGTAGGTGCGGAATACCTCGTCCCCATCGCGCAGGAACACGCTCAGGCCGAAGGCGCTCACGCCCATGTCGTCGTTGAACGTCGTGCCGTGCGAGGAGTACCACGGCACCCGCCAGCCGAACCGCTGCCTGAGTACGTCGATCTCGGACTGCGGCGCCCTGGCCACCAAGATCAGCCGGGTGTTGCGCGCGCTCAGGTGCGGCTGGGCTAGGTTGTCGAAGTTGTCGGTCAGGGTGGCACAGCCGCCGCAGATATAGTCCTGGTCCGGGTCAAGCATGAAGTGGTAGACCAGAAGTTGCCGGTGACCCGCGAACAGGTCGGTCAGTGACGCCGGTTGCCCGTCGGGAGCGGTGAACTCGTACTTCCCGGCATCTAGTTTCACCATGGGCAGCCGCCGGCGTTCCGCTGCGAGCGCGTCGAGCGCGCGGGTGTGCTCCTTCTCCTTCACTAGCAGCGCGCCGCGCGCCGCCTGCCACTCCTCCGCCGAGACGACCTGGGGCCGGTTCATGACCATCTCCTTCCTATGGATTCCCTTAAGGAACTTACATGAGCGACCCTAGCACTCAGGCGTTCCCTAAGGAAACCCACTTGGCATAAGATGTCTTCATGCAGCGGACTCAGTTTGGCGAGATGGCGTGTTCGATCGCGCGCACCATGGATGTCGTCGGCGAGCCCTGGTCACCGCTGATCGTGCGGAATATCTACATCGGCATCAGCCGGTTCGACCAGTTGCAGCAGAGCCTGGGCATCTCCCGCAAGGTCCTGGCCGAGCGGCTGCGCTGGCTGACCGATACCGGCGTCCTTGAGCGCCGGGAGTATTCAAGCAAGCCGCCGCGCTACGAGTACGCACTGACCGACAAGGGCCTCGAGTTGTTCGAGGTCCTGATGGTCATGGTCCGCTGGGGGGACAAATGGCTAGCGGGCGCGGCTGGGCCGCCGGTGTTCTACCGGCATCACGCCTGCGGCAAGATCAGCCACGTCGAGCTGCGCTGCAGCGAGTGCGGAGAGCCGATGACAGCGCGCGACATCGACGTGCTGCCCGGCCCTGGCTCGGACCCAGGCGAAGTAGCCTGACTAATGTCGGCTCTCTAAGTAAGGTCACCGCCATGATCGGCGTGCAGGCTGATGTTTCCGATGACGCGCAGCGCTGGTGGGAGGCCTATATCCTGGCCGGCCACGACGACGACGGCGAGCTCAGGCAGCGCGCGGGCCGCGGCGATGACCATGCGCGCTGGCAGCTGGCTTCCTGGCTGTCGGACCGGGGCCGAATGGCGGAGGCTATCGCGGTCGTGCGGCCGCTGGCAGACGCGGGCGACGACGTGGCAGAGCTTTACCTCGCTCGCTGGCTGGCCGACGAGGACCGCGGCGGCGAGCTACGCCAGCGCGCCGCGGCGGGCGGTTACCACGCGCTGTGCGAGCTGGCCCGATGGCTGGCCGGCAGCGGCGATATCGAGGGCCTGCGCGAGGTCGTGGTCGGCGCGGACGACCGGCACCGGGCGGACCTGATGCGCTGGCTCGCGAGCGACTGCCGCACAATCCAGCTGGCCGGGGAACTAGGTGACGACGATGCCCGTGCCCGCTACGAGCGCTGGCTGGCCCGGCTGAAAGATCGCGCCGCGGCCGGGAAGGCCTACGCCAGGGAATTGCTCGCCGAGCTCACCGAATAGCGCAGCCACAGGTCGATATTCACCACGGGTTCATCATCATGCCCGGGTTTAGCCGTCCTGGAAAAGCATGCTGGACATTCGGCCCGAATGGGGCCGGCCATCGGCGTGCCAAGGAGAGGTTACGACCCATGATCGTGCAAAGCTCCAATAACCGCGCTGCCTGGCGCAGCCGCTTGCGCATCGCCGCGCCGCTCGCGGCAGCGGCTCTCACCGGCGCCCTGGTGGCCGCCGCGCCAGCCTCCGGCGCTGTCGGGCATGGGTTCGGGCACCCCTCGCAGCCCTGGTTCCTGCCCGGCAACCTGGTCGTGAGCGGCTCGGACTACGTCGGCACCGCGAGCCTGTTCACGCCGGGCGTGACCGAGTTGCCACCGGGCTGCGTTGGCAGCGCGTGCACCCCGGCGGTGGCCGACGGCACCTACCCTGGCGTCTTCAACAACGACGCGTCGGACGGCAGCTTCGGTATTACCTCGCCCATCTTCCTTGACCAGATCACGCCGGACGGGCACCTGATCAACACGCTGCACGCGCCCGATGGCACTGGACCCGGCGGGAGCTCGGCCAACAAGATCGTGACAAGCTTCTCCTCCAAGTCCGAGCTCGCGCTGAACCTGTCCACCAACGGCCAGGACATCACCTTCGCCGGCTACGACGCGGTGCCGAACAGCGTTGACACCTCTAACGCCAACACGCCAGGTGACATTGACCCGACCAACCCGGTCGGCCCGGACTATTACCGGGTGGTGGCCGAGGTGAACCGGTGGGGCCACTTCCACTACACGGTCACGAACGCCTACAGCGGCGACAACGGGCGAGCGGCGTTCCTCAACAACTCCGACGGCAGCAATGTGCTGTATACGGCGGGCAACGCCGGCAACGGCTCGACCCCGGAGCCGGTCGGCATCATCCTCGGCGCCGGCGCGCAGATCATGACGCCGCAGTACACCTCAGAGAACTCGCAGATAGCCGCGGGCGTGGGCCAGCCGACCCCGGTCGGCAGCTTCAACATCACCCAGGTCGGCGACAAGGCCGACAAGATCGGCAAGGATACGAACTTCCGCGGCCTGACCGTCTACAACAACGTCGTCTACTACACCAAGGGCAGCGGCGGCAACGGCATCAACACCGTGTACTTCATCGACACCACCGGCAAGGCCTGCCCGGACGGCGTCGGCCTGCCCCAGCCCGGCGCGGCGCTGCCGACCTCGCCGATCGCCATCAGCGACCCGACGGACCTGCAGACGCTGGGCGTGCAGCCTTACAACATGTGCATCCTGCAGGGCTTCCCCACCACGCTGGCCAAGTCAGCGAGCGAAGACGCGTTCCCGTTCGGGCTGTGGTTCGCCAACCCCGACACGCTGTACGTGGCCGATGAGGGCAACGGCACCAACACCTACGACACCACCACGGGTACGTACAGCGCCGCGGCGGCGCAGACCACCGCCGGCCTGCAGAAGTGGGTCTTCAACGGCACCCAGTGGAACCTGGCCTACACGCTGACCGCCGGCCTGAACCTGGGCCAGCCGTACACCGTCCCCGGCTACCCGACTGGCATCAACTCCGGCACCGGCCTGCCGTGGTCCCCGGCCACCGACGGCCTGCGCAACCTGACCGGCCGGGTCAACCCCAACGGCACGGTGACGATCTGGGCGATCACCTCCACCGTCAGCGGCGGCGGCGACCAGGGCGCAGACCCGAATAAGCTGGTCGAGGTCACCGACCCGCTTTCGGCCACCTCGCCGGCCTCGTGGGAGCACTTCGTGACGGTCAGGACGGCGGGTTTCGGCCAGGTCCTCCGAGGTGTCGCGTTCACGCCAGGAACTCGTATTAGCTCGTAACGGGCTCGGCACCGGCTAGCTCTCGACCGTCGGCCGGATGCGGGCGGGCAAAGCGCAACTGCCCGCCCGCACCTGAGTCGCACGGTGCCTCGACTGACACCGGCCGACCCTCTAGGGCATGCTCGGTCCGTGGGGGCAAACCAATGGTCAAAACTCCAGACGCACTCAGGTTACCTTCAGGATTCTCGCAGTCCGGGGCAGCAGTATCAGGCCTTGGCAGCAGCACTTTCGTATTAACGTCGATCCGTGCGGAGGTCGAGCCGAAGGTCGAGGAGTCTGGGTGTGCGTCGGTTGAAGCTCGTAGGCAGGGTCGGCTACGCGGTGGCGTGCGTTGCTTCTGCTTTCACCCTGGTGGTCGCCGGCTACGCTCACAGATTCGTTGACCTGACCGACGCGCTCGGCCAAGGCGTTGCGCTCGGCAGTGCTCCGTCTGTCGGAGCTACGAACATCCTGGTAATGGGGCTGGAGAGCCGCACCACCTTCCAGGGGCAGGACCTGTCGGTCCAGCAGCTCACGGAGACGCACTCGGGCAGCGAGTCGGAGGTCGCGGCCGGCCTTGAGGGCTCGCAGGACACCGACACGCTGATCCTGATCCACGTCTTCGCCGGCGGCCAGAAGGCGGTCGGTTTCTCGATCCCGCGCGACGACGTCGTCAACTTCCCGCACGCCACGCTCGACGGGCTCACCGAGGGCAAGATCGACGCGGCCTATGCCTACGCCTACGACGAATCGCTCGACCAGACCGACGGCTCCCGCATGACGCAGGCCCAGCGGTACCTCGCCGCCAACCAGGCAGGCCAACTATTCGAGGTCCAGACCGTGGAGTCGGTCACGGGCGTGCACATCGATCACTTCATCGAGTCGAACATCATCGGCTTCTACGAGCTAGCCCAGCAATTCGGCGGGCTGGAGATCTGCATCCAGCCGGCCCGCGCCCAGGGCGGCCTGCCCGCCGGGGCGAACCTAACCGACAACGATCCGCTCACCGGCACCGACAACTCGGGGTTCAACGCCTACAGGGATGGCTACAACGCGAAAAAGGGCGGCAAGCAGTACTTGCACCTGTCGGCGGCGCAGTCCCTGGCCTACGTCCGGTCGCGGGATACCCTCCCAGGTGTAGATATCGGCCGCACCGCCCGGCAGCAGGCCGCCATCGAATACATCGTATGGAAGCTGAAGACCAGCGGCGTGCTGAGCGACCTCGGCGGGCTGACTACCCTGCTGAGCAACGCGAAGAGTTACCTCATGTACGACAGCGGCTGGAACCTGATCGGGTTTGCGCAGGACATACGGGCGCTGTCCAGCAGCAACCTCAAACTCAGCACGCTGCCCGAGATATCGACGAACGACATCTACATCCCTGGGTACCCGAGCGCGCAGAGCGCGAACTACATCGATGTGCCGCTGATCCAGCAGCAGGTCCACCAGGCGTTCTACCGGACCTCGATGATCCCTTCCACCGCCTCGTCGGTGACCGTGGACGTCTACAACGGCAGCGGCACGAGCGGGCTGGCCGCAGACGTCTCGGACGACGTCGTCGCGATGGGCTACAAGGCCGGCGCCGTTGAGAACTCCTCCTCCCAGCAGCAGCCAGTCGGGGACGACACCGAGGTCTTCTACGGCTCAGGCAGCGCCGCCTACACGAACGCGCAGGTGATCGCCGACGTCATGGGCGTGCAATCCGCTACCCCGCTGTCGTCGCTGCCGGCCGGCCACGTGGAGGTGCTGCTCGGCTCCCAGGTCACAGCGCAGGCACCGGGGCTGGAGATGTTCGGCGCGGACAGTGTCAACGCATCGGACTACGTCAGCGCCGCAGAGCAGAACGACCAGTCCGTCCCGGCGAATGCGCGTGCCGCTGCCAACGTCGGCTCTCAGTCCGATGTGCCCGCCTACTCCCAGGCTGGGCGTACATCTTCTGCATCCGCGCCGTCCGGCGCCGGTGCTCCGTCTAGCTCCTCCGGCTCGTCGTCCAACTCGAGTTCCGCTCCCAAGAAGTCCTCGTCAAGCTCCTCGAAGAAGCGGGCCAAAGGGTCATCCTCGACCCCGAACCCGGCGTATGGCCTTACGACATGCCCGTACTAGTGCCGTCGCCCTGCTCGCTGCTGGCTATGCGCTCACGCCGCTATGGTCAGCAGCGATCATCGCGTGCATCCCCGGCCGTTACCGGGCAGCGCCAGTGTTATTCCTGCCCAGTCAAGGCGTTCACCAGGTCCCCGGCGGTACGGCAGCGGTCAAGCAGTTTCCCTACGTGCGCCTTCGTGCCGCGCAGCGGATCCAGCGTCGGCACGCGCTGCAGCGACTCGCGGCCGGGGACGTCGAAGATCACCGAGTCCCAGGACGCGGCGGTCACGGACTCGGCATACTGCCGCAGGCAGCGGCCTCGGAAGTAGGCGCGGGTGTCCTCGGGTGGGCTGTCGACTGCCCAGTCGATCGCGTCCTCGTCGGTCAGCCGCACCATCCGGTCCCTGGCGGCTAGCCGGTTGTATAGCCCGCGCGACTGCCGGACATCTGAGTACTGCAAATCGAACAGTTGCAGCTTGAAATCGTCCCAGGCTAGGTTGTCCCGGCGCCGGTAGCCCTCGAGCAGTTCCAGTTTGGCGACCCAGTCTAGCTCGCGGGACAGCTGCATCGGGTCCTCGGCCATCCGGGTGAGCAACGACTCCCACCGCTCGAGCACGTCGGCCGTCATCGGGTCGACGTCGGAGCCGTACTTATCCTCGGTGTACTTGCGGGCATGCTCCAGGTACTCGGTCTGAAGCTGCACGGCGGTCATCCTCCGTCCGTCCCGCAACGTCACCAGGTGCTTCAGCGACGGGTCATGTGACACAGCGCGCAGTTCCGCGACCGGCGAATCCACTGTCAGGTCGACGGCCAGGAACTGGTCCTCGATCATCGCGAGCACCAGGGCGGTGCTGCCCATCTTGAGGTAGGTGGACACCTCGCTCATGTTCGCGTCGCCGATGATCACGTGCAGTCGCCGGTACTTTTCCGGGTCGGCGTGCGGCTCGTCCCGCGTGTTGATGATGGGGCGCTTCAGCGTCGTCTCTAGGCCGACCTCGACCTCGAAGAAGTCCGCTCGCTGGCTGATCTGGAAGCCGGTCCCGCGGCCGTCCGCCCCCATCCCGACACGTCCGGCGCCGCACATGACCTGCCGTGTCACGAAGAACGGGGTCAGGTATCTGACGATGTCGGCGAACGGGGTGGAGCGGCGCATGAGGTAGTTCTCGTGGAAGCCGTAGGTCACGCCCTTGTTATCGGTGTTGTTCTTGTACAGCTGGATCGGGGCGCTGCCGGGAACGGCAGCGGCGTGCTCGGCGGCCTGCGCCATGATCCGCTCGCCGGCCTTGTCCCAGATCATCGCCGACAGCGGGTTGGTGCACTCAGGGGCCGAATACTCCGGGTGCGCGTGATCTACGTACAGCCGCGCCCCGTTCGTCAAGATGACGTTGGCCAGCCCGAGATCCTCGTCGGTGAGCATGTCAGGGTCGGCCTGCTCCCTGGTGAGGTCGAACCCGCGGGCGTCGCGCAGCGGGTTCTCCTGCTCGAAGTCCCACCGGGCCCGCCGCGCCTGCGCCACCCTACCAGCCTGGTAGGCATTGACGACCTGCGTTGACGCCACCATCACGTTGGCACCTGGCTGGCCAAGGACAGCGATTCCGTACTCGGTCTCCGTGCCCATGACCCTCAGCACGCTCATAATGATCCAGCCTAACGTCGGCCGGCCCCGGCGCGCGCCGGTCACCTGGCCCGCTTGCCGGATTGGTACCTGCCCGGCGGCCGACACGTTGCGGATCAATGTCTGCAGCCAGACGCAAGACGAGGTTCAGACTCGTCCGCATTGGCCGCCATCGGGGATATTCGTTCAGGTCATTGCCATCAGGCAGCCGTCCCAGTAGGCGGCGACCTTCGGGTGGCGCCTACCGCGCATGGCGATCTCGAGGACCTCAGGGCTCGTCCCGCCCGCGCCGCGGAAGAACAACTGCAGTCGCGGCCGGGTAGCTGACGTCGGCGGCCGGTCAATGGCGTCGTCTGGCACGAGGACGAAGCCGGACTTGCCGCCGGGCGCGGTGGTGGCCGCGCGCATCCAGGCGGGCGAACCGCTGCAGCACATCGCTGGCCGTTCGGCCCAGACCCATAGCTGCCCGCCGCACGCGGTCACGAAGGCGGCCGCGTCGGAACTAAGCTCGACGCGCACACGTTCACGATACGCCGGCGACCAAGTGCTGATCGTGGCGCGAACGTGGCAGTGGCGCCGGCCGGGTCCCGGATCCGGCGACTGGCTGGTGCGTTACCTCAATGGCCGTTGAAGATGCGCAATGGTGAAGGCAGAGCTACTCTCGTGAGGCTCGGCACGACGTTCGCCAAGGCCGCGCGTTCGCCCCGCGGCATTGCGGGCATCCTCGTCGGGCTCGCGGGAGCCGGGTTTGCGATCTCTTCGGCGTTTGTGGGGCCGTCGGCCAACGCCAAGGGCGCGGTTGCGGCGATTCCGGCCAGTGTGGTCCCCCGGCTCGACGCGATCGCGGTTCGCGTGGCGGCGGCCACCGGCGACAAGCGGCCGGCGTGGATCACCGCCGTCATGACGACCCACGGCAAGGCACTGGAGTCAGCCACTCCTGGCGACTTCGAGTGGGCCGGGAACGGCGTGACCGTCTACCTGGTCACGATGAAGGGCACTTTTGTCGATTACGATGCGTCCATACCGTACGGCGCGTCCGCGCCGACCGGCCACTACCTGTCGATCGTGATCAACGCGCGGTCGTTCATAGTCACCGACCTCGGCCTCAGTAACCGCCCGCCGCCGGTCTCGCCCGCCAGCCTCGGTCCCGTCCGTTACCTGCGGCCATAGGTCAGCGCTGCGGCATGCCGCAGACGGATGCAGGCTCGCAAAACAGTCACGTACGCTTAGTTTTATGGTGGCTCGGCGAGCGGGAGACACTACTCCGGTCAGGATCGGCAACGCCTCGGGCTTTTACGGTGACCGGTTCGCCGCGATGCGCGAGATGCTCGATGGCGGCGACCTCGACGTCCTGACCGGCGACTACCTGGCCGAGCTGACCATGCTCATCCTCGGGCGGGACCGGCTGCGAGATCCGGCTCTGGGGTACGCCAGGACGTTCCTGCGTCAGCTCGAAGACTGCCTGGGCCTGGCGCTGGATCGGGGCGTCACGATCGTGGCGAACGCCGGCGGGCTGAATCCAGCCGGACTCGCGGAGGCAGTGAGCGAGCTGGCAGCGCGCCTTGGCCTGAACCCGAAGGTCGCCTACGTGTACGGCGACGACCTGCTGCCCAAGGCGGCCGAACTCGGCTTCGGCGAGCCGATCGCGGCGAACGCGTACCTCGGCGGCTGGGGTATAGCCGCCTGCCTGCGGTCAGGAGCGGACGTGGTCGTGACCGGCAGGGTCACCGACGCGTCGCTGGTGGTCGGCCCGGCCGCGGCGCACTTCGGCTGGGAACTTGACGACTTCGACGCGCTGGCCGGGGCCATGGCCGCCGGGCACGTCATCGAGTGCGGGGCCCAGGTCACGGGTGGCAACTACTCGTTCTTCACCCAGATCGCCGACCTGCGCCACCCTGGCTTCCCGATCGCCGAGGTCCACACCGACGGGTCAAGCGTGATCACCAAGCACGCCGGGACCGGAGGCGCCGTCACGGTCGGGACCGTCACCGCGCAGCTGCTGTACGAGGTGGCCGGACCGCGGTACGCCGGGCCGGACGCCACCCTGCGGCTCGACACCGTCGAGCTGAGCCAGGACGGGCCGGACCGGGTCCGCGTCGCGGGCGTTCGCGGCGAGCCGCCGCCGCCCACGCTCAAGGTGTCGGTGAACACCATCGGCGGCTATCGCAATCAGGTGGAGTTCGTGCTCACCGGGCTGGACATCGAGGCCAAGGCCGCCCTGGTGCGCGACCAGCTCGCGGACGTCATCCCGCCCGGCGCCCGCTGGACCCTGGCCAGGACCGACCAGCCCGATCCGGCGAGCGAGGAGCAGGCCAGCGCGACCCTGCGCTGCGTGGTCCGCGGCAGCGACCCCAAGGCGATCGGCCGCGCGTTCTCCGGTGCCGCGGTCGAGCTCGCGCTGGCGAGCTATCCCGGGTTCCACCTGACCGCGCCGCCGGGCGACGCGGAGCCGTACGGGGTTTTCACCGCCGGGTACGTGGACCGAGCCGAGTTGGCGCACGTGGCCGTCCTTCCGGACGGCTCGTCCGTGCCGGTGCCCGATCCGGCGGTTACCCGCGCCCTCGAGCCGGTCGATCCCGCCCCGGCTCCGGCGGAGCGACGTGACGGCGGGACCCGCCTCGTTCCCCTCGGAAAGGTCGCGGGGGCGAGGAGCGGTGACAAAGGCGGCGACGCCAACGTGGGCGTCTGGGTCGGCGGCGCCGCGGCGTGGCCGTGGCTGGCGGGCACGCTGACCGTGGACAGGCTGCGTGAGCTGCTGCCGGAGGCCGTCGGGCTGCCGGTGCACCGCTACCTGCTGCCGAACCTGCACGCGGTCAACTTCGTGATCGAAGGGCTGCTCGGGGAGGGCGTGGCCGCGGCGGCCAGGTTCGACCCACAGGCGAAGGCGCTCGGCGAGTGGCTGCGCGCTCGTTGCGTTGACGTGCCCGAGGAGCTGCTGTGACGGTGCTGTCATGACCGCGCTGCGCACGGCTGTCGACGACCGGTCCGCTGACTACGTGGCGAACCGCGCGGCGATGGAGGCCAAGCTGGCCGAGATCGCGGGCGAGCAGGCAAAAGCCATCGCCGGCGGCGGGCCGAAGTACACCGACCGCCACCGCGCCCGGGGCAAGCTGCTCGCGCGCGAGCGGGTCGAACTGCTGCTCGACCCTGGCTCGCCGTTCCTTGAGCTGTCGCCGCTGGCGGCCTGGGGCACCGAGTTCACGGTCGGCGGCAGCGTCGTGACCGGCATCGGCGTGGTCGAGGGCACCGAGTGCATGATCTCGGCGAGCGATCCGACGGTGCGCGGCGGCACGAGCAACCCGTGGACGGTGCGCAAGAGCTTCCGCGCGCACGACATCGCGTTGGCGAACCGGCTGCCGGTGATCTCGCTGGTCGAGTCCGGCGGCGCGGACCTGCCCACGCAGAAGGAGATCTTTATCCCCGGCGGGCGCACGTTCAGGGACCTGACCCGGCTGTCGGCGGCCGGAATCCCGACGATCGCGATCGTCTTCGGCAACTCCACCGCCGGCGGCGCGTATCTGCCGGGCATGTCCGACCACGTGGTGATGATCCGCGATCGGTCGAAGGTCTTCCTCGGCGGGCCGCCCCTGGTCAAGATGGCGACCGGCGAGGAGTCGGACGACGAGTCGCTCGGCGGTGCGCAGATGCACGCCAGGCAGTCCGGCCTGGCCGACTACCTGGCGGCCGACGAGCCCGACGCGATCCGGATCGGCCGCCGGATCGTGGCCCGCCTGAACTGGCGCAAGCAGGGGCCTGGCCCGGTGTCGGCCGCGCCCGCGCCGCCGCGGTTCGACGAGGAGGAACTGCTCGGGATCGTGCCGCCTGACCTGCGGATCCCTTTCGACCCCCGCGAGGTGATCGCGCGGGTCGTCGACGGTTCTGACTTCGACGAGTTCAAGCCCGCCTACGGCGCAAGCCTGGTCACGGGCTGGGCGACGGTGCACGGGTACCCGGTCGGGATCCTCGCGAACGCCCAGGGCGTGCTGTTCAGCGCGGAGTCGCAGAAGGCGGCGCAGTTTATTCAGCTGGCCAACCAGGTGGACACGCCGCTGATCTTCCTGCACAACACCACTGGCTACATGGTCGGCGCGGCCTACGAGCAGGCCGGGATCATCAAGCACGGCGCGATGATGATCAACGCGGTCTCCAACTCGGGCGTGCCGCACATCTCGGTGCTGATCGGCGCCTCCTACGGAGCCGGGCACTACGGCATGTGCGGCCGGGCCTACGACCCGCGGTTCCTGTTCGCCTGGCCCAGCGCGAAGTCCGCGGTCATGGGGCCGGCCCAGCTGGCGGGCGTGCTGTCGATCGTGTCGCGAGCCGCCGCGACGGCGGCCGGGCGGCCATTCGACGAGGACGCCGACGCGGCCATGCGCGCGGCCGTCGAAGCCCAGATCGAGGCGGAGTCGCTGCCGATGTTCCTGTCCGGCCGGATCTACGACGACGGCATCATCGATCCGCGCGACACCAGGACCGTGCTTGGCCTGTGCCTGTCGGTGATCCACGGCGCTCCGGTCGAGGGCACGAGGACCGGCTACGGCGTGTTCCGGATGTGATGCCCATGCTGCCTAACACCGCGCTGACGAGCGTGCTGGTGGCGAACCGGGGCGAGATCGCCCGCCGGGTGTTCCGCTCGTGCGCGCGGCTCGGGCTGTCCACGGTCGCGGTGTACTCCGACCCCGACGCGCGGGCGCCCCACGTCAGGGAGGCCGACGCCGCGGTCCGGCTGCCCGGCAGCGCGGCGGCGGACACCTACCTGCGGTCCGACCTGCTGATCGAGGCCGCGGTGCGCGCCGGTGCTGACGCGGTGCACCCCGGCTACGGGTTCCTGTCGGAGAACGCCGACTTCGCCGGGGCGGTGCAGGCGGCCGGGCTCACCTGGATCGGGCCGCCGCCCGCCGCCATCGCGGCGATGGGCAGCAAGATCGAGTCCAAGCGGATCATGGCCGCGGCCGGGGTACCGGTACTCGCGGCCATCGAGCCGGCCGCCATCGCCGCGGCGGACCTGCCCGTGCTGATCAAGGCGTCGGCCGGCGGCGGCGGTCGCGGCATGCGGATCGTCAGGTCGATGGCCGGCCTGCCCGGCGCGCTCGAGGGCGCGGCGTCCGAGGCGGCGTCGGCGTTCGGCGACCCGGCGGTGTTCTGCGAGCCCTACATCGAACGCGGCCGGCACATCGAGGTCCAAGTACTGGCCGACACGGCCGGCACCGTGTGGACGGCGGGTGAGCGGGAGTGCTCGATTCAGCGCAGGCACCAGAAGATCATCGAGGAGGCGCCGTCGCCGCTCGTCGCGTCCTTGCCCGGGCTGCGCGAGCGGCTGATGCAGGCGGCAAGGCTCGCCGTATCCGCGATCGGATACGTCAACGCCGGGACCGTCGAGTTCCTGGCCGACGAGACCGGCCGGTTCTGGTTCCTTGAGATGAACACGCGGCTCCAGGTCGAGCACCCGGTGACCGAGTGCACGACCGGCCTTGACCTGGTCGCGCTGCAACTGCAGGTCGCGGCCGGCCGGCCGCTGCCGCCCGCGCCGCCGCCGGTCCGCGGGCACGCGATCGAGGCGCGGTTGTACGCGGAGGACCCGGCGGCCGGCTGGCAGCCGCAGAGCGGCACGCTGCACGCGTTCGCGCTGCCTGGTCTCTCGGCGGTGTCCGCCGGCCCGCCGGTCGAGTTCGGCGTTGGCGCGCCGCCGGCCGGGGATCAGGCCGGCCCACCGCCGGTGCTCCGGCTGGACTCCGGCGTGGTTGCCGGCAGCGAGGTCGGCGTCTTCTACGACCCGATGCTGGCCAAGGTGATCGCGTGGGCCGCCGACCGTCAGCAGGCCGCCGCCGTGCTCGCCCGGGCGCTGGCCACCGCGACGATCCACGGGCTGGCCACGAACCGAGACCTGCTGGTGCGCGTACTGCGCCATCCGGCGTTCGTGGCCGGCCAGACCGACACCTCGTTCCTCGAAAAGCACGATCTGGCGACGCTGGCCGCACCGCTGGCGGACGACGACGCGGTGGCGGTGTCGGCGCTGGCCGCCGCGCTGGCCGAGGCAGCGTCGCGGCAGCGGGACGCCCGCGTCCTCGGCG
>JASHOL010000312.1 GCA_030041135.1 Streptosporangiaceae bacterium | reverse complement strand
CTGGCGTTATCGCCGCGGGCAGCGCGGTGTCGCCACACAGGTACCTGTCCACCGCCGCGGCCGCCGAGCGTCCCTCCGCGATCGCCCATACGATCAGCGACTGACCCCGGCCCATGTCACCGGCCACGAACACGCCGGGAACGGAGGTCGCATACGAGGCGTCCCTGGCCACATTGCCGCGAGCGTCGAAGGCGACTCCAAGGCCGCAGGTCAGCCTGCTCTGCTCGGCACCGGTAAAGCCCATGGCCAGCAGCACCAGGTCACAGCGAAGCTCCCGCCTGGTGCCCGGCCGCGGCTGCGGCGCCCCGTCAGCGACGTCAACCTCGACCAGTTCCAGCGAGCGGACCCGGCCCGCCGGGTCGGGCCGGAACCGCTGCGTCGAGACGGCGTAGACCCGCTCGCCGCCCTCCTCGTGGGCAGTGGACACCCGGTAAATGGCCGGGTGCACCGGCCATGGCTGGCCTGGCGGGCGCCCGCCTGGCGGCCGGGGCAGGATTTCCAGTTGGGTCACCGAGGCCGCGCCCTGGCGGAGCGCCGTGCCCAGGCAGTCGGCGCCGGTGTCACCGCCGCCGATGATCACCACGTCCCGGCCCAGGGCAGAGACGGCCGGTTCGGCACCGGTTCCCGAGGCGCGGTTGGCCATTGGCAGGTACTCCATCGCCTGGTGAATGCCGTCCAGGTCGGCGCCGGGCACCGGCAGCCCTCGCGGCACGGTCGCGCCGCACGCCAGCACGATCGCGGCATAATCGCGGCGCAGCCGGGCGGCGGTGATGTCATGGCCAGCCTCCACGCCGCAGCAAAACTCGGTGCCCTCGGCGAGCATCTGCACCAGCCGCCGGTCCAGGTGCCGCTTCTCCATCTTGAATTCCGGGATGCCGTACCGCAGCAGCCCGCCGGGCGCGTCGGCCCGCTCGAACACCGTGACCGCATGCCCGGCCCTGGTCAGCTGCTGAGCAGCGGCAAGGCCGGCCGGGCCCGACCCGATCACGGCCACCCTCCGCCCGTTCGCTACCGCGGCCGGAGCGGGCCGCCGTGGCGGCACCCAGCCCTCATTCCACGCACGGTTGATGATCTCCACCTCGACCTGCTTGATCGTCACGGGCTCGGCGGCGATGCCGAGCACGCAGGCGGACTCGCATGGCGCCGGGCACAGCCGCCCGGTGAACTCGGGGAAGTTATTGGTGGCATGCAGCCGTTCCGCCGCTGCCCGCCAGTTGCCGGTCCCGACCAGGTCGTTCCATTCGGGGATCAGGTTGCCGAGCGGACAGCCCTGGTGGCAGAACGGGATTCCGCAGTCCATGCATCGGCCCGCCTGCCGTTCCAGGTCCGCGGGAGCGAACTCGGTGTATACCTCCTTCCAGTCCATGATCCGCACGTCGACCGGCCGCCGGCCGGCAGCCCGCCGCGGCGTGGTCAGGAATCCCCTATCGTCGCCCACTCTCGCCTCCCTAAGCCTCGTAAGCCTCCTCAGCCCGGCTAATCCGGACCGGCCAGATCGGCCCGTCGCGGCGGACCAGCCGGATCGCCGGATCGGCCAGATCAGCCGGTCGCGGCGGCCATCACGGCCTCGCTCACGTCGGTACCGTCCTCCTCGGCCCGTCGCGCGGCGGCGAGAACGCGCTTGTAGTCCTTCGGCATTACCCGGCCGAACCTGGTCAGCGCGGCCGGCCAGTCGGCGAGCAGCCCGGCCGCGACGCATGACCCCGTCTCGGCCCGATACCGACCAAGGAGTTCGTGCAGGAACGCGCCGTCCTCGTCCGTCAGCGGTTCGAGATCAGCCATCTCGGTGTTGACCCGGCGCGGGTCCGGGTCAAGCAGGTAGGCGATGCCGCCGGACATGCCGGCCGCGAAGTTCCGCCCGACCTGGCCGAGGATCGCGACCCGGCCGCCGGTCATGTACTCGCAGCCGTGGTCTCCCGCGCCCTCCGCGACCGCGGTCGCGCCGGAGTTCCTGACGCAGAACCGCTCACCGACCACGCCCCGCAGGAACATCTCGCCGCTGGTGGCCCCGTAGCCGATGACGTTCCCGGCGATCACATGCTCCTCGGCGGGGAACGGGGCGGTCGGGTGCGGAGTCGCGACGATCCGGCCACCGGACAGGCCCTTGCCGAGGTAGTCGTTCGCGTCGCCGGTCAGCCGCAGCGTGATGCCGCGCGGCAAGAACGCGCCGAACGACTGGCCAGCCGAGCCCGCCAGGCTGATGTCGATCGTGTCGTCGGGCAGGCCGTCGCCGCCCCAGCGCCTGGTCAGTTCGCTGCCGAGCATGGTGCCGACGGCCCGGTTGACGTTCCTGACCGGCAACTCGAGCCGGACCGGCTTACCCGCGTCCAGCGCGCCCTCGGCCAGCAGGATCAGCGTGTTGTCCAGGGCCTGGTCCAGCCGATGGTCCTGGCCGGTCACACAGTGCCGGGCGGCGCCGTCGGGCACGCTGGGCACGTGCAGGACCGGGCTGAGGTCCAGGCCAGCCGCCTTCCAGTGCGCGACGGCCGCCCGCGCGTCAAGCAGTTCCGCGCGGCCGACCGCCTCGTTCAGGCTGCGCAGGCCGAGCGCGGCCAGGTACTCGCGTACCTCCTGCGCGACGAACTCGAAGAAGTTCACGATGAACTCGGGCCGACCGGTGAACCGGCGGCGCAGCTCGGGATTCTGGGTCGCCACGCCGACCGGGCAGGTGTCCAGGTGGCAGACGCGCATGAGCACGCAGCCGGCCACGACCAGCGGCGCGGTGGCGAACCCGAACTCCTCCGCCCCCAGCAGCGCCGCGATGATCACGTCCCTGCCGGTCTTGAGCTGGCCGTCCGCCTGGACCACGATCCGGTCCCGCAGCCCGTTGCGCAGCAGCGTCTGCTGCGTGGCCGCCAGTCCGATCTCCCACGGCCCGCCCGCGTGCTTGATGCTGGTCAGCGGCGCGGCCCCGGTCCCGCCGTCGTGACCGGAGATCAGGACGACGTCGGCGTGCGCCTTCGAGACCCCCGCCGCCACGGTGCCGACCCCCACCTCGGCCACCAGCTTCACGTGCACCCGCGCCCGCGGGTTGGCGTTCTTCAGGTCGTGGATCAGCTGCGCGAGGTCCTCGATCGAGTAGATGTCGTGGTGCGGGGGCGGGGAGATCAGGCCGACCCCAGGTGTCGAGTGCCTGGTCCGCGCGATCCATGGGTAGACCTTGTTCCCCGGAAGCTGCCCGCCTTCGCCGGGCTTGGCCCCCTGCGCCATCTTGATCTGCAGGTCGTCGGCGTTGACCAGGTACTCGCTGGTGACTCCGAACCGGCCACTGGCCACCTGCTTGACCGCCGACCGCCGCGAGTCGCCGTGCTCGTCCGGCGCGTACCGCCTCGCGTCCTCGCCGCCCTCCCCGCTATTCGACCGGCCACCCAGCCGGTTCATCGCGATCGCGATGGTCTCGTGCGCCTCGGCGGAGATCGACCCGTAGGACATCGCACCGGCGGCGAACCGGCGGACGATGCTGGCGACCGGCTCGACCTCTTCAAGGGGAACGGGGTCAGGACCGGCCGCAAGTGTCCGCTCGCTTTCCAGTCCCCTGATGCGCAGCAAACCCCGCAGGGTCATCAGCCGGGCCGACTGGTGGTCAACGAGCCTGGTGTACTCGCGAAACACTCGCGCCTGGCCGGTCCTGGTCGCATGCTGGAGCTTGAACACGGCCTCTGGGCTGAACAGGTGCGGCTCGCCCTCGCGCCGCCACTGATAGTCGCCCCCGGTCTCCAGCCTCCGGTGCGGCGGCCGGCTGCCGCGCGGCGGGTAAGCGCCGTAGTGGCGCCGGCCGATTTCGGCGGCGATCTCGTCGAAGCCGATCCCGCCGAGCGGCGAGGACGTGCCGGCGAAGCAGCTCGCAATGACCTCGCCGCCCAGGCCGACGGCCTCGAACAGCTGTGCCCCGGTGTAAGAGGCGACCGTGGAGACGCCCATCTTGGACATGATCTTGAGCACGCCCTTGCCGAGCGCCTTGATCACGTTCGCGCCGGCCTCCGCTTCCGCGACCTCCCTCAGTGCCCCGCGCCTCACCATCTCCTCGGCCGACTCGATGGCCAGGTACGGGCATACGGCGGCTGCCCCGTAGCCGAGCAGGAGCGCCACGTGGTGGCACTCCCTGGCGTCCCCCGACTCCACGACCAGGCCCGCCCTGGTCCTGGTGCGCTCGGCGATCAGGTGGTGATGCACGGACCCGGTGAGGAGCAACGACGGGATCGGCGCCAGCCGAGCGCCATCGCCGCCGGCGGCGGGCGGGGCCTGCCCGGCTCCGGCCTGCCCTTCGCCGGCCTGCCCGCCGCGGTCCGACAGCACGATGATCCGCGCTCCGGCCGCGATGGCGGCCGACACCTCGGCGTTGATCTCTGCCAGGCGGGCCCGCAGGGCCGGCCCGCCGCCGACCACCTCGTACCGGCCGTCGACGACGTGCGCCGCGAAACCGGGCAGGTCGCCGTCGTCGTTGATGTGCACGATCTTTGCCAGGTCACCGTCGCCGATCACCGGGAACGGCAGCACGATCTGGCGGCAGGAGGCCGGCCCTGGGTCAAGCAGGTTGTGCTCGGGTCCGGTCGACGAGCCGAGGGCGGTCACCAGCTCCTCCCTGATCGCATCCAGCGGCGGGTTCGTGACCTGGGCGAACAGCTGGCTGAAGTACTCGTAGAGCAGCCGCGGCCGGTCCGAGAGCACCGCGAGCGGGGTATCGGTACCCATCGAGCCGAGCGGTTCGGCTCCAGTGCGCGCCATCGGCCCGAGCAGCATCCGCAGATCTTCCTCGGTGTAGCCGAACTGCTGCTGCCGGGTCAGCAGGGCCTGGCTGTCGGGCAGTTCCCGGCTCCGCTCCGGCAGGGTGTTCAGGTGCAGCATCCCGGCGTCGAGCCAGGCACCGTAGGGCTGCTCGGCGGCCAGCTCGGCCTTGACTTCCTCGTCCTCGATGATGCGGCCGGCCGCGGTGTCGACCAGGAAGATGCGGCCCGGCTGCAGCCTGCCCTTGCGGACGACGGCGGCCGGGTCGAGGTCGAGCACGCCGACCTCGCTGGCCAGCACGACCAGGCCGTCGCTGGTCACCCAGTACCGGCCCGGCCGCAGGCCGTTGCGATCAAGCACGGCACCGACGACCTTGCCGTCGGTGAACGCGATCAGGGCGGGCCCGTCCCACGGTTCCATCAGCGAGGCGTGGAAGCGGTAGAACGCGTGCCGGGACCGGTCCATTTCCTGATGCCGCTCCCACGGCTCGGGAATCATCATCAGCACCGCGTGCGGGAGGGAGCGGCCGCCCAGGTGCAGCAGTTCCAGGCACGAGTCGAAGCTGGCCGAGTCGCTGACCGTATCGTCAAGGAACGGCATGAGGCGCTCGATGCCGCGCCCGGCGCTGTCGGTGCCGAACACGTCAGAGGCGAGCTGCGCCTCCCTGGCTCGCATCCAGTTCCGGTTGCCGCGGATCGTGTTGATCTCGCCGTTGTGCGCGATCAGCCGGTAGGGGTGGGCCAGCGGCCAGGACGGGAACGTGTTGGTGGAAAACCGGGAATGCACCAGCGCGATCGCCGACCGGTACCGGTCGTCGGCCAGGTCAGGAAAGAAGCCCTCCAGCTGCAGCGCGGTCAGCATGCCCTTGTACACGATCGTCGAGCTGGACAGGCTGGCCAGATACAAGCCGATCTCGTGCTCGGCTCGCTTGCGCAGGCAGTAGGCCCTGCGGTTGAGGTCAAGCCCGGTCTCGCCACGGCGGCCGGCCACGAACAACTGCGCGAGCGCTGGCATGACGGCGCGGGCTCCCGCGCCGCACGAGGCCGGGTCGTATGGCACCGGCCGCCAGCCGAGCACGGCCAGACCCTCGTCCGCGGCGACCCGCTCGACCGCCTCGCGGATGTCCGCCTGGCTCGCTTCGGGCGGCACGAACGCGAGCCCGACGGCGTACCGCCCGGCCGGCGGCAGCTCAAACTCCGCGACCGCGCGCAGGAGCGCGTCTGGCACCTGCGTGAGGATCCCGGCGCCGTCGCCGGTCTCCGGGTCCGCGCCCTTGGCACCGCGATGATCAAGATTACGCAGGACCGTGAGCGCCTTCGCCACGGTGTCGTGGCGCGGCTGCCCGCTGAGATCGGCGACGAAGCCAACACCGCAGGCGTCGTGCTCGTGGCTGCTGTCGTAGAGGCCAGGCCCGTCGGCTGCGGGGGGTTCGGGGGGGCGCCGCACCGATGCAGCCCTGAATTGGGCAGGTGCCATCAGCTCTCCTGTCGTCTCGTCCGCCGCCATCGCCGCTGGCGCGGTGTTGTGGAACGGGACGACGTTGGCCCAGGGGGCGGGACGACACTGGCCCTGCGGTGCGAGATCGAGGCAGTTACTGCCCGCGCACCACCAGCAGTATAACGAACGATCTCGGTGCTGGTCAGGGGCCTGGGCTGGCTGCGGACGCGACCAGTCCGCAGCCGCGGAGCACCTGCTCGGGGTGATGCGCGCACCCCTGCTCGGCACCTTGCGCGCAGTGGCTAGACGGCGTGAGCTAGCGCGGCTGACGGCCAGCTCGCACGCCGGCGGCGAGTTCGGCGGCCAGGTCCTTGATCGCCCGCAGGCCCGCCTCGTAGTCGTCGGCGGCCAGCAGCCGCTGTACGAACGCTGAGCCGACGATCACGCCGTCCGCGAAGCTCGCGACCTCCGCGGCCTGCTGTCCGTCCCTGACTCCGAGCCCGACGCCGACCGGCAGGCTCGTGTGCTGCCTGACCCGGCTGACCAGGACAGACGCCTCTTCTCCCACCAGGTCCCTGACGCCGGTCGTGCCCATCAGGGCGGCAGCGTAGACGAAGCCGCCGCAGACCGATGTGATCAGCGCTATGCGCTCGTCCGAGGAACTGGGCGCCACAAGGAACACCGGGTCGAGCTTGTACTCCGCCGCCGCGGTCAGCCAGGGTCCCGCTTCCTCGGGGGTCAGGTCGGGCGTGATCAGGCCGCTGCCGCCGGCTGCCGCCAGGTCGCGTGCGAAGGCGTCCACGCCGTAGCGGTCTACCGGATTCCAGTACGTCATGATCACCGCAGCCACGCCCGCGTCCGCTACCGCCTCGACGGTGCGCAGCACGTCGGCGATGTGGGTCCCGCCGATCAGCGCCCGGTGCACAGCCTCCTGGATGACCGGCCCGTCGATCAGCGGATCGGAGTAGGGCAGGCCGATCTCGAGGATGTCGGCCCCGGCCTGCGCCATGGCCAGCGCCGCGCCAATCGCACCGTCCACCGAAGGAAAGCCGGCTGGCAGGTACCCGATGAGCACGGCCCGGTTTTCCGCGGCCGCCTTCTCAAACGCTGTGCCGACGGCGCTCACGCCCTGCTCCCCCGCTCGCTCGCGGCCGAGTCGCCGAGGTGGCCGAACCAGCGCCCCGCGATGTCCACGTCCTTGTCGCCCCGCCCCGACAGGTTGACCAGCAGGATCGCCTCAGCGCCGAGTTGCGGCCCCACCTGGAGCGCGCCCGCCAGCGCGTGCGCCGACTCGATCGCCGGGATGATCCCCTCGGTCCGGCACAGTGCGGAGAAGGCCTCCATCGCCTGAACGTCGGTGATGGCCCGGTACTTGGCCCGGCCGGTGTCGTGCAGCCACGCATGCTCGGGGCCGACACCCGGATAGTCAAGGCCCGCCGATATCGAATGCGTCTCGAGCGTCTGGCCCTCGGCGTCCTGAAGCAGGATCGTCCGCATGCCGTGAATGATGCCGGCCGACCCGTCGACCACGGTGGCGGCGTGCCGCCCGGTCTCGATGCCGTCCCCGCCTGCCTCGCAGCCGATGAGCGCAACCGACTGGTCGGGGATGAAGGCGTGGAAGATGCCGATGGCATTGGACCCGCCACCGACACAGGCGATCACGGCGTCCGGCAGCCGACCGGCAACCTTGAGCATCTGCTCCCTGGCCTCCAGGCCGATGATCCGCTGGAAATCGCGGACCATCATCGGGAACGGGTGCGGACCCATGACCGACCCGATGCAGTAGTGGGTGTAGTCGACCGTCGACACCCAATCCCTGAACGTCTCGTTGATCGCGTCCTTGAGCGTCATGCTGCCGGTCCTGACCGGCACCACCTCGGCGCCCAGCATCTGCATCCTGGCCACGTTCAGCGCCTGCCGCCTGGTGTCTTCCGCGCCCATGTACACGACGCAGTCGAGCCCGAGGAGGGCCGCGGCGGTCGCGGTCGCGACGCCGTGCTGTCCGGCGCCGGTCTCGGCGATGATCCGGGTCTTGCCCATCCGCTTGGTCAGCAGGGCCTGGCCGAGCACGTTGTTGATCTTGTGCGAGCCGGTGTGGGCGAGGTCCTCGCGCTTGAGGAATACGCGGCAGCCGCCGGCCAGCTCGGCGAACCGCGGCACCTCAGTGACAAGCGTCGGCCTGCCGGCATAGCCGCTGAGGAGATCCGCCAGCTCGGACCGGAACGCGGGGTCAGCCTTCGCGTCCTGGTAGGCGGCGGTCAGCGCCTCCAGGGCAGACATCAGCGCTTCTGGTGCCAGCCGCCCGCCGAACCGGCCGAAGTGCCCGGTCTCGTCGGGAACCTGGCCAGTATCGGGTGCGGGTGCCGGCTGGCTCATGACGTGCTCCGGCCCGGATCGCCGGGCTCACCCGGGTCCGATCCGCGGTCGGACCGCAGCGCCGGGTGCGATCCCGCCGTGACCAGGTCGGCCACCGCCGAGCGCGGATCCTTGCCGGTGACGAGGCTCTCGCCGACCAGCACCGCGTCCGCGCCGGCCGCGGCATAGGCCAGCAGGTCATGCGGACCTCGGACGCCGGACTCAGCGATCTTGATGATGCCGTCGGGAACCCTGGGCGCAAGCTTGGCGAACACTGACCGGTCCACCTCTAGCGTCTTCAGGTTCCTGGTGTTGATGCCGAGGACCGTCACTCCCGCGTCGACGGCCCGGTCAAGCTCCTCGGACGTATGCACCTCGACCAGCGGTACGAGCCCGATCGACACGGCCCGCTCCACGAGCGAGACCAGCGCGTTCTGCTCCAGGGCCGCCACGATCAGCAGGACCAGGTCGGCACCGTACGCCCTCGCCTCCCACAGCTGGTACGAGCTGAGTACGAAGTCCTTGCGGAGCACCGGCACGCCGACGGCCTCGCGGACCGCGGCCAAGTCCTCGATGCTGCCCCCGAACCTGCGCTTCTCGGTTAGCACGCTGATGATCCGAGCGCCGCCAGCCTCGTAGTCGACAGCCAGCGCGGCCGGGTCGGCTATGGCCGCGAGTGCGCCCTTAGACGGGCTCGCCCGCTTGACCTCCGCGATGACTGCCACCTCGGCGCCGCTAAGCGCGCGCATGACGTCGCGAGGCGACGGCGCCTTGGCCGCAGTCTCCTTGAGCCGCTCCAGCGGCGCCGTCTCCTGCCGGACAGCTAGATCAGCGCGTACCCCTTCGAGAATGTCGTCAAGCACGCTCACGCGGTTCTGCCGCCCCTCGGGTGGGTTGCCTTGCCCAGAATCGTAGCGAGCACCCCACTGACGACACGCCGGCCCCCGGTACGCCCAGGCCTCACGGCCGGTCCTGGCAAGTCCGATCAGGAGACGGCCTCGAGTTCGCTGGCCCCGTCGGCCAGTGCCGCGCCGGCGTGATCAGCCACGTTGCTCGGGCTGGTGAATGCTCGCGCGACGGCTGGATGCAGCAGCGTGCCCAGGGTGATGATCGCCAGCAGGGTTCCACCCAGGTATTTCGCGGCGTAGGCGTAGCGGAACAGCCCGACCGCCACGAATCCCGAGTCGAATGCGATCCCGATCAGCCAGGCCGTATGACTGCCGGACCGCACGATCGCGGCCAGCCAGCAGAGCGCGGCCGCGACGGCGATGGCCAGCAGCAACGACGGAACGTTCCGTCGCCCAAAGCTCAGGCTCACCGCGGCGGAGGCACCGGCCTGCGCCAGATACAGCCGACTCACGACCCGGACAAGGGCGCCGGACCGCGCCCGCGGGCCAGGAGAGCTTCGCTTCGCCGCCACTGTCGACGCGTACCTGGACATGCCGTACGCCACCCTCCCCTGCCGACCACCGCGGCAGCCGACGGCCTATTCGCTCGCCTTGTGCACCAGCCCAATGATCGCCGCACGCCGACTCGCAGGCTCCGCGGCCATAGCCATGGTACCTATCAGGGTATTCCCGTCATGGGGTATGACTTCTCCATTACCCGACCGTGACCGGGCTGGGCTCTGTCAGGCGCCCGCAGCCGACCTGCGCCCGCCGGAGGTCGGGTCATCGCCCCGGCTCAGCGCCTCCCAGATCGAGGCCGAGTCCGCAGGTTCTCCGGCCGCCGCCCGGCTGCGCTCGACCGGCTTGCGAGCCTCCCCAGGGGCGCCGGGGGTGTCGTACTTGGCCCCCATGACCGCCAGCCGGGCGGGGCTGCAGACCGCGATCACCCCAGCGGCGATCATCGCCAGGGCGCCCGCCACCACGAGCGCCTGCCAGCCCGCAGCAGTGATGCTCACGTGCGGCGTCGCCCCCACGAGGTCAGGCACCGGCGACGACCCAGAACTGCCGCCCTGCGTGACCGACCCGGCGCCGGGATTGCTGGCTGGCCCGACTGAGGCCGCCGCCGCCGCGACCGCGGCGGCCTTGGAGACGGTGAAGGCCGACGCGGCCAGTCCGGCCCCCAGGCCGACGAGGATCAGGCCGCTGGCCCGCCGCCATACCCGCTTGGTCGCGAGCACCGCGGCCAGGCAGGCCAGGCCGGCCACGACGAGCGCGTCCGCAGAAGGCGCCATGGCCGCGCCGGTAACGCTCATCTGGCTCGCGGGGAGTGGCCGCGGCGGCGTAGTCCGCACCAGTGCCCATCCCTGGCGCGTCGCGAGGAATGCGAGCCCAGCGCCTGCCGCCCCAAGCAGCACCGTCATGGTCAGCGCCTGACGTGCCGACCTGGGCCAAGGCCGCGACCCGCCGCTCGTGATCACAAATCCTCCAGGTATGCGTCGCGCGGTGGCAGCACGTCGCGGGCAGACGCAGTGTCGGCGGAGGTGGGCCGACCGAGGTGGGCCGGCCGAGCTGGCCGCCGTAGCTAGGCTAGCGCGGTCCGCCATGGCTCCCTCCCCCGGTGGCCGACCGGAGGGTCCTGTCGTGACCGGCGCGGCACGAGCCCGCCGGGCAGATCGGGCAAATTGCGGCGCGATGGCGTGGCTGTGCGGATTTAGTGTCGTGGGCGCGACACTAAATCCGCACAGCCGCCGCGGACGACGGCATTTTGTCCGGTTCTGTCGGCAGGGGTGGTCAGCCGGGCGGCCTGCCTGGGCGGCTAGTCCCGCCCGGCGAACTGCCGATCACCTACGATTCTGCGCATGACGTACGCAAGGGATGAGCGTCTTGCCCTATGCGCTCTGCTTGCCGATCTTGGCCCAGCTCAGCCGACGTTGTGCGCAGGCTGGCAGACCGCCGACCTGGCCGCGCACCTGGTGCTGCGAGAGCGCCGCCCGGACGCCGCCGCGGGAATCCCCGGCGGGCCGCTGGCCCGGCACACGAAGTCGGTCCAGTCCCGGCTGGCCCGGCGCACCCCGTTCCCGAAGCTGATCGAGATGATCAGGACCGGCCCCCCGCGCGCATCGCTGTTCGGCTTGCCGGGCGCGGATGAGCGGCTTAACACCGTCGAGTATTTCGTCCACCACGAGGATGTGCGGCGGGCCCAGCAGGACTGGGAGTCGCGCGAGATCGACGACGGGCTCAATGAGCTGCTGTGGAACCGGCTCGGGCTAGCGAAGCTGCTGTTGCGTAAGGCGCCCGTCGGCGTGGAACTGGTCCGCGAGGACGGCGAGCCAGGAAGCGGCCGCAGAGTCCGCCGGACGGCAAGGGCCCGCACGCCAGTCGTGACCGTCACCGGGACACCGGCCGAGCTGACGCTGTGGTCGATGGGCCGCACCGGGGCCGCCCACGTGCGGCTGGACGGCAGCGATGCCGACGTCGCGGCGTTGCAGGCGGCGGCCTGGGGGATCTAGATGGCCGAGGAGCCGGCCAGCACCGCGCGCCGCCGCCTGATCCCGGCGCTGGAGGCAGATGGCGGCTACCGCAGGCTCGCGGTCAGCGAGGGAGAACAGCACGCCTTCCGCGACGAGCTTGGCGGTGGCGTCCTGCGACCCGGCTGGTTGCGCTCTGCCATCCCGCTGCTGGTGCTGGCGCACTTGTCCGACACGCACGTGATGGATCATCAGTCACCTGGCCGGGCCGAGCTGATCAGCCGGTACTCGGACCCGGACTCGGCCGTGCGGGCCGAGGTCGGCCGCATCGGGACATACCGGGCCCAGGAGCTGTTTACCTTCCAGGTGGCCGAGGCCATGGTGCGAGCGGTCAGGCAGACGAAGGCCGGGCCGGTGTCGGCCGCGCCAGTGGACTTCGCGATTGTGACCGGCGACGCGACCGACAACTGCCAGCGGAACGAACTCCGCAGCTACATCGGCCTGCTCGACGGCGGCGAGGTGGTACCCGACTCCGGTGACCTCGACCAGTACGAGGGCGTGTCCGGCCCGAAGGTGGACGACGAGCGGTACTGGCATCCGGAGGGCGGGCCGCAGGACATCCCCAGGAGCACGTACGGGTTTCCCGAAGTACCTGGCGTGCTGACCGCGGCGAGGCTGCCGTTCATGGCGGCCGGGATCGGCCTGCCGTGGTACGCGGTCTTCGGCAATCACGACAACCTCCTGCAGGGGACGGTGGCCCCCGCGGGCTGGCTGCGCGAGTTCCCGGTCGGCGGCGTCAAGTACGTCACGCCACCGCACGGAATCGACCCCGCCGACATCATCCGCCGGTTCGACAGCGCCGACGGCGCCGCCCTCAGAGAGCTAGCCGACAGCGCGCGGCTGGCTGTCACGCCCGACCCTGGCCGGGCCACGGTGACCAGGACCGAGCACGTGCGCGAGCACTTCCGCCCCGGCGCAAGGCCGCTCGGCCACGGCTACTCCAAGCAGAACGTGGCCGAAGGTACTGCCTACTACCCGTTTGACCACGGACCTGTGCGTTGTCTCGTGCTAGATACCGTCAACCCTCACGGTGGCTGGCAGGGCTCGCTCGATACCCGGCAGCTGCGCTGGTTGCAGGCGCAGCTTGCTGGCGCCGTCACCCGGCCCGTGATCTTGTTCAGCCATCACTCGCTCGAGACGCTGGTGAACGACGCCCGACCGCCGGGTGCCGGCCGCCGGGTGCTTGGCCCCGAGCTGCGTGATGTCCTGCTGGCTCACCCGAACGTCGTGGCCTGGGTGAACGGTCACACGCACGCGCACGCGGTAAGCGCGGTTACCGACGGCCAGACCGGATTCTGGCAGATCACGACGGCCTCGCACATCGATTGGCCCCAGCAAGCTCGGCTCATCGAGTTGCTGGCAGTTCCCGGCGGGCTCGCCATTGCCTCTACAGTGATCGACACGGCCGCGCCGACCGCCTACCAGGGCACCGCGGACCCGGCCGACCTGGCCGCGCTTTCCCGCGAGCTGGCCGCCAACGACTGGCAGATCCGCGAGCTCATTACGCCAGACGGCGGCGGCGGCGCGGGTGCGGCGAGCGACCGCAATGTCATTCTCGGCGTCGAGTGGCCGCGCAGCCCTTCGCACGGCCGCCTGGCCTAGCGCGGACTCCCCGCACCGATGCCGAGCAGCTGCACGAGTCCGGTCACCGAGTCGAGGATGTGCGGCGCGCCCGCGGCGGCGAGGTCCTCCTCGGTCGCCGCGCCCGTGGTCACGCCGACTACCAGCCCGGCGCCGGCGCGCAGGCCAGATTCCACGTCGCTCGGCGTGTCTCCTGCCACCAGCAGCTCGCCGACGGAGCCGCCGTGCAGCCGCAGCAGCGCGGTCAGCGGCAGGTCAGGCCACGGCCGGCCCCGGCCTGCGTCGGCCGGCGAGAGGGCCAGGTCGATCAGCGGCCGCCAGCCGAGCGCATCGAGCAGCGCATCCCTGGTGACAGGGGCGAACCCGGTCGCCAGACAGACCTTGATCCCGGCCGCCCGCATCGCGGTGATCGTCTCGACCGCGCCGGGGAGCGGGTTCACCATCCCCGCGCGCACCGACTCGGCATAGCTCCTCTCGAACACGCTGTTCGCCTGCTGGGCACGGTCGTCTGAGCCGAGTATCCGCCGGAAGACCTCGATCTTGGACTGGCCCATCGTCGTCCGGACGATCTCGTCTGCCTCGCCGTAGCCGGGCCCGCCGGGAACGATCCCGGACGCGGCCATCGCGGCGCCGAAGGCAGCCATCACGCTGCCGTCATCGGCGACCGTCGTCCCGGCCATGTCCAGGCACGCAACCGTGATGTGCGGCATCTCCAGGTCTCCTGCCGTCATGGCCTGGCCCCCAGAAGCCCGCCGTCCCCGGCGGTCCGGTCGAAAGTCTCCTCCGCGATCGCGGGCGCGCAGGTCATGCCGCGTCCGCCCGGCCCAGTGACGAGCACGACGCCGGGCGCGACCTGCGAGCGGTGGTACAGCTCGCCCGTCGTCGCCTGGCTGTAGACGCCCGCCCACCGTCGACGAATCGGCGGGAGAGTGGCGCCAAGCAGCCGCTCGGCCCGGCCGCGCAAGTGCTCATAGGCCGCCTCATCTACGTCGAACGCGAACGGCTCATCGTATTCGTGGGTATCACCGATCGTCAGGCTGCCGTCGAGCCGCTGCACCAGCAGCAACTGGGCCGCGGTGGCGGCCGCCGTCGGCGCTTGCGGCCCTAGCCCTGCCCGGCCGGGAAGGTCGAATGCCGGGTAGTAGCGCAGCGAGTCTCCGTCTGCCACCGCCGTTTCAAGCAGTCCGCCGAATGGCGCCGTCTGCATCATCTGCAGGCGGACCCGGCGAACGGGCGGCGGCTCGTAACCGGCCAGATGCGCGCCGGCCACGCCGGTGTGCGCGGCGCCGGTGCACAGCACGACCAGGTCGCCGCGGTGCCACTCCCCGGTGTGATCCCTGACCGCGTGCGGTGCGACCTCGACTGCCTCCCGGCCGGGCAGCCACGCGTAACCTCCGTCCCGTGGCGCGCGCAGGTAGTCGCGGAACGAGGCCGGGACCAGCCTCGGCTCGACTATCGCGTCGCGGCGGCACAGCAGCGCGCCGGCAAACAGGCCGCCGAGCGCAGGGTTCACCGTCCGCGCGGCCGCTTCATCCAGGAGTTCGAAACCGCGCTCGCCCGCATCGGGCAGCTCCGCGGCCTCCTTGAGCACGGCCAGCTCCGCGTCGTCGGCAGCCAGGGTGAGCGAGCCTCGAGCGCGGAAGCCCGCCGCCGGAACCCGGTCGGCCAGCTCTTCCCAGAGCGTCCGGGCCCTCTGCGCGAGGGCTAGCTCCGGTCCTGGGGCCCGGCCGCTGACCCAGATCAGCCCGAAGTTGCGCACGCTCGCCCCGCGCGCCGCTGGCTCCCGTTCCAGCTGAACGACGGCCATTCCCCGCTCGCGCGCGTGCATCGCGTGCATCACGCCGAGCACCCCGCCACCCACGATGACGACCCGGTCCACCGGCAGACTCCCTTCGCGCACCAGCAGCCTTAATCCAATCCCGGCCCGCTGACAAGAAGGTGAACTGGTTGCGTCGCTACCCCCCCGGCGCTGTGAGCAGGCTGCGGACTGGAGTGAAATCGGCTGGCGCCGCCGCCGGACGCACTGGAACAATCCCACGGTGGCCGATCAGCAAACCCTGGACTTCGCGGTCAAGCCCACGCTGACCGGCGAGCTGGTGGTCTTGCGCCCATTCATCGTGGGCAGTGACGCTGAAGCGCTCCGCGAGATGCTGCAAGACCCGGAGGCGGTCAAACTCACGGGCAGCGGCGACGGCACCGCGGCAATGCCCGACTGGGACGCTGCAGCTGAGGCCACGTTCCTTGACTGGTACGGGACCCGCAACCAGCAGAGCGACCGTCTAGACCTGGCAGTCGTCGACAAGGCCAGCGCGCGCTGCGTCGGCGAAGTAGTGCTCAACGACTTGGACCGGTCCAACCGCAGCTGCAACTTCCGCGTCCTGCTCGGGCCCTGCGGCCGCAATCGGGGGCTCGGCACGGAATCAACCAGGCTAATGGTCGGCTACGGCTTCGAGCGACTGGGCTTGCACCGGATCTCCCTGGAGGTCTATGCCTTCAACCCGAGAGCGCGCCGCGTCTACGACAAGATCGGGTTCGTGGCAGAGGGCATGTTGCGTGATGCGCTGCGCTGGGATGGCGAGTGGGTCGACGCCACCGTGATGTCGATACTTGCGCCGGAGTGGAACCGCCACCACGGGCGTCCGTGACCTCCCGATCGTCATGGATCTGCTGATCTGCGACGGATAATGATGGTGTGCAGGCAGACCGAGATGATCAGGCGGGCCGCGGCAGTGTAGCGGTGGGTAACGGTCACCGGCCCGGCGGCGGCAAGCAGGCGGGAGCCCGTGCGGAGGACGCCACGGGACGGCCTGCTGTCCGTGGGCAGCTATGCACTTACCTGGGCATCGCTCCGGGCGTGGGGAAGACCTACGCGATGCTGCGGGACGGCCGGGCCCAGCGGCGCTGTGGCGTCGACGTCGTGCTGGCCTTCTGGGAGCGTCACGGGCGGGAGGCGACCGCCGCGCAGGTTGACGGTCTCGAGGAACTCACCGGGACGATCAGCTACCGGGGCGCGAGCATTGAGGAGCTGGACGTCGCCGCGGTTCTTGACCGCCGCCCGGCCCTGGCCCTGGTGGATGAGCTCGCGCACGCGAACCTGCCAGGCGCTCGCCACGAGAAGCGCTGGCAGGACGTCGACCAGCTGCTGGATAGCGGCATCGACGTGTACACCACCCTGAACGTCACCAACATCGAGTCGCTGGGCGCCCTGGTCTCGCGGATCACCGGGGTGCGAGCGAGCGAGCCGGTGCCTGACGCGTTCGTGCAGGCCGGAGAGATCCAGCTCGTTGACCTGGCACCGTCGGCACTTCGCCGCCGGCTGGCCCAGGGTCTGGTGTTCGCCGCCGACCAGGCCGATGCCGCGCTGTCGCATTACTTCCGGTTCGCGAACCTGGCCGCGCTGCGGGAGCTGGCCCAGCTGTGGCTCGATGACTCGGTTCCCGATCCGGCCGCGGCGTTCGTGGGTGCGCACCCCAAATGCCAGCAAAGCGACGTCGCAGTCATCGTGACCGGCCTCGCGGGCACGCCTGGCGATGAGTGGCTCATCCGCTACGCCGCCCGGCTCGCCGAGTTGTCGGCTGCCCGGCTGCACGGGGTACATGTCCGGCCCCTCGACAACATCGACCGGCCCGCGGCCAGGGCGCGGCTGACGGTGGACCGGCGCCTGCTCAAAGAGCTGCACGGCGACTTCGCCGAAGTGAAGGCCGGCGACCCGGCGACAGGACTAATCCGCGCCGCCCGTAAGGCCGGGGCGGCTCAGCTGGTGGTCGGGTCCCGCCGCCGGTCGCACTTGTCCCGGCTGCTGAGCGGATCGACGATCGCCGACCAGGTCCTGCGCATGGCCGGCGATCTGCCGGTCCAGGTCGTGAACATCGGACGGCCGGACGACGCCGATGGCCAGCGGCCGCATCGCCCAGCCAGGAGGACGCGAGCCAACGCCTTAGCCTGACGGGTCCGAGTGGCCCTGGAGCAACTCGGACGCGCGCCGACGCCCGTGAGCGCGAGCAACGGCAAGAGCGCGCGTTCTCGTCAGTCCTCGAAGACGGACCAGCAGATTGCGTTGCGCCGGGCTTGATCAGCGAGCACAAGTGCCCGAATCCGCCCGTCGAGTCGATCGCGCTGCCAGTCACGTTCGACCCGTCCGGCGCTGGGGTTGCGTGGGTGCGCTGCTCGCGCGGCCTTGATCGCGTAGGCGGCAGCGCCGAGATCATGCTCGGGCACGTGGCCCACACAAGCTGCCTGACCGGCGGCATAGGCGGCATAGCGCGCGGTCCCCTCGAGAGGTTGGGCCGCACCCATCGCGCGTCCACCACAAGCCCGAGCGCCCATCATCTTCATATCTCCGCGAGCCCACGCTCGCGTCGCCTCGATCGCGTCCCGCGGCCGAGTATCCGATGGCTGGCGGTCCTCGAAGAAATGCAGTACGTGCTCCGCGCACCGCGCAGCCCACAGCGCCAGGAGCTGGTGATCCGTATCAGTGAGCATCCCGCCCCTGCGGATCGTGACCAGGCGAGGGTCGCGGACCTCGGGGAGGATCATGCAATCAGCGTGCCAGTCGTACTGGCAGGTGCCTAGAGCAGGTCAGCCACGTTCGCCTGCCTTCCCGTCGTCTTGTCGCGGACCTGGCGATCCCGGGGCAGAAACGGCCCGCCGCCGCCAGCGGCGCACGCACCACGGCCGGCTTCCGGCTAACACCCGCGGCCGTTACTCTCATGCCAGCAGGCCGCAATTAGGACCGAGTCATGAGCGTGCCGAATACCGAGGACATGGTTATTCCTGCCGACCAGCAGCAGCTACGGACATTGTTTGCGGTCGGAGCGGGCTTCACCGTGCTTGGAGGGGCTTTCCTGTACTACGGCACGACGAAGGGTGGCTTTGAGGAGGTCACGCTGTTCGTCGTGGGCATCCTGGCCGCCGGGTTCTTCGGGCTATGCACCGCGTTCATGCTCTACCGCCTCCTGGCGGCGCGCGGGCCCGCGCTGGTGCTCAGCCGGGACGGACTGACTGACAACTCATCAGCGTTCCCTGCGGGCTTCATTGCCTGGGCCGAGATCGAGGACGTGCGAGCCAACCCGCGCTTTGTGGCGGTCCAGCTGCGAGATACGAGCCGCGTACTCACGCGGCAGCCGGCCTGGCGGCGAAAGCTGATGCGGTGGAACGCGAGGCGGTGGGGCGGCCACGTTTTCATTAATGCCACCATCCTGCCCATGCAGCCTGAGGAGCTGGTCCGCGTGATCAACGAACGGCGGTCCCTCGCCGGGGCTTGACGCTATTTCGTCGACTTGGCCCTGACTCGGCCTCGATGCGACCACGCGCCGCCGGTCACCAGTGACCCTGCGCGAAGTACTGCCGCGCCCGCGCCACCGCGCCTGCGTCGTGCAGGACGTCGCCCGGCCAGCTGCCGGTGCCAAGGAGCGCGCCGGCGAACCTGGCGCCGAGGTAGCCCGCCGACATCTCGAGCACCTTGAGCAGCGGGTCGGCGACCCGCAGGTCCTCATCGGCCATCACGCTGACGGCCCAGAGCGTCTTGCCGCGCATGCGCTCCTTGAACGCCACTCCGGGCACCCGCTCCCAGGTCGCCCAGTGGTCCAGGTACAGCTTGACCGGCCAGCTCATGCTGTACCAGTACAGCGGGGTGACCAGCACCAGGTCAGTCGCGGCGAGCGTCGCTTCCAGCAGCATCCGCTCCACCCCGGCCGGCTCGCCGACCGGGTCGCCTCGGTGCCCGATGTCGCGGAAAGGCGGCAGGTCCAGGTCGCGCAGGCACAACCAGCGTCGCGGGATGCCGGGCGGAAGTTCGGCCGCGGCCAGCCGCGCGAGCGCCTCGGTGTTGCCGCCGGGCCGGCTGCTGCCCGCCACGAACAGGAAGCTGCGGAGCGCGGGCTGTGGCGCGAGCTCATTATCTGTATGTACACGCATTATTTGTGTGTACAGGCAGAGATATGCTCTTGTCAACGCCAGCGGCAGAGGGAGGGGCAGTGGAAGGCACGGCACCCGGTGCCGACGAGCTGGCCTGGGAGGCGCTCGCCACGCTGCACAGCCGGGTCGAGCAGCAGCTCGCCAAGGCACTGCAGCGGCACGGGCTCGGCCTGTCCGACTACCGGGCACTCGGTACGCTGGCTGGCGCCGAGCACGGCGGGATGCGGATCTCCGAGCTCGCCGGCGCGCTCGGCCTCAACGAGAGCTCGGCCAGCCGCCTGGCCGACCGGCTCGAGCAGGCCGGGCTGACCGAGCGGTGCGTATGCGACGACGACCGGCGCGGCGTCTACGCCTTCATCACCGAGTCCGGCCGCGCCCAGCACCAGGCCGCAGCGCCGGCATACCGCGCCCAGCTCGCTGCCGCCCTGGACCTGGCCGCCGCCGACCCTGCCCTGGCCGGGCCCGTCACCGCGCTGCGCAGCATTCACTCATAGCCAGGGCGCAGCTGGCCACGCCGGAGTGCCTGGCCTGGGCAAATGCCGCACCGGTTAGCCTGGTGCGGTGAAGGCGCTGCTGCTGGAGAACATTCATCCTGAGGCTGTCCGGCTGCTGGAGGACGCAGGACTGGAGGTCGTCAAGCAACGATCCTCTCTTGGGGAGGCTGAGCTGGTCGCTGCGCTGCCCGGCGTCGAGCTGCTTGGCATCCGGTCCAAGACCCAGGTCACCGCGAACGTGCTGGCGCAGGCCCCCGACCTCCTGGCGGTCGGGGCATTCTGCATCGGCACTGACCAAATCGACCTGGCAGCAGCCTCGACCCTCGGAATCGCCGTGTTCAATGCGCCGTACTCGAATACGCGCAGCGTGGTCGAGCTAACGCTGGCCGAGATCATCGCGCTGACCCGCAGGCTCGCCGAGAAGGACAAGGCCATGCACGCGGGGGTGTGGGATAAGTCGGCATCCGGTGCTCACGAGGTCCGCGGCCGCACGCTCGGAATCGTCGGGTATGGCAACATCGGCGCGCAGCTGTCGGTCGTCGCGGAGGCATTCGGCATGCGGGTCGTGTTCTACGACACTGCCGACAAGCTTGCCCTCGGGAACGCCAGGCGGTGCGTCAGCCTCGACGAGCTTCTCGAGGTGTCCGATGTCGTAAGCCTGCACGTGGACGGCCGTCCCGCGAACAGCTCGCTGTTCGGCGAGAAGGAATTCAGCAAGATGCGGCCTGGCGCCCTGTTCCTGAACCTGTGCCGCGGTTTCGTGATCGATCATGATGCGCTGCGCGCTTATCTGCAGTCCGGGCACCTGAGCGGCGCCGCGGTCGATGTCTTCCTTGAGGAACCCCGGTCGGCGGGCGAACCGTTCGTGTCGGTGCTGCGCGGGCTGGCGAACGTGATCCTGACACCGCACATTGGCGGCTCGACTGAGGAGGCACAGGCCGACATCGGCGGTTTCGTCGGCGCCAAGCTCGCCGACTTCGTCGCCGACGGCGCCAGCTCATTGTCGGTGAACCTGCCGCAGCTGGCGCTGCCGCCGACCGCGGGCTCGCACCGCCTGGCCCACATTCACAGCAACGTGCCTGGCGTCATGGCGGAAGTCAACTCAGTGCTCGCGGAGCACGGCGTCAATGTCGAGGCCCAGCTGCTGAGCACGCGCGGCGACCTCGGCTACGCACTGACCGACATCGGCATCGACTACCCGGACGAGGTCGTCGGGCAGCTGCAAGCGATGAGCCAGACGGTCCGGCTTCGGGTCTTGTCTTGACGTTCGAGGCCGCGCTCCGCTCGGCCGTCGGCCCTGAGCACGTCCTCATCGATCCGGACTTGCGCTCCTCGTACGAGACGGACTGGACGGGCCGTTTTAGCGGCGAGTCGCGGGCCGTAGTGCGACCGGCGACGACAGCCGAGGTAGCGCGGGTGCTACAGGAGTGCTCAGGCGCGCGTGTCCCCGTGGTCGTGCAAGGCGGCAATACGGGCCTGGTGGGCGGCAGCGTCCCGCCAGCGGAGCAGGGCGCTAATCCGCCGGTCGTGCTGGTCACCACCCGCCTGGCGGAGCTGAGCGATGTCTGCGTTGCCGCCCGGCAGGTCACTGCGGGCGCCGGCGTGACACTGGCGGTCCTCGCTGCCTGCGCCCGCGCGGCGGGCCTGGATTTCGGCGTCGACCTCGCGGCCCGTGACTCGGCCACCGTCGGCGGCATGGTCGCCACCAACGCCGGCGGCATCCGTGTTCTCAGGCACGGCAGCATGCGCGAGCAGGTCGCCGGCGTCGAAGCGGTCCTCGCCGACGGGCGCATACTGTCCCGGCTTGCTGGCCTGGCCAAGGACAGCACCGGATATGACATCGGGCACCTGCTGGCAGGCTCCGAAGGCACGCTCGCCGTCCTGACCCGGCTCAGGCTGCGGCTGGTACCGGCCGAACGCCGGCGGGCAGTCGCCTTCATCGCAGTTGCCGGCACGGCTGAAGCCGTTGACTTGCTCGCGGCGCTGCAGACGCAGCTGCCGAGCCTGTGCGCGGCCGAGTTGTGCTTCGCGGCCGGAGTCGCGCTCGTGGCCCGCCACCTCGGCCTGCGGCCCCCGCTCGAGGGAACTGGCCAGGCGTACGTGCTGGTGGAGGCCGCGGGCCAGAGCGATCCGCTGGACGAGTTGCTCGCGGCGCTGCAGGCCTGCCCGCAGGTGCTCGACGCCACGGTAGCGACGTCCGCGCCTGACCGGGCCCAGCTGTGGGCGCTGCGGGAAGGCCACACGGAGACCATCAGCGCGCTCGGCGTTCCGGTGAAGCTGGACGTGTCGGTGCCCATGGCCCGGCTGGCCGAGCTGGTCGACCAGCTGCCGGGCGCAGTCGCCGACGCGGCGCCGGCCGCACTCCTGGTGATCTTCGGTCATCTGGCGGAAGCGAACCTGCACGTCAACGTCCTGCGAGCAGGCGACGACTCCGAGACAGTCACGGCCGCGGTCTTGTCGCTGGTAGCGAGCCTGGGCGGCTCGATCAGCTCCGAGCATGGCGTGGGGCGTGCTAAGACACGGTGGCTCGGGCTATCCAGGAGCCGGGCCGAGATCGACGTCATGCGGTCGGTCAAGACGGCCTTCGATCCACTGGGCCTGCTCAACCCAGGTGTGCTACTGCCCGCGCAGCGTCAAGCCGGCGCCTAGGTCCGAGAATTCCGGCCGCGAGCGCGGCAGCCGCTTTAGCGCCGTTTCGGTGCTCGCACGGCCGGCAGCGACGTCGCGCCTGGTGACGTGGTCGCCGGGGCCTATCAGCTGAACCTGACCGACACCTCACGGTCGGGGACGGCGAAGGTGTCGGGGTCAACCCGGCCGCGACACGGCGGCCGGTCCGGCTCTCCCCGTGACCAGCCGGGTTCGAGCCGCTGGCTGCCCTCGGTGAGCCCCGTCAGCGCTCGTACGTGGCCCGGTGGGGACTTGGCCTACGCTTTGCTCTTGAGGACCGTATGGCACCGGCAGTGCCGCTCACCTGACGGAGGCAAGCGTGGCCCACGTGCTTGGCATCGACATCGGCGGCAGCGGCGTCAAGGCAGCGCCGGTGGATACCAATACCGGCCAGCTGATTGCGGAGAGGCAGAAACTGGACACACCGTATCCAGCTACTCCGGATGCCGTGACTGCGGTCGTAGCGGACCTGGTCAAGTCATGCCGCTGGTCCGGCATGGCCGGCATAACCTTTCCAGGAGTTGTCATCGGCGGCGCCATCAGGACCGCGGCCAACCTCGACTCGAGCTGGATCGGGACCAACGGCGTCGAAGCCTTCAGCCAGGCGACCGGCCTGAACGTGACGCTGCTCAACGATGCCGACGCCGCCGGGGTCGCCGAGATGAAGTTCGGCGCGGGCAAGGGTGAGCGGGGCACGGTCCTCATGCTCACGCTCGGCACCGGCATCGGCAGCGCCCTGTTCATTGACGGCATCTTGGTGCCCAACACCGAGTTCGGCCACGTCGAGATCCACGGCAAGGACGCCGAGAAGCGCGCGTCCGAGCATGCCAGGGAGGCCGAAGACCTGCACTGGGGTGTGTGGGCCGAGCGGCTCGACGAGTACTTGCTGCATATGGAGGCGCTGCTGTCGCCTGACCTGATCATCATTGGCGGCGGCGTCAGCAGGAAGGCCGATAAGTTCATCCCGAGGCTGCACGACTTGCACGCGCGCCTGGTGCCGGCTTCCTTGCAGAACGAGGCTGGCATCGTCGGCGCGGCAATGGCCGCCGACAGCGCCTGACCGGCCCGACCGCACCGCCCGTCGGCGAGTCGATCATGAAGTGCCGGGCGCTCAGCCGTCGGCGCGGCCGGCCGCGGAGGGCGGGTCGGCCTCCGGCACGCCGTAACGGCCTGTCGGCGGGCCGGCCGGGCCGCCCGGCCACTGCCGGGGCGGCGGAGGCGGCGGAGCGCCCGACAGCCCCCAAAGGCCAGCCCCACCGGCCTGGGCCGCCGGATCAGCCCGACCTGGTGCGTCCGGTGAGCTCGTAGGCCACGATGCGAGCCGGTGCCGGCCGAACGACGGCGCGTAGCTCCCGCCCTGAGCTAGTCCCCGCTGCCTGGCCCGCATGAAGCTGAAGAGTTCCAGGCCGCCCGCCACGAGCGCGGCTGCCACCGGCCAGAACGCCAGCGCACCATGCGAGCCGAGCTGGATGGGCGCCCGCAGGAAAGCGCCAACCTTGCTCGTCGACAGGGTGTTGTTAAACGATTTCGCGCCCGTCTGCACATTCCCGATCCAGGCCGCAATGAACGCCGCCGCGACGGCCCCGGCCACGGTGCCGATCATCGGCAGCACTCCGTACCGCCGCACCCCGAACAGGTACCCGGCCAGGCCAAGCAGGGCTCCCCCGCCCAGGGCGATGAAACTGTAAATGCCGTCCGCCGCGATGAAGGCGTTGGTTTCGGGGTTCACCGCGTATGCCGTCGGCGGCTTCAGCGTGGCGACCTGGTACACCACCCTCGGCGCGACCTCGCCCCAGATCAGGCCGCCGATCACGCCAAGCAGGGCGCCCGCGGCAATCAGGAGCACGGCCGTCAGCGGCCCGCGGCCGGGCCGCTCAGGCCCAGGCTGCACGGCAACTGCGGGATAGCCAGCCGAGCCGCCTGGCGGCGTAAGCTGCGTGTTGTCGGCCATTCTCCGTAGCAGCGTACGGGACGATCCTGAGCGGTTGTGTACCGGTACGGCGCATTCATGATCGATAGCGCCGCTGATCGTGCCGGGATTGAGACCTTTTAACCCCGGAACGGGTCGGCTCCCACTGATAGGCCTTTGATAGCTTGACTCTGACCCGCCGCGATCAACTACCAATTTTCGCCGGATGAGGACCGTTGATGATCGAAGTCCGTGACCTGACCAAGCGATTCGGCGACAAGGTGGCGGTCGACCACCTGTCGTTCACGGTCCAGCCGGGCCGCGTCACTGGTTTTCTCGGGCCGAACGGCGCCGGAAAGTCCACCACGATGCGCCTGATACTCGGCCTGGACCGGCCCAGCGGCGGGACCGCCATGATCAACGGCAAGGGCTACTCGGACCTGATCAACCCCCTCCGCACCGTCGGTGCCCTGCTTGAGTCCAGGTCGATGCACACCGGGCGCAGCGCCCGCAACCACCTGCTGTTCCTGGCGCAGACGCAAGGGCTGCCGACCAGCCGCGTCGACGCCGTGCTCGACCTTGTCGGGCTGCGGGAGGTCGCCCGCAAGCGGACCGGCTCGTACTCGCTCGGCATGAGCCAGCGGGTCGGAGTGGCCGCGGCCATGCTCGGCGACCCGCAGGTGCTGCTGCTGGACGAGCCGGTCAACGGCCTGGACCCTGAGGGCGTCCTCTGGATCAGGAACCTCATGAAGCACCTGGCCGGCGAGGGCCGCACGATCCTGGTGTCCAGTCACCTGATGAACGAGATGGCGGTCACCGCTGATCACCTCGTCGTGATCGGCCGCGGCCGGCTGCTCGCCGAGGCGGCCACCGAGGAGATCATCGCCCGCGGGTCCGGGCAGTCGGTGCGCGTCCGCACCCCGGACGCCGAGCGGCTCACGGCGCTGATCGTGAAGGAAGGCGGCTCTGCCACCGAGGCCACCAACGGCAACGGCACCGCCCCGGCCGGGGACCACGCCCCCGTGCTCATCGTTACCGGGGTCCCGGCCGCCCGGATCGGCGAGCTCGCGGCGTCGGCTTCGATCGTGCTGCACGAGCTCACACCGCAGCTAGCCACGCTGGAGGAAGCGTTCCTCGAGCTCACGGCCGACAGCCTGGAGTACGGGCACCTGGACTCCCAGCCAGCCGATTGGAGCGCCCGATGAGCGCCGCCCCCACCGCCAGCGTCTCCCCCGCCCAGGCCCCGCCCGACAGCCAGCTTCGCCGGGCCGGATTCGGCCATTACATGCTGTCGGAGTGGACGAAGATCCGTTCCGTCCGGTCGACCGCCTGGACGCTGATCCTCTTCGTGATCATCACGATCGGCATCACGGCGCTGATCACGTGGGTGACCGAGGCCAACTGGCACGGGCCGCGCGCCGCCGCCCGCGACGCCACAGCCCTGACCGACCCGACCAGCATCATCTTCGGCGCGGCGATCTACCTGGGCCAGCTCACGATCGCCGTGCTCGGTGTGCTGGTCATAACCAGCGAGTACTCGACCGGGGTGATCCGGGCGTCGCTGCTCGCGGTGCCCAAGCGGCTCCCGATGCTGGCGGCGAAGGTCACGGTCTTCTCGCTGATCATGGTGGTGCTGGCCGAGATCGTGGTGTTCGTCTCTCTGTTCGTGGGCGCGGCGATCCTGCATCCCTACGTCTCGGTGTCGCTGAGCGGCACCGACATCCTCAGGGCTACCATCGGCGCCGGGCTCTACCTGGTGGTCTTCGGCCTGCTCGCGCTCGGCATCGGGGCCCTGGTCCGGCACACCGCGGGCGCGGTCGCCATCGCCGTATGCGTCGCGTTCGTGCTGCCGATCCTGTCCGGGCTACTCCCGAGTTCCTCGCCCTGGGACTACATCAACGCCTACCTGCCGGTCCAGGCGGGAACGCAGGTCTTCATCATCCACTCGACGGCGAACCCGAACCTGCTGAGCGCCTGGGAAGGGTTCGGGGTGCTCTGCATCTGGGCTGCGGTCCTGCTCGGCCTGGCCGCCTACTTCCTGGACAAGCGCGACGCCTGACCCCCGGACGACCCTCTGGTGCGGGCGCGGGCTCGCCCCGGTGGCACCTCGTTCCCCCCTAAGACCGGGTTCGCGGCGAGCGAGCGCGCGTGGGCGGCGAGCACGGCCTGGTACGCGCGATCGATGTCCTCGCGGTCGCACGGCTCGTCGACGGTTGACTGGCTCAGCCGGTCGATCATCGCCGCCTGGCTGAGGAGCACATCCCGGTCGGCGTCGGCGGTCGTGCGCTCCATGATCCGGGCGAGCGCGTCCAGCTGGCGGATCATCACCGCCGGCATGCCGCGACCGGCCTGGCGGATCTTCTCAAACCCGCGGCTGACCAGCCGGGCGTAGGTCGTCTCGGTCGCGATCACCCTGACCACGCCCTCGGCGTCGCGGTACACCCTCGTGGGCTGCCACCGGCCGGTCACCTTGTACAGGCTGTCGCCGATCCAGTCGATGCAGGTGAGCGCCGTGAAGGTGTCGTTGACGGCCGACGACAGCGCGCGGATCGCGATCTCCACGAGCTGGTCCATGCCGAACGAGACGTCCTGCGCCAGGGTCCGGTACGGGCCGGTCACGTGCGCCCCCGCCATCTCGCTAGCGACCTTATCCGCCGCCGCGGCCGGCCAGACCCGCACGTAGGGGTGGCCCTGCACGATGAAGTGACCTGGCCGGTACAGGACGTGCACCACCGCGTCCACCTCGGTGGCGACTTCGACGAGCTTCTCGTGCTCGATGTACTGCAGGTAGCCGCTGCGCGGCGCCGCGACCGCGCCGCCGTGGCCCTCCATGCTGGCAATCACCACGGTCGCCAGCTCCGAGTCCGGGCCGCCCGCGTCATCGCTCGTCTGCAACTCGATCGCGCTCTGCAAGTCGCCCGCGATGCCGGCGATGACCTGGGGCAGCTGAATCTGGACGGCGATGTGGTGCAGGAAGTAGACCAGCACGCCCACGTCGACCAGCGTGAGGACAAGCGTCATCGTGACGCTGATATGAGGCACGAAGCTGCCGTGGCTGCCCTGGCCGACCGAGCCCAGCGTCAGGACGGCGTAGACGAACGTTCCCACGAACGTGCCCAGCGTGAGCTGAGTGCCGCGATCGCGGATGAACGTTCGCAGCATCCGCGGCCCGAACTGCGTGGAGGTCAGGGTCAGGGCGACGATCACGATCGAGAACACGACGCCGATGACGGTGATGACCGCGGCCGCGATCGCGGTCAGCACGGTCCTCGCCACGTCCGGCGAGCCGCTGATGGCCCAGCCCGGCACCTTGAACACGCCGTCGTAGGCGGCCCGGTCCAGCGCGTAGGTACAGATGAACAGCACCACGGCGCCGGCGATCTCGACGGCAGGGATCAGCCAGAGGTTGGTCCGAAGCACGTCCTGGCGCCATTCAGACCCGCGCAGCAGCCTGCGGATCACTGGCCCCCGCCCCCGGTCATGACCGATCCCATTCACTCGTGAGCCTCCAGAGGCTGGTCCAGTGCCGACCAGACTTCCCGGCTCACCCGCGCGTACGTAGCCCACGTCGCGCCCGAGGTTGATCGTACCCATTGCGCGGTCTCGGCTGCATTCGCTGCGCATACGGTCCACGGCCGCCGCAGTCGCACCGATGCGGGCTGGCCTTGCGGCGGGCCGAACTCGGACGGCCTCAGCCCGCACGACGATCTGCAGCGCGAGTTCCCTTACCTCGGCGTACCTAACGGCTAGCCTGGGCCAGCCTGGGGTTCGCGCCTGTGTCAGCCGACGCAGGCGGGGCCGAGCAACTGCTTGAGGTCAGCCAGCAGCGAGGGAGACGGCTTCACCCGCAGCTTGTCGTCCAGCTTGAGCACCCGCGTACGGCTGCCGGTGAGCAGGCGCAGGTGTACCTCGATCGGGCCGGGATGGGTGCGCAGCACCTCCTTGAGCCGCTCCACCACCGGCGGCACGCACCTGGCCTCAAGGACTGACACGACGAAAGGGCCCGTGTCGCCCGCGCTGATGTCCGGGACGCTGACGTCCATCGCGACCAGCTTGGGCACTTCCTCGCGCCGGTCCAGCCTGCCCCGCACGATCACGATGGCATCGTCGATGACCTGGCTCATGCACTGGGCGTAGGTGGCCGGGAAGAACAGCACCTCGATGGCGCCTTCCAGGTCCTCGAACGTGGCCGTGGCCCAGGTTCCGCCCTGCCTGGTCACCTTGCGCTGGACGCCGGACAGGATCCCGCCGACGGTCACCACCTGACTGTCGGAGCGATCGCCCCGGCCGGCACCGGGATCGTCGTCAGCGGACCCGAGCAGCTGCGCGAGCGAGCAGTCCGTGGCCGCGGCCAGCACGTGCTCGATGCCGAGCAGCGGATGATCGGACACATACAGCCCGAGCATCTCCCGCTCGAACGCGAGCAGGGTGGACTTCTCCCACTCACCGTCGGGGATGGGGACGTCGAAGGTCACGTCGGCCTCGGTATCGTCGCCGAACAGCGAGTCCTGGCCGATGGCCTCGTTCCGCTTGACGTCGATGATCGCGTCGACCGCCTGCTCGTGGATGAGCATCAGGCCGCGCCGCGGGTGCCCGAACGAATCGAACGCGCCCGCCTTGACCAGCGACTCGATGACGCGCTTGTTGCAAACGTTGACCGGGACCTTGCGCAGGAAGTCGGAGAAGCTCGTGAACGCGCCCTTGGCCCTGCGTGCGGCGACAATCGAGTCGACCACGGCGGTGCCGACGTTGCGCACCGCGGCCATGCCGAACCGGATATCGGAGCCCACGGGGGTAAATATCGCGTTTGACGCGTTAACGTCGGGCGGCAGCACCTTGATGCCCATCCGGCGGCACTCGTTCAGGTACAGGGCGGATTTGTCCTTGTCGCCGGCCACCGATGTCAGCAGCCCGGCCATGTACTCGGCCGGGTAGTGGGCCTTCAGGTACGCCGTCCAGTACGCGACCAGCGCGTACCCGGCCGCATGCGCCTTGTTGAAGGCGTAGCCGGAGAACGGGACCATGACGTCCCAGATCGTCTTGATGGCGGCGTCGGAGTATCCGTTGGCCTTCATCCCGGCCGCGAACGGCTCGTACTCGGCGTCCAGGACTTCCTTCTTCTTCTTGCCCATGGCCCGGCGCAGCAGGTCGGCCTTGCCGGGTGAGTAGCCGGCCAGCCGCTGCGCGGCGAACATCACGTCCTCCTGGTAAACCAGCAGGCCATAGCTCTCGCCCAGGATGTCCTCCAGGGCGTCGGCCAGTTCCGGGTGAATCGGCGTGACCGGCGCCCGGCCGGTCTTGCGGTCGGCGTAGACCGGCGCGCTAGCCATCGGGCCCGGCCGGTACAGCGCGTTTACCGCGGATATGTCGCCGAACTTGTCCGCGCGCATGGCCCGCAGCAGCGCGCGCATCGGCCCGCCTTCCATCTGGAACACCCCGAGCGTGTCGCCGCGCGCGAACAACTCATAGGTCGCCTTGTCGTCCAGCGGCAGGTGATCGAGGTCGATGTCGATGCCCCGGTTGGCCTTGATACCGGCCACCGCGTCTTCCAGGATCGTGAGGTTCCTGAGCCCGAGGAAGTCCATCTTCAGCAGGCCGATGTCCTCGCACGCCGGGTAGTCGAACTGGGTGATGATGGCGCCGTCGGCCTCGCGCCGCCAGACCGGGATGTGCTCGAGTAGCGGCTCGCTGCTCATGATCACGCCCGCCGCGTGGACGCCGGGCTGGCGGATCAGCCCCTCCAGGCCGCGGGCCAGGTCGATCACCTGCCGGACCTCGGCCTCGGCCTCGTACATTGACCGCACCTCGCCCGCCTCGCCGTAGCGCGAGTGCTCAGGGTCGAAGATGACCGAAAGCGAGATGTCCTTGCCAAGCACCGCGGGCGGGAACGCCTTGGTGATCCGGTCGCCGAGGGCGTAAGGGAAGCCGAGCACCCGGCTCGCGTCCTTCACGGCGGCTTTGGCCTTGATCGTGCCGTAGGTGATGATCTGGGCAACCCGGTCATCCCCGTACTTCTCGGTGACGTACCGGATCACGTCGCCCCGCCGGCGCTCGTCGAAGTCGATGTCGATGTCGGGCATCGATACTCGCTCGGGGTTCAGGAACCGCTCGAACACCAGCCCGTGCACGATCGGGTCCAGGTCGGTGATGCCGAGCGCATACGACACGATCGAGCCGCCGGCCGACCCCCGGCACGGGCCGACCCGGATGCCGTTGCGCTTGGCCCACATGATGAAGTCGGCCACGACCAGGAAGTAGCCGCAGAACCCCATCGTCTCGATGACACCCATCTCGTACTCGGCCTGCTGGCGGCGCTGCTCGTCGTAGCCGTCCGGATAGCGCCAGTCCATGCCGCGCCAGACTTCCTTGCGCATCCAGGTCGCCTCGGTCTCGCCGCCGGGCAGCGGGAACAGCGGCATGAGGTTGTTCTTGGCGAAGGTCGCCTCGACTCGCTCGGCCACCAGCAACGTGTTGTCGCAGGCTGCCCGCCAGTCATCATCGCTGCGCAGCGCCCGCATCTGCTGCGGGCTCTTGAGGTAGTAGCTGGAGCCCTCGAACTGGAGCCGGTCAGGGTCGGCCAGCGTGCTGCCGGTCTGCACGCACAGCAGCGCCTCGTGCGCGGGCGCGTCCGACTCGCGGGTGTAGTGCAGGTCGTTCGTCGCCAGGTAGGGCAGGTTCAGGTCCCTGGCGATCTGGCGCAGGCCCTCGCCGTACCGGCGCTCGACCTCCACCCCATGTTCCATGATCTCGGCGAAGAAGTTGCCGGGCCCGAAGATGTCGCGGAAATCGGCGGCGGCCTGCCTGGCCTGCTCGAACTGGCCGAGCCGCAGCCGTGTAGGCACCTCGCCGCCCGCGCAGCCGGTAGTACCGATGAGGCCCTTCGAGTACTCCGCCAGCAGCTCCCTGTCCATCCTGGGCCTGCGGAAGTAACCCTCGAGCGAGGCCCGCGAGGACATCTTGAACAGGTTGTGCATGCCCTCGGTGCTCTCGGCCAGCAGCGTCATGTGCGTGTAGGCGCCGCTGCCGGAGACGTCGTCGTCCCGCTGCGCGGGCGTGCCCCAGCGGACCGGCTGCTTGAGCCCGCGGTGCTCGGGCGCCACGTAGGCTTCGGTCCCGATGATCGGCTTGATGCCCGCAGCGTTCGCCCGTGTCGCGAAATCATAGGCACCGTAGACATTGCCGTGGTCGGTGATCGCGATGGCGTCCATGCCCATGCGCTCGCACTCGGCGAACAGGTCCGACAGCCGGGCGGCCCCATCCAGCATCGAATACTCGGTGTGCACGTGCAGGTGCACGAACCCGTCCCTGCCACCGATAGCCCGGCCCGCCGGCTTGCCTGCCGCCATGAAGTACCGCCTCCTTCAGGCATGCCGGGGCGCGCGCGCCCACAGGTGTGCCAAGACCTTATCGCCGGCCACCGACGTTCGGGCCCATGCGACACACCCCGAGCGCCGGGCGCATGCAGGCATTCGCGCGGCCGGCCGGGGCTATGCCTCGGCTCGCAGGACGTCCAGAGCGTGCGCGAGGTCGGCCGGGTACTCGGCGGTGAACTCGACCCGGCGGCCGTCCGCGGGATGGGCAAAGCTCAGCCGCCCCGCGTGCAGCCACTGCCGGGTCAGCCCGAGCCGCGCCGCGAGCACCGGGTCGGCGCCGTAGAGCCGGTCGCCGACGCACGGGTGCCTGATCGCCGCCATGTGCACGCGGATCTGGTGCGTCCTGCCGGTCTCCAGTCCCACGTCGAGCAGGCTCGCGGCCCTGAACGCCTCGAGCGTGTCGTAGTGCGTCACCGACGGCCTGCCGTCGGCCACCACGGCGAACCGGCCATCTCCGGAAGGATGGCGCCCGATTGGCGCGTCCACGGTGCCGCGCAGCGGGTCGGGATGGCCCTGCACCAGCGCGTGGTAGCGCTTGTCGACCGCTCGGTCCCTGAACGCCTGCTTCAGCACGCTGTAGGCGCGCTCGCTCTTGGCGACGACCATGACCCCCGTGGTGTTGGCGTCCAGCCTGTGCACGATGCCCTGCCGCTCGGCAGCCCCGCTGGTGGCCACGGCGTGCCCCGCGGCCAGCAGACCCTGCAGCACGGTCGGGCCCGTCCACCCTGGCGTCGGGTGGGCCGCGACGCCGACTGGCTTGTCGACCACGATGATGTCGGCGTCCTCATAAAGGACGACCAGCCCTGGCACCGGCTCTGGGCTCAGCACAGGCGGCCCCGGCGGCGGCGGAAGGGTGACCTCGAGCCACTCCCCAGCCGGGACCCGGTCCGACTTGCTGGCCGGACGACCGCCGAGCAGGACATCCCCGTTTCCGATAAGTTCTGCTGCCTGGGCACGGGACAGGCCGAACATGCGTGCCAGCGAGGCGTCGAGACGCTCGCCGGCCAGCCCGTCGGGGATGGGCACACGACGATGGCCGGCGCTGGCGGCCCCGGCTGACGCCGTGGCCGGCGCCTCGTGCTTGCTACGACTGGCGCTGGCGGTCATCGCTGTTCGCGCGTGCCGTCCAGCCGCAGGCCGCGTGCCGACAGCAGCACGGCGAGGATGCCGCCGCAGACGATCGCCGAGTCCGCGAGGTTGAACACCGGCCAGTGCGGAAGCTCGATCCAGTCGACGACCCAGCCGCGGAACAGGCCGGGCGAGCGGAAGATCCGGTCGCTCAGGTTCCCCGTTGCGCCACCGAGCAGCAAGCCGAGCGTGATCGCCCAGGGCAGGCTGCGGATGCGCCGCGAGGTGCGCAGGATCACGATGATCACGGTCACGGCGATGGCCGAGTACAGCAGCGTCAGCGAGGTGCCCAGGCTGAAGGCGGCTCCAGGGTTGCGCGACTCGGTCAGCTTGAGGAAGCCGCCGAGCAGCCGGATCGGCGCCCGGCGGTTCGTCAGCTCCTTCACGGCTATGATTTTCGTCACAGCGTCGAGCGCGAGCACGCAAAGCGCGACGCCCAAGAGCACGCCGATCCGCCGCCTTGGCTGGACGGCTGGCTGCATGCGCTGCTCTGCCTGCTCTTGCAGCTCTTGCTGCTGCTCTGGCTGCTGCGACGGGTTGCCGGCCCCGGCCGGCCCGCCTACCGGCGTTCCTCGCGCTGCTTGCATGTCACGCACAAAGTCGCTCGGGGGAATGCCTGGAGCCTGGCCTTCCCGATCGGCTCCCCGCAGGACTCGCACGTCCCGTAGGTGCCGGCCTGGATCCGATCCAGCGCGCGCTCGGTCTGCGCCAGCAGCTCCCTGGCATTGTGAGTGAGCTGGAGCTCGTGCTCGCGCTCGAAGGCCTTCGCGCCGACATCGGCCTGGTCATCGCCGGCGTCACCGACGGCATCACCGAGCCGTAGCGCGATGTCGGACTCGGCCCGGTCGATCTCCTCGCGCAGCTCCTTGGCCTCGGCGGCGAGCTGGTCGCGCACCTCACTGAGCTCGGTCTCGGTCCACTTCTTCTCGCCCCGCCGCACTGGAAGGGCGGCAGCGCCGGAATGCGCGGTAGCAGTCATTTCCCGCCTCCCTCAGGCCACTGAGCGTGGATCTTGAAACCAAACAGTCACCGGAGGATAAGTGGTGACTGGCGCAATCCGCAAACATACCCGGTCGCGACACTCCGCCAACCGCCGAGTTATGGCCGGCGGCGACCGATCCGGCGGGCCGGCGACAGTATGGAACGGAGCTGGCCTGCGGCCGCTCGGGCTGACCAGTCTTTGGCCTGACCTGACCCGATCGTGGCCCGCGGCCGCACCGGCCATGACCCAACCGGCCGGGGCCAGGCCGGCAATGGCCTGGTCAGGTAGTGTGAGGGCCACCATGCCGCGCCCGTATCCCGAGCTGCCAGCAACCATTGACCTGCCCGCGATCGAGCACGAGGTGCTCCGCCGCTGGCGCGATGGCAAGATCTTCGAGCGCTCGCTGGAGCAGACGTCGGACGGCCCGCGCTGGACTTTCTACGAAGGTCCGCCTACAGCGAACGGCATGCCAGGGGTCCATCACATCGAGGCCCGCGTCCTGAAGGACGCCTTTCCGCGGTTTAAGACCATGCAGGGGCACTATGTCCGGCGCCGTGCCGGATGGGACTGCCACGGGCTGCCGGTGGAGGTCGCGGTCGAGAAAGAACTCGGCCTCGGCTCAAAGCATGATATTGAGGCATACGGGATACAAGCCTTTAACGCCCGGTGCCGGGAGTCCGTCCTGCGCCATGTCGACGCGTTCGCGGAATTCACCGAGCGAATGGGCTACTGGATCGACCTGTCGCAGGCGTACAAGACGATGGACCCGACCTACATCGAGTCGGTCTGGTGGTCCCTGAAGGAGATCTTTACAAAAGGTCTTTTGGTACAAGATTTTCGGATCAGCCCGTACTGCCCGCGCTGCGGTACCCCGCTCTCCGATCATGAGATGGGCCAGGAGGACGTGTACCAGACCGTGGCCGATCCCTCGGTGGTCGTCAGGTTCCCGCTCGTGACGCTGCCGGCGGGCGCTCCATCGGAGCTCGCTGGCACTGACCTGCTGGTGTGGACCACAACCCCGTGGACGCTGGTCGCGAACACCGCCGTCGCGGTGCACCCGGACGAGGCCTACGCGATCGCCAGGAAGTCGGGCGTCGGCGACCGGGTCGTGGTCGCCGACGCGCTGTTCGCGCGCGTACTCGGCGAGGGCTGGCACATCACCGGTCGGTTTACCGGCCGCGAGCTTGCCGGGGCCACCTACCGGCCGCCGCTGCGCCTGGTCGACATCCCGGACGCGCACCGGGTCGTCACCGGCACCTTCGTCACGACGCAAGACGGCACCGGGCTCGTGCACATTGCGCCCGCGTTCGGTGCCGATGACATGGCAACCGGTCGCGAGCACGGGCTGCCGCTGGTCAACCCGGTCCTGCCGGACGGCAGGTTCGCCGAGAACATCCCGCTGGTGGGCGGGCTGTTCTTCAAGTCCGCAGATCCGCGCCTCATCGACGATCTCTCTGACCGGGGCCTGCTGTTCAGCTCGTACCTGCACGAGCACAGCTACCCGCACTGCTGGAGATGCGGGACGCCGCTGCTGTACTACGCGCTCCCGTCCTGGTTCATCCGCACCACCGCCATCCGGGCTGAGCTACTTGAGCAAAACGAGCGCACGAACTGGCAGCCGCCAACCATCAAGCACGGCCGGTACGGTGACTGGCTGCGCAACAACGTGGACTGGGCCTTGTCGCGCAGCCGCTACTGGGGGACCCCGCTGCCGATCTGGATATGTGAGTTTGGTCACGCCACGTGCGTGGGCTCGCTGACCGAACTGTCGTCGCTGGCCGGACGGGATGTTACCGCGGTCGACCCGCATCGTCCGTTCGTGGATGGCGTGGAGATCTCCTGCCCGGCCTGCGGTTCGCCCGGGCGCCGGGTTCCCGAGGTCATCGACGTCTGGTATGACTCTGGCGCGATGCCGTTCGCCCAGCACGGCGCGCCGCTGCGGAATGAGGCCGCGTTCGAGCGCTCATTCCCCGCGCAGTTCATCTGCGAGGCGATCGACCAGACTCGCGGCTGGTTCTACTCGCTCATGACGGTCAGCACGCTCCTGTTCGGCCGGTCGGCGTATGAGAACGTGATCTGCCTCGGCCTGATCGTCGACGACCGCGGCCGCAAGATGAGCAAGCACCTGGGCAACGTGCTCGAGCCGATCACGCTGATGGAGGCGCACGGCGCCGACGCGGTCCGCTGGTTCTTCGCCGCGTCGGGCTCACCGTGGGCGACCAGGAAGATCGGGTCCGGCGTCCTCGACGAGATCGTCCGCAAGGTGCTGCTCACCTACTGGAACACGGTCTCGTTTCTGGTGATCTACGCCAACGCCGCCGAGGCCTCGCCGCAGGAGGCCGCGGCCGTGCCCGAGCCAGCCGCCCGTCCGCTGCTCGACCGATGGCTGCTCAGCGAGGTGCACGCGCTGATACGCGACGTCACCGAGGCGCTCGAGGATTTCGACCCGGTCGTGGCCGGCCGCCGGATCGCCGGCTTCATCGACGACCTGTCGAATTGGTATGTGCGGCGATCACGCCGGCGCTTCTGGGCGGGAACGGGGTCGCCCGAGACAGCCTCGGCCTTCGCCACGCTGTGGTCCGCGCTGGACGTCCTCACCCGCGTCATGGCGCCGATCACCCCGTTCCTGACTGACTACGTCTGGAACGTGCTGCGATCTGCTGACTCGCCGGACTCGGTGCACCTGGCATCGTGGCCGCAGGCCGACTCCTCGCTCATCGATACCGGACTGGCCGGTCAGATGGCGCTGGCCAGGCGCCTGGTCGAACTCGGCCGCTCCGCGCGCGCCAGCGCCATGGTCAAGCTGCGTCAGCCGCTGGCCCGCGCGCTGGTCAGCGCGCCTGGATTCGCAGAGCTGCCGGACGCGCTCGCAGCCCAGATCGCGGAGGAGCTGAACGTCCGCCGGCTCGACCCACTCGACACGTCCGACGCCGACCTGGTGAGCTATACGGTCCGGCCGAATTTCCGCGCCCTCGGCAAGCGCTTCGGCAGCGGCACTCAGCCCGTTGCCGCGGCTCTCGGCGCGGCCGATCCGGCGACGCTGGCCGGGCAGTTGCGGGACGGCGGCACGGCTGAGGTGATCGTCGAGGGCACGGCCGTGAGCATCGGTCCCGAGGACGCCATCATCACTCAGACGCCCAGAAGCGGCTGGGCGGTGGCGGCCGACGGCAGAGAGACCGTGGCGATCGAGGTCGCGATCACGCCGGAACTGCGGCGGGAGGGCTTTGCGCGCGACGCTATCAGGCTGATGCAGGAGGCCAGGAAGTCAGACGGGCTGGCCCTGACCGACCGGGTAGTCCTTCGCTGGTCCACCGCCGATCCCGAACTAGCCGAAGCGCTCACCGAGCACAGCCAGCTGATCGCCGACGAGGTGCTGGCCGCCGACTTCGCGCAGCTGCGTCGCGGCGCCGCCGACGCAGGCGGCATCAGGCACGGCAGCGAGGATCTTGGCTTGACGTTCTGGCTGCAGCGCCTGACGCCGCTTGGCCCGCCGCTATAGAGCGGAGGCGAGTTCCTTCTCTGGCCGGCAGGCCCGGCAGGGAACGCAGCCGGACTCTTCGGCCTTGCCCAGAGTCATGGTCTGGAGGTCATCCTCACCGAGGAACCTGATCAGGATGCAGTCTGCGTTGTGATACCTGGCGATCCCTGGCACTACCGTGACCCTGCGGCTCTGGTCCGGTGCGGCAGCCGGCTTATCGTCGGCGTTAGCGTCGCTCGCGGCCGGGCCAGAGACGGAGGGGCTGGCATCCTGGCCGGCGGTGGAACCGGTCCTGGCCGCCGCCGACGGCGCCTGGCCGGGCTTCGGCGACCCGTTAGTCCCCGGCGCGCCAGCTTGCGCGGGCCTGCCGGGAGCGGCCGGGCTCGCGGGAGTCGCGCTGCCGAACCAGGCTGCGGCGCCGCTGGCCGGTCCCGCAGAACTCCCACCGCCTGGCGGGGTCGAGGACTGTTCGCCCTGGCCGCGGTTACGTCCTGCGGCGTTCAGCTGAGTCTGGCCGGACGCGGTCGGCGGGTGGCCAGAACCTGCGGCCGGTTCGCGATCGCCAACGCTGTCCGGCCGGCCGCCGGCGGGTGTCCGTGCTGCGGCGGCAGGCCCGGCAGCCGACTCGTCCTGTCCGGGAACCGGCCACACACGGCCAGGCGCACCCGGTCTGGTCTGGGCATGGCCCGCCTGGTCCGGCGAGGCTGCAGGTGCCCCTGCGGGCTGCGCCCACGCACCCTGCTCCTGCCTGCGTGCATCCTGGGCCGGCCGGGGCCTTCTCCTGGCTGGCCCGCCCCTGGCCGATTCGGCAGTGGCTGACTCGGCTCTGGCCTCACGCCGGTACAGGCGCTCGTCATCCTGGCCCGCTGGCCCGCCGGCCGGTGCCCAGCCTGCGGCTGCAGCCGGCTCCGCGGCGGGACGCTCCCAGGAAGGCCGGCGTCCTCGGTCCTCCCTTGGGCCGCGGGAGCCTTGGGGGGCGCGAGCCTCGCCCTGGACCCGGCCATCACCGGCGATCAGGTCCTCGCGCACGATCCGGGTTCGCGGCTCGTGGCCCTGCTGCCCGTGCTCAGTGGCCTGTCCGCGCCCCGCGTAGGCAGCCGGCCGGGCGGTCGGGCGGGCGGGCGGGCCAGCCTCGGCGGGCCCTGGCCTTCCGCTCCGCACGATCATCGGCTCATCCGCGAACTGCGCGGCCGGCCCGAACTGCATGTCCGCTCCGCCGACAGCAGTCCTCGCCGCGGCCGACGGGCCGAAGAGCTCTTCGCGCCAGACCAGGACGCCGGCGACCAGCATGAGCAGGGCCACGCCGGCAACGCCGATCGCCGCGTACACCAGCATCAGCGAACCAGACACCGCGCCCGCGACCAGCAGCACGAGCGCTACCACCACGACCGACACGATCGCGCTGAACCTGATCACCTACGGCCCCCGTTAGCTCTCAGCACTGCCACACACGGCCAGTGCTAACGACGGTCGTGCTGGCCCGCATCCGAGGGGTGGAAACCGCCATTGTTGTGCACCACCGGCTCAGGGATCGACGGGTAGCCGCCGCTCTGGGCGCCGTTGCGCATCTCCATGCGGCCCATGCCCATGGACGGCGCGCCGGCCACCGCGGGGAAGACGCCGCTGTCGGCCGCGCCCGCCTCCAGGTCGCGAAGCTGACCCTCCAGGTACGCCTTCAGCCTGCTGCGGTACTCACGCTCGAACGCGCGCAGGTCGTCGACCCGGCGCTCCAGTTCCTCGCGGGACTGGACGAGCGAGCCCATCGCCTGGCGGTGCCGCTCCTGCGCGTCCCGCTCGAGGCTCTCGGCGCGGGCCCTGGCATCGCTGGTGATCTGCTCGGACTGGCGGCGAGCCTTAGTGAGGATGTCGTCGGCCTCGCGCCGGGCCCGGCCCAGCGTCTCGTCCGCCTCGCGCCGGGCGTCAGCGATCGCCTGGTCAGCGGTCTGCTGCGCCAGGGCAAGCACGCGGGCGACCGTATCCATGTTGTCCTCGGCGGGCCGCATCGCGACCGGCTCAGGCCGGCGCTCTGGCTCGTGCCTGATCGGCTCGGGAGCCATCAGCTCGGGCACCTCGGCCTGCGGGGACAGCGTGACCGGTGGCTTGCCGCGCAGCACCTCAGCCAGCTTGGCGCGGAGCTCCTCGTTGTCCTGGATGAGCTCGTCCAGCGCTTGTTCGACCTCGTCAAGGAACTGGTCGACTTCTTCCTCGTCGTAGCCCGGCCTGAGCCTGGTCGTGCTGAACTGCTTGTTCCGCACATCCGCGGGCGTCAGTGGCATGTCGTCGTCTCCTTGGCGCGTCGAGCTAGGTCCCCTGTGGACGCTACCCGATCAGATCCTCGGCACCACGGCATCCAGCAGGATAAGTATCACCAGGAACAGCACCATGAAGCTGAGGTCCAAGGCCACAGTACCGAGCCTGACCGTCGGAATGTAGCGCCTTAGCAATCTCAGTGGCGGATCGGTGGCGGTATACACGACCTCGGCGATGACCAGGACGATCCCGGTCGGGTGCCAGTCCCTGGAGAAGACCTGTATCCAGCTGATGATCAAACGCGCGATGAGTAGCAGCAGGTAGAGCCAGAGCACGTACGTGAGAACGATCTTCAAGATGTCCACTACGCCGCCCTGCTTTCACGCCAGCACCCGGCTG
>JASHOL010000311.1 GCA_030041135.1 Streptosporangiaceae bacterium | reverse complement strand
TCGTTCTGCAGGTGCGCCAGCGCCTGCCGGACGTACAGCTGGGCGATCACGTCGTTCCAGTGGTCGGTGGTGTCCTTGAAGTTGTAGGCGATGTAGTTGAAGCCCATGCCGGGGTAGCCGTAGACCTCAAAGCCCTTGGCCTTGAGCGACTTGAGCTGCGGCAGGTTCTGGAACGGCAGGTAGGCGATGCTCAGCGCGCCCGACAGGGCCGCGTCGTACTCGGCGGTCTCGTCGGTGTAGAAGATCATGTTCAGCGTGCTGAACTTGGCCTTGATCGGGCCGCCGTAAGACGGGTTCGGCACCATCGAGAACGAGCCGGTGGTCGAGTTGAACGCCGTCAGCGTGAACGGGCCGTCGACCGTCTTCCAGATTGGGTTGGTCGCGTAGGTGCTCTTGAGGGCGGCCTGGGCGGTCAGGTAGTTGAAGATCTTCTCTGCGCCCTTCAGCGTCTCCCACACGCTGGGAGCCACGTGCGCTCCGCCGGTCGAGTCGATGTTCCACACCGTCGACGGCAGCGGGATCAGCTGGCCGACCTCGTCCCAGAACAGCCAGCCCTGGTTGTAGGTCTTGTTGAACGTGAGCGAGAACGTCTCGGGGCCGATCACCTTGAACGTCGCGTTGGCCGGGAACTGGCCGGGCACGTAGCCCGCGTAGTTGGCCGGGTTCTCCGCGATGGCCGCCTTGATCAGGTCGAAGTCGAACAGCACGTCATCGGCGGTGATCGCCGCGCCGTTGGACCACTTGTAGGCCGGGTTGAGGGTGATCGTGAAGGTCTTGCCGCCGTTGGAGATGACCGGCTTCTCGCCGGTGCTCAGCGGGTAGTCGATGACCTGCTGGTTGCCGTCGGGCGACCAGTACAGCGGGCGCCACAAGAAGTCCTCGAACAGCGTGACCGTGCCGATCGAGTTGTCCGCCGAGGGGGTGACCGGGAAGATATAAGTTGGCGGGACGCCCGCGAACTCCGGCAGGTTCAGGGTGCCGGTGCCGGTGGGCGTGCCGTGCTCCGCCGGAATGGAGCCGAACGCCCCACTCACGACGGCCTTGGTGGGCGAGGACGAACCGCAGGCCGACAGCGTCATGGCGGCGGCGACGCCGACCACGGCGAGCTGCACGCCCGTCCGAGCAAATCGCTTCATTAGTTTCCTGCCTCTCGTGGCGTCCGGGCCGTGATCGCCCCGGCACGCCCTGAGCCGTCCGCCACCGGGCCCGATGCCCGGTGGCGCCTTGTCCGCTCGCTTCCGGGTGCCCCTGAGCTGGCCCTGGCCATGATCCAGCCCCGAGACACCGAGCGTGGGCCCTAGGGTAAAGGCGTCGCGGTAGCGTTGCCATGCCGAAATTGTCACAAGTTGTTATCGAAGAACTGGTCAATGACGGCGAGTCAGCCACATTCGGCATCTGCCGCCCGGAAGATTCTATAGAGGCCAGATAGACCGCATGAGAACGCTGAGTAGTGAATCGTGTCACACTGTGATGACTTGCCGGGAACCTACGGCTAGCTCCCCACCGCGTGGACGCCGCCGTCCACGTGCACTATCTCTCCGGTGGTAGCCGGGAACCAGTCCGACAGCAGCGCCACGCAGCCGCGGGCGGCAGGCTCGGGATCGGCCATGTCCCAGCCCAGCGGCGCCCGGTCAGCCCAGACGCCCTCGAACTTCTCGAATCCGGGGATGCTGCGGGCGGCAATGGTCTTCAGCGGCCCCGCCGACATCAGGTTGACCCTGATGCCCCTGGGCCCGAGGTCGCGGGCGAGATAACGAGCGGTCGACTCAAGCGCCGCCTTGGCCACGCCCATCCAGTCGTAGGCCGGCCAGGCCACGCTGGCGTCGAAGTCCATGCCCACGATCGCACCGCCGCCGCCCATCAGCGGGAGCGCGGCCATCGCGAGCGACTTCAGCGAGTAGGCCGACACCTGGATGGCGGTGGCCGCGTCCGGCCAGGGCGTCTCGAGGAAGCCGCCGCCTAGCGCCGAGGCGGGCGCGAACGCGATGCCGTGGACGACTCCGTCGAGCCCGTCCACGTGCGCGCCGACCCGGTCGGCCAGCGACTCGAGCTGGCCGTCGTCGGTCACGTCCAGCTCAAGCACGGGCGGCGGGTCTGGCAGCCTGCGTGCGATCCGCTCGACCAGGCTGAGCCGCCCGAATCCGGTCAGCACCACGGTCGCGCCCTCCTGCTGCGCGAGCCGCGCGACATGAAAGGCGATGGAGGCGTCCGTGAGCACCCCGGTAACAAGGATTCGCTTGCCGTCCAGTATGCCCACGGAGGCACCTCGTTCCCTTGGGGTAAAAGGTCTCTGTCAGTGCCCCATGCCAAGACCGCCATCGACCGGCAAGACCGCGCCGGTGATATAGGCCGCATCCGGGCCGGCCAGGAACGCGACCGCGCCGGCGACCTCCGCCGCCGACGCGTACCGGCCAAGCGGCACGCTGTCGAGGATGGCCTTCTTCCTGTCCGCAGGCAGGGCGGCGGTCATATCGCTTTCCACGAATCCGGGCGCGACCACGTTGACCGTGATGTTCCTGGTGCTGAGCTCCCTGGCCAGCGACCGGGCGAAGCCGACCAGCCCGGCCTTGGACGCGGCGTAATTGGCCTGACCCCCAGAGCCGAGCAATCCGACGACCGACGAAATCAGGATGATCCGGCCTCGGCGCATCCTGATCATGCCGCGGACCGCGCGCTTGGCCACCCGGTAGGCGCCGGTCAGGTTGGTGTCGAGCACCGCGGCGAAGTCGTCCTCGCTCATGAGCGCCAGCAACTGGTCCCTGGTGATGCCGGCGTTGGCCACCAGGACCTCGACCGGCCCGTATGCCGCTTCGGCGACCGCGAACGCCGCGTCCACCTGGACGCTGTCCCTGACGTCGCACGTGGCCACGGTCAGCCCGTCCACCGGGTCGCCTGACCTTGAGGTCACTGTCACGTTGTCGCCGTCGGCGTGCAGCCGCTGGGCTATGGCCAGGCCGATGCCCCGATTACCCCCGGTCACCAGAACCGAACGCGCCATCTGTGCCGAACTCCCTCGCCTCGCGGCTGACCGGACGCCGGCGAGCGTATCGCTGCCGGTACGGCCTGAGGCTAGCCGGGCTGGCCTGAAGCCCGACCGGGCTGGCCTGAAGCCGAGCCGACCCGTAGTTACGGGCTCGCAATTAGCGGGTGCGCACAGGGCTTGCGGTTCGGTAGGTTCGCTCGTCGTGGCCAGTAATGCAGACACCGGGCCGGGCCGGATCGATCCCGAGTTCACCTCTTACCCGCTACGGCAGCTCGCCGACGCGGCCTTGGCCCGCGCCGCCGACCTTGGCGCCGAGCATGCCGACTTCCGCGCCGAACGGCTCCGCGGCCAGCAGATCAGGCTGTCCGACGGCCGGCTGGAAACGCAGTTCGACGCCGACGATCTCGGGCTGGCGGTCCGGGTCGTGGTCGACGGCACGTGGGGCTTCGCCTCGGCCGTGGACCTGACCACGGCCGCCGCCGTGCGGGCGGCGGAGGAGGCGGTCGACGTGGCCCGCGTCGCGGCCGCGATCAGCACTGAGCGGATCGAGCTGGCCGACGAGCCGGGTTACGGCTCGGTGACCTGGGTGTCGAGCTATGAGGTCGACCCGTTCGACGTCGGCGTCGCGGACAAGATCGCGCTGCTGGCCGGCTGGAGCTCCGGCCTGCTCGCGGACAGCCGCATCAGCCACGTTGACGCGTCGCTGAATCAGGTCAGGGAGTCCAAGTTCTACAGCGACGGCGTGACCACGGCGCTGCAGCAACGGATCAGGGTCCATCCCGAGGTCAATGCCGTCGCCGTCGAGCCCGACGGCAGGTTCGAGACCATGCGAACCCTCGCGCCCCCGGCTGGCCGGGGTTATGAGTACCTCACCGGGACTGGCTGGGACTTCGACTCCGAGCTCGCCCAGCTGCCGTCACTGCTGGCCGAGAAGCTGGCCGCGCCGTCGGTCCGGGCCGGGCGCTACGACCTCGTCATCGACCCGTCGAATCTGTACCTGACCATCCACGAGTCAATCGGTCACGCGACCGAGCTTGACCGGGCGCTCGGGTACGAGGCCGCATACGCCGGCACCACGTTCGCGACGTTCGACAAGCTGGGCTCCCTGCAATACGGCTCGCCGATCATGCATGTCACCGGCGACCGCACGGCCGAGCACGGCCTGGCCACCGTCGGCTACGACGATGAAGGCGTGGCCGGCCAGTCCTGGGACCTGATCTCTGGCGGCGTGCTCGCCGGGTACCAGCTGGACCGGCGGATGGCCAGGCTGAAGGGCCTGGGCCGCTCGAATGGCTGCGCGTTCGCCGACTCCCCCGGCCACATGCCGATCCAGCGCATGGCGAACGTCTGCCTGCAGCCGGCCGCGAACGGACCGTCCACGGCCGAGCTGATCGCAGGCGTGACCGACGGCATCTACATCGTCGGTGACAAGAGCTGGTCAATTGATATGCAGCGGTACAACTTCCAATTCACCGGGCAGCGATTCTTCCGTATACGGAACGGGCAGCTGACCGGGCAACTGCGCGACGTCGCCTATCAGGCCACCACGACGGACTTTTGGAACGCCATGGAGGCTATCGGCGGCCCGCAGACTTATGTGCTCGGCGGCGCATTCAATTGCGGCAAGGGCCAGCCCGCCCAGATAGCGCCGGTCAGCCACGGATGCCCCTCAGTCGTCATGCGCGGCATCAGGATCCTCAACACGGTGGAGGAAGCATCATGAGCGAGCCGACGGGGCGCGGTGGCGCCTGGACTGAGGAGCGAGGCACGAGCGACGAGGGAAGGCGCCGCCTCGAGGCGCCCCGGAGGCGAGCGGGAGACACATCATGATCGAGCATGCTCCGCAGGACGCCGTCGAGATCGCCTTGCAGGCGGCCCGCTGCGACGACTGCGTCGTGATCGCGGACGAGAGCTCGACCGCGAACCTGCGCTGGGCCGGTAACACGCTCACCACCAACGGCGTGTCCAGGACCAGGCAGCTGACCGTGATCGCGGTCAGCCGTGACGCCGACGGGACGAGGGTCGGTGTCGTGTCCCGCGCCGGCGTGCGCGATGAGCACATCGCCGACGTCGTGGCCGAGGCTTCGCTGGCGGCCGCGGAAGGATCGCCAGCCGAAGACGCGCAGCCGCTGGCCACCTCGGCTCCGCCGCTCGCTGGCTCGGCCCCCGGCTGGGATGATCCGCCGGCTGGCACCGAGATCGGCGTGTTCGGCGCCTTCGCCGGAGAGCTAGGGAACGCCTTCGCGAGCGCAGCCAGCGGGGACCGGCTGCTCTACGGCTACGCCGAGCACCAGGTGACCTCTAGCTTCGTCGGTACCTCGACTGGTCTGCGCCTTCGCCACGACCAGCCGACCGGCCGGCTTGAGCTCAACGCGAAGTCGGCCGACCTGGCCAGGTCGGCCTGGGCCGGCGCGGGCACCCGCGATTTCCGCGACGTGGATGTCATGGCGCTGGAGGCCGAGCTTGGCCAGCGCCTGGACTGGGCCTCCCGCTCGGTCGAGCTCCCGGCCGGCCGGTATGAGACGCTGCTGCCCCCGAGCGCGGTATCGGACCTGATGGCCTATATGTACTGGTCGGCCGGTGCGAGGGACGCGATCGACGGCAGAACCGTCTTCAGCAAGCCCGGCGGCACCAGGGTCGGCGAGCGGCTGACCGCCATGCCGCTGACGATGTTCAGCGACCCGGCCGCGCCCGGCCTGCAGTGCGCCCCGTTCGTCATCGCGCACGCTTCGCACCGGAACGCTTCGGTCTTCGACAACGGCCAGCCGGCGCCGCGGACCGAGTGGATTGCAGAGGGCAGGCTGGGGGCGCTCGTCCAGACCAGGTACTCCGCGGAGCTCTCCGGGCTGCCCTACTCGCCTTGGGTCGACAACCTGACCCTGACGGCCGACGGCTCGACCGCGACGCTGGCCGATATGGTCGCCAGCACGAGCCGCGGGCTGCTGCTGACCTGCCTGTGGTACGTACGTGACGTGGACCCGCAGACCCTGTTGCTCACCGGGCTGACCAGGGATGGGGTGTATCTGGTGGAGAACGGGGAGGTGACCGGCGCGGTCAACAACTTCAGGTTCAACGAGAGCCCGGTCGCCATGCTCGACCGCGTCACGGAGGCCGGCGCCACCCAGCCGACGCTGCCGCGGGAACTCAGCGACTACTTCACCAGGGCTGCCATGCCGCCGCTCCGCGTCGAGGGATTCAACATGTCGTCGGTCAGCCAGGCCAGCTAGCACTGCCGGGCCAGCGCGCTCTTCTGGCTATTGTCGCCCGCCGGGCCACTCAGGCGTCCTCAAGCCGGAAGCCGACCTTGAGGCCGACCTGGAAGTGAGCCACGTCGCCGTCGACAATCTGGCCGCGGATCTGGGTGACCTCGAACCAGTCCAGATGCCGCAGCGTCTGCGCGGCGCGGTGAAGGGCGCCCCTGATGGCGGGCTCGACGCCGTCGGGTGACGTGCCGACGATCTCGGTTACCCGGTATGTGCGGTCGGTCATTGGTGCCTGCCTTCCTGGCGCGGTTCTTGTCCTCCGGCGCCCGCCGTCGCGGCGAGCGGACGCCGCCGGTATGCCACCTCTATCACCTGCCCGCCCGGCCGCTCGCCAGGCTCGCCCGTTCGCGAAACTCAGGCCCTGCCCCCCGCTGGCGGCGGGCCGAGGAGCGGAATAACGTGGAAGCGTGCGAAAGCCTCAGCGCTCAGGTCGGGACCAGGCCTACCTGGTTACCGAGGCACGTCCAAGTAAGTCGGCGGACATTGCCTACCGCGAGCGCCGCTATCTGATCATGATGGGCATCAGGACGATCTGTTTCATAACGGCGCTACTGATGTTCGTCAATCACCTGGGCTGGCTCACCGCGATCCCTGTCATCGGGGCCGTCGTGATCCCTTACTTCGCCGTGGTATTCGCCAACGGCGGCCGCGAGCCCTACAGCCGCGGCTTTCGCCAGTACCAGCCGAACCTGCCTGAGCGATATGTGCCGCCGGGATCTGCGCCGCCGAACGACCAGTCGTCCGGCCAGGGCCGCGACTCACACGTGCCGCCCGCTTCGGCAACCGGACATTAGCGGCGATTCGCCGCATTTCTTGACGTTATCGGCGCGCCCCGGCATAACAACTGCCCGGTGCAACAACGTCTGTCGCATAGCCGACCAAATAGGAGTACTAGTCGACCGGCATGCCGAGAGATCCTCGTAATCCGGTCTTGACGCACTAGGGGGAGGTTCGGTGTAACATGCTTAGCGGTGCTCTGGTCCCCCGCTGGGGCACCAATTGCCGGCGTTCCGGGCCCCCGTCGGAGCGCCGATGAACGCGACGCCGGGTGGTTTGCCCCCGTAGCCACCCGGCGTCGCTCTATGTTCGCGGTCCTTCGGACCGCTTCCCAGAGGCTCGCAGTGCTTGCCCGGGGGGACACCCCCCGGACCCCCCAAAGGGCTCGCGCCGGGGCCGGCCGGGACCGGCAGACACCCTGGCCCCCCAATTCGGCTCACGCCGGGGCCGGCCGGGAGCCGCACACACCCCGGACCCCCCAATTCGGCTCACGCCGGGGCCGACGTGGGCCTCGGGGCAGCCGTTTCCGGTTGGCTGCGCCGAGGTCCTGCCGACCCCGCTACGACATGGGCGGTCTGTCTATTCCGTCTTGCTGAACTCGGCGATGGCCACGGACATCATGCCCAGCCCCATCACCGCCACGATCCCGAGCGAGAGCCAGAGCGGCACCACCCAGCCGGCCCAGGTGATGCCCGGCGCGAGGTGGCCGTTGATGTAGGCGGCGACGTACGGCGGCAAGCTCAGGTGGCTGAAAACCACGTGCCGCATCGGCTGGACAACATAGGTCAGCGGGTCGAGCCTGGTCAGCACGGTCAGCCAGGCAGGCAGCCCGTTGAGCGGGTACAGCGCTCCGGACAGGAAGAACAGCGGAAAGACCAGCATCTGCGTCAGCGCCATGAACGCCTGGAACTGCTTGATCCTGGCCGCCATCATTACCCCGAACGCGGTCAGCGTGAACGACAGCAGCAGCAGCATGCCGATCAGGCTGAAGATCAGGACCGGGTTGTAGGGCACGTGCGCGAACCAGGCCAGGCACAGGAAGATGATGCCCTGGAAGGTCGCGATGGTCGCCCCGCCCAGGCACTTGCCCACCACGATCGACGCCCGGCTAACCGGCGCCACCAGGATCTCCCGCAGGAACCCGAACTCACGGTCCCAGACGATCGACCCGGCCGAGAAGATCGCAGTAAATAGCACCGACATGGCAAGCACGCCGGGATAAATGAAGGTCTTGAAATCGAAGTTCGCCGTGTGTGGCAGGCTCCCGCTCGCCAGCCGGCCCAGCCCCGTGCCGAGGATGAACAGGAACAGGAACGGCTGCACCAGCGACGTAATGGCCCGCAGCCGGTCCGTCCGGAACCTGATCAGCTCACGGCGCCATACGATGCTGACCGCGCGCAGGTCGTGCCGCAGGCCGCCTTCGGGTACCGAGACCCTGATCCGCTCGACCACGCCGCCGGTCTCGGTGGCGGCAGCGGGCCTGGTCGTCTGAGTCGCCATCGCTACCGCCTCCCGCCGGTGCGCATCCGGTGCATGTTGCGCATGAACTCGTTGCCCGCTCCGCCTTCGGCATCGCGGATCGTGGTGCCCGTGTACGACATGAACACGTCGTCAAGCGACGGCCTGGAGACGCTGACCGATTTGATAGGAATGCTGAACTCGCTGAACAGCCGCGGCACGAACTGCTCACCGGCGGCGACCGAGAACGTGACGGCTCCCTCGTGGATGGCCGCGTCGAGCCCGAAGTTCTGCTTGAGCTCGGCGATGGCGGCCTGGTCGTCGGTCGTGTGGATCTGCACCCGGTCCTTGCCGATGCTCGCCTTCAGCGCCTCGGGCGTGTCAATCGCCACGATCTTGCCGTGGTCGATGATCGCGATCCGATCGCAGTGCTCGGCCTCGTCCATGTAGTGGGTCGTGAGGAAGATCGTGATGTCCTCGCGGGTTTTCAGGTCGTTGATGTACGCCCAGATCGATGACCTGGTCTGCGGATCGAGCCCGACCGTCGGCTCGTCAAGGAACAGCACGTGGGGGGCATGCAGCAGGCCCCGAGCGATCTCGAGTCTCCGCTGCATGCCGCCCGAATACGTGCTGACCAGGCTGTCCTTGCGATCCCACAGCCCCACCATGTCCATGACCTGCCGCATCCGCGGCATGACCGCGGACTTGGGCACGCCGTAGAGCTCGGCGTGGAACCGCAGGTTCTGCTCGGCGGTCAGGTAGGTGTCGAGCGTGGTGTCCTGGAAGACCAGGCCGATGTTCCGCCGGACGGCGTCGCGGCTTGTGGCCGCGTTGTACCCCGCTACCTTCGCCGTGCCTGACGTGGCCTGGGCGAGCGTGCAGAGGATCTTGATCGTTGTCGTCTTACCCGCGCCGTTCGGCCCGAGGAAGCCAAAGGTCTCGCCTCTGGCTACCTCGAAGTCGATGCCGCGGACGGCTTCCACGTCCCCGTACCTCTTGACGAGGCCGGAGACCGATATCACGGCCTCGGTCCCGGCGCTGCCGTTCAGTTGCGCGTCACCGCGCCGCGTGCCCGTCTGCGCTGCCACTCCTGATGCCTCCATAGGTCGGCTACCAATGAGCCTAACGGCGTAGCCTGCCGCCAGCGGCGCCGCGTTACTCTCCGGCACCGCTGGTCTCGTCCTCGTCAGCCGCGAGGATCCGGTACAGCGACTTCCTGGCCTCGGCCAGCACCTGGCGGGCCTGCGCCGCCTGCGCGTCGGTCCCGGCAGTGACTACCTGATAGGCAGCCATCGCGACCTGGCCGACCAGTGAGCGCATCTCGAACGCCGGGCCGGGGCCACCGAGGTCATCCCACGGCGCGCGCAGCTCGTCGGCGTGCGCCTCCACGTACGCTCGTCCTTCGTCGGTGAGCTGATAGGCGCGGCGCCCGCCGTCGCCTGCCTCGGCACGGATCAGCCCCTCGTCCTCCAGTTGCTGGAGTGCGGGGTAGATCGAGCCAGGGCTCGGCCGCCACACGCCGCTGCTCCGCTCGCCGATCTCCTGGATGATCTGGTAGCCGTTGAGCGGCTGCTCGGCAATCAGCGCGAGCGCGGCAGCACGGACGTCGCCGCGCCGCGCGCGGCCGCCGCGCGGGCCGCGGCCTTCCTTCATCCACGGGCCGAACCCGTGCATGCCCGGTCCGCCGGGGAACGGGAAGGGCCCGCCGGGCGGGGAGCCGGGTCCGGCGAAATGGCGCCGGCCGCGGCCGCGCATCCGCGTGGCTCGCTGTTCGTCGTCGTCGTGGCGATGCTCACGGTGGTCGTGAAACCGCCTGTTCTCGGTGTCGTGGGCCGGCTCCCAGCGGCCTTCGCCGCGGCGCCGCCCGTGTGATTCGTCGTATTGCATAAGTTCTTTCGTCCTTTGCTGGTTCGTGCCCGACTTCCTGTCCGACCTGTCGCGGACTATCGTCGGAGCAACTTGATACGTCAACGATATATCGTTATCGATCGCAGCGCAAGTCCCCGGCCGGAGAAAGCGCAACGCAAGCCCCTGACGGGCGAACCTGACTCTTGGTCAGCTACCGGCCGGCGTCGCCAGGCTCGCTAGCCGGCCAGCCCGCCGCCAGCGCCCTGAGCTGCTCGGCGGCCGCGGCCAAGGGCTGTCCGCCGCCAACGGCCAGCCCGAGCAGGAACGCGGATACCGGCGCAGCCGGCCGCTCAATCTGATGGGCCACGTCCCTGGCAAGGTCGAGCACGGCCCGGATGGCGCCGTCATCCGCCTGCACGCCAAGCTCCGCGCAGGCGGCCTCGGTCCAGCTGTGCAAGGTCGTCATGGCTCTCCGTTCTGGCGGCGGTAAGCCGCCCTGGCCGCAGCTAGCTCCGCCGGGCTGTCACAGTCCTGCCAGGGCGGCTGACCGGCGGTGTCCGCGTGGAGGATCACGGGCTCCAGCGGCCCAAGCAGCCCGCCAAGCGAGCCGCCTTCATAGGTTCCCAGCGCCAGCCGCAGTCGCGCCGTCTGCCAGCAGCCGGCCAGCCACTGCGGATGCCCGGCGTCATCGGCCAGCATCGCACCCGGCGGGCGGCCGGCTGCAGCGGCCGCGAGCAGCGCGGTGAGCCACGCGCCGGTCAGGAACGGCATGTCCGCTCCCAGCAGCGCCACCCAAGGCGCGCCGACTTCGCTCAGCCCGCGCCGCAAGGCTGCAACCGGTCCGCTACCAGGCGGCTCCTCGCGGACCGTGATCAACCCGCCGGGCAGGACCGTCGCCACGGCGGCGAGGCCCAGGCCGACCGCGCCGCCGCGCCGAGGTCCTACGACGATGAGTCTCCCGGCGCCCGCCGACGCCGCGGCGGCGGCGACCGACACCAGCATGGGCCGACCGCCTACCTCAAGTCCCGGCTTGTCCGCGCCGTTCATCCGGGTGGCCCTGCCACCTGCCAAGATCACGCTGTCGAAGTCGGGCCCAGGCGCCTGCGGAGGCTGCGACATCGCGGGCCGTAACCCGACCGTCAGCCGCCGATGGCCGACATCGGCCTGGTCGGCTGCAGGAAGCCAGGATCGTTGATGCCGTGCCCGGGCAGCTTGGCCTGGATGCACCGCATCCACCTGGCCGCGAGCTCGTCATCTGACGCGCCGGCGCGCAGCGGCGTCCGCAGGTCGTTCTCTTCCCTGGCGAACAGGCAGTTGCGCAGCTGGCCGTCGGCGGTCAGCCTGATCCGATCGCACGCTCCGCAGAATGGCCTGGTCACCGAGCCGATGATGCCGACGCTGGCCGGCCCGCCGTTCACCAGGAACGCCTCCGCCGGGGCCGATCCGCGGTCCGCGGGGTCATCGGGCGTCAGCGTGAACTCGACGCTCAGCGCCGCGAGAATCTCGTCGGCGGTGACCATCTCGGCGCGCCGCCAGCCATGCTGCGCGTCCAGCGGCATCTGCTCGATGAACCGCAGCTGGTAACCGCGTTCCAGGCAGAACCGGAGCAGCGCGACCGGCTCGTGGTCGTTCACGTCGCGCATCAGCACGGTATTGATCTTGATCGGGTTCAGCCCCGCCTTCGCGACCGCTGCCAGCCCGGCCAGCACGTCGGCTAGCCGGTCCCGGCGGGCCAGCCGCTCGAACACCTCAGGCGTCAGCGTGTCGAGCGACACGTTGATCCGGTCGAGCCCGGCCGCCCGCAGCGGCGCCGCCAGCCGCTCCAGGCCGATCCCGTTGGTCGTGAGCGAGATCTCCGGCCGCGGCCGCAGGGCGGCGACCCGCGCGACGATCTCGGTCAGCCCGCGCCGCAGCAGCGGCTCGCCCCCGGTAAACCTGACCTCGGTGATGCCTAGCCGCCCGACCGCAAGCCCGATGACCCGGACGAGCTCGTCGTCGGTCAGCAGTTCGGGCCGTGGCAGCCACTGCAGCCCCTCCGCCGGCATGCAGTAGCTGCATCGCAGATTGCACCGGTCTGTCAGGGATACCCGCAGGTCGGTAGCCGTGCGCCCGAAATGATCGGTAAGCACGACATCACCTCCACATGCGCGCATCTGGGTATTTCGCGCCGACGAGACTGCTAAGCCTACGGCGCTTAATCACTGCAGCAACAGTGACCGTTCGTTCGTTCCCGAGCTGCAAAATTACCGGAACGAAGTCGGGCTCGTGCTACCGTAGCCCGCCAGGCCGCAGTTGCCCGGAACAGCCCTAGCGGCGAGGTAATCAGGAAGTCAGCGCTGGCGCGATTGGCAAGTGGTCATCGGGTCGGCAGACGGTCATCATTAGCGCCGAGGTTGATGGCTCGCATCGCGGAATGATCGGGCGTCGCCTACGATTGCGTGCTGCCACCGCTCGCTGCCCGACTGCCCATTCAGGATGATCGATGACCGTGACCGGCCCCTTCTGGCGCGACCAGCTCACCGATGGCGAGCGCGCCACTCTCGGCCGACGGGACTCAGAACTCGCCGGGGCCTCTCCGGATGTCCTGGTCGTCGGCGGTGGCATCCTTGGTGTCAGCACCGCGGCAGCGTGCGTGGAGGTCGGCCTCGGCAACGTGCTGCTCATCGAGACCGGCAGGCTGGGTGCCGGCGCGACGGGCGGCGCGACCGGGCTGCTCATTCCCGAGCCGCACCAGTGGAGCGACCCCGAGCCGTTCGTCGACCTCGAGCGGGCCAGCCTGGAGCGCTGGCATGACCTGGAGAAGGCGCTCCCCGACGGCGTCGGCCTCGTGGAACTCGACTGGATCGGCCTGGCGCCGCACGACAGCGGGTTCGCCGCGCACCAGCCCCCTTCGGTGGAGTGGCTTAACCCCGGCCAGGTGGCCGAGCTTATCCCCGGCCTGGCCCGGCCGATGGAGGGCGCGCTGATTCATCGCCAGGCCAGGGTCAATCCGCTGCGGGCCGTGGCCCGGCTGGCGGCCGGACTGCCGGCGATCGCCACGGGTGTCGCGGCCACGTCCGTCACCATCCGTGGCGATCGCATCGTCGCGGTTGGCACGTCCGCCGGCGAGATCAGCCCTGGCGTGGTCGTGTTCGCCACCGGGCGTCCGCCGGTGCTGGACGGGCTGCCGCTGCATATCCCGTCCGAGCGGGTTAAGGGTCACCTGCTCGTGACCGAACCGACCGATGTCCGGCTACCGGGCATCGTGGCCCCGCTGGCGACGCAGATCGAGGACCGTCGCCTGCTCGCCGGGGGCACCTTTGACCTGGGCGACGAGAGCCCCGCGGTCCAGCCAGAAGTCATCGAGTCGATCATGGATGGCCTGGCCGCCACCCTGCCTGGCCTGGCCGGGATTGGCGTGTCGCATCAGTGGTGTTGCTTCCGGCCCCGCCACCCGGACCGGCGTCCGGTGATCGACATGGTTCCCGGTCTGGCGAACGCCTGGCTGACGTCCGGGCACTTCAGGACCGGCATCCTCAACGCACCGGTGACCGCAGCCGTGCTGTCCCGGTGGATTCAGGCAGGCGAACCGCCGGTCGAGGCCGACACCTGGTCAGCGACCCGTTTCGCCGGGCACTAGCTCCGCCTGCCCGGCCGCAGGCTGATCGGCCTGCGCGGATGCGGCTTGGGAGGGCACGGCCTGCTCAGGTACTACTGGCCGGGCCGCCTCCGGCGGAGCTGGCGGCCTCGACCTGACAATGCGACGGTCGTCGGCCTGGCGCTCGGTGACCCCGGCGCGATCAAGGAACTCAAGCAGCGGAATCGCCGTGCGACGGGTCGTGGCCAGGGCTTCCCGAGCCTGGGCCGCGGTGAAGGGCTGCGGCAGGCCCGCTAGCACGGCCGTCGCCGCAGCGTCGGCTCCCGGCGCGAGCACCACATGCTCGCTGATGCGCATCAGCTCGCCGGCGCGGACGGCCGCGGCGATGCCGCGCTGGTCCAGTCCGAGCTTGCGCAGCCTGTCGGCGTCCGGGGAAGCGAAGGGTGCGGCGGCGAGGTCGGCGCGAAGTACCCGCACGGCGGCCTGCAGCGGCTCCGGCAGCCCTTGGCCGGGGCCGTGCCCTGCCGCCGGAGTCAACTGGACCAGGCCGCAGGAGATCCTGAACGGTGCCCGGGCGAGGGCCAGCACCAGCCGCCGGTCTGGCAGGTCGAGGGCGGCGCGGGCCGCCTCGACGGGCATGCCGGCCGACAGCGGCTCGCTGGCCGCGTGCCCGGCCACGACCTCGCCGAGCTGGTGACTGAGGGTCTGCCAGTGCGTGGGGTCGGCGAGCCACTCGCCAGCCACCGGTTCCGGGTGCTCGCGGATGCCCATCGCGAGGACCGCGCTGGCTCGCAGCAGACCGTGCCTGGCCAGCAAATGCGCCGCGGCGGGCTGATCTGGCCAGGTGCTCAGTAGCTTTGCGGCGGCGGCAGCCGCGCCCCGTCGAGCCAGCCGGGGCGGCGCGACGTCGAGGACGATGGCGCCCGCCACATCCGGCCAGGCGCCGGACCGGCGGCTGCCGGGGTCGCGGAGCAGCAGCCGGTCACCCACGTGCAGCGGCAACGGGTCGGTCAGGCTGAGCCGGATGAGTTCCGGCCCAAGTACCCGGATCCGCGCGATGCAGCGGGCCGAGCCTGCGTGAACGGTGACCGTGCGCGGCAAGGCGGAGGCGATCCCGCCGTCTTCCTCCTGGCTAGCGCGTGACCACCCGGCACCATAGGCGTCGGGCTGTTCCGCGGTGGCCCGCAGCCGGACGTCGACGCAATCGGTCAGCGTCCAGCGGCCGGCCTGGACCAGGGCCATGCCGCGATGCACGGCGTCCTTGCTCACCCCGCGCAGGTTGAGCGCGACGCGCGCGGTTCCCGATGCGGCCTGGACCGGCTCGCCGAGGGACTGCAGCTCCCTGACCGTCACCGGCCGCATGGCCGGGGCGAGAACCAGTTCTTCGCCCCGGTGCACGGTGCCGGCCGGCAGCGTGCCGGTGACGACAGTGCCGCTTCCGCTCATGCTGAAGGCGCGGTCGATCCAGATGCGCACCGGCCCGCCGGCCTCGGGCTCTGGCATGGTCTTGCCCAGCTGATCCAGCGCGGCCAGCAGCTCGGGCAGTCCGGCCCCGGTCCGCGCGCTGACCGCTACGGCCGGGACGGCGCCCAAGCTCGTCTTGGCGATGTGATCCGCAGCCTGCGCCATCGCCGGAGCCGGGTCGGCCAGGTCACTCTTGGTGATCACCAGCAGCCCGCGGCTGATGCCGAGCGCGTCCACGACGGCCAGGTGCTCGGCCGACTGCGGCATCCAGCCCTCGTCCGCCGCGACCACGAACAGTACCGCGGGGACCGGCCCGGCGCCCGCGAGCATGTTCGGCACGAAGCGCTCGTGACCGGGCACGTCAACGAAGGCGAGCTGGTCGCCGCTGGCCAGCGTGAGCCAGGCGAAGCCGAGGTCGATGGTCATGCCGCGGCGTCGTTCCTCTGCCCACCGGTCCGGCTCCTGGCCTGTCAGCGCGCGGATCAGCGCGGACTTGCCATGGTCCACATGCCCCGCGGTGACTACGACGTGCATCTCGCTCATCTCGATCCCGCCCGCTCAGCCCGCTGCGGCAATCACGGCAGCCTGGAGCAGCTCGTCATCGGCCGGATCGACCGCCCGCAGGTCAAGCAGCAACCGCCCGTCCTCCAGCCGGCCGACCACGGCCGGCATGGTCCCACGGCGGACGGGCTCACCGGCCCGCAGCGGTTCGGCTAGCTCGGCCGGCAGGCTGATCGCGGCGCTGGCGAGATCCAGGCCGGGAGCGCCGCCGCCGCCAACCGCGGCCGGCGAGTCCTGGGCGCGTGCGTCGATGCTCGCGTCGGCCAGGCCGTCCGCGATCGCGCTGGCGCGCAGGCCGAGCTGCCGCGAGTTGATCTCGAGGGCGTCGGCCACCGGCGTCTGCGGGCCTGCCAGCGTGGCTTCCAGTGCCGCGACGGTCAGCTTGTCGACCCGAAGTGCCCTGGCCAGCGGATGCCTGGCCAGGACGGTGACCAGTTCGCGGCGGCCGAGCAGCAGCCCGGCCTGCGGGCCGCCGAGCAGCTTGTCGCCGCTGGCCGTGACCAGCCCGGCGCCGGCCCGCAGCCAGGTGTCCGCGTCGGGTTCGTCCGGGAGCACCGGGCTCGGCCGGAGCAGGCCGGAACCGATGTCGCCGGCCACGAGAACGCCGAGCCCGGCCAGTTCGGCGACGCCCACCGACGCGGTGAAGCCCTCGATCACGTAGTTGGACGGGTGCACCTTCAGGATGAACGCGGTGTCGGCGGATATGGCCTGCCGGTAGTCGGCGAGCGCGGTCCGGTTGGTCGTGCCCACCTCGCGGATCCGGGCGCCGGTGGACTGCAGCAGGTCCGGGAGGCGGAACCGGTCGCCGATCTCGATCAGCTCGCCGCGGCTCACGATGATCTCGCGCCCCGCGGCCAGCGCCGTGGCCGCCAGCACCAGCGCTGCGGCGTTGTTGTTGACCACGTGCACCGCCCCGGCCGCCGGAACCGCGC
>JASHOL010000310.1 GCA_030041135.1 Streptosporangiaceae bacterium | reverse complement strand
GACCGCGGTCCTGGCCGAGCCCGCGGTCCGAGAGGTCTTCCTCGGCACCGACGTCACCGCGGCGCTGGCTGGCGGAACGCTCGAGGCCTCCGCGGCCGACGGCGAGCGGGAACCGTCGTGAGCGGAGAGGCGGCCCGCCAGGGAGCGGCCAACACACCCAACGGGGCGCCGCTCCTTGATGTTCGCGATCTGTCGGTGTATCACGGGCAACTCCGGGCCCTTGACGCTTTGTCGCTCCGGGTCTACCCAGGTGAGGTTTACTCGATCATCGGCGCCAACGGCGCGGGCAAGTCGACGCTCCTGCGCACGATCGCCGGGCTGCACCGCCCGCAGCGCGGATCGGTGGTGTTCGACGGTACGGACGTGACCGGCCTGCGGCCCGAGCGGCGGGCCCGGCGGGGGATCGTGATGGTGCCGGAGGGGAGGCGGCTGTTCGGGTCGCTGTCCGTTGAGGAAAACCTGAAGGTGGGCGCCGCGTACGCCCGGCCGGGCCCGTGGACGATCGAGCGCGTATACGAGACGTTTGACTGGATGCAAGAACGACGCAACCAGCGCGCGCAGCAGCTGTCGGGCGGCGAGCAGCAAACGGTCGCGATCGGCCGGGCCCTGGTCGGCAATCCCCGGCTGCTGCTCCTCGACGAGCTCTCGCTCGGCTTGGCGCCCGTCGTCGTTCAGCGCATCTACGGCATGCTGCCGCAGATCCTGGCGACCGGTCTCACCGTGTTGCTGGTCGAACAGGACGTGAGCCAGGCACTGCGGGTGGCCACGCACATTCACTGTCTGCTGGAAGGAAGGACGACGCTGGAAGGCACGCCTGCCGACGTAACAGCCGAGCAGGTCGAGGCGGCCTACTTCGGCCTGGCCAGCACGGTTGGCGTGCCCGCCCAGCCTGGCGAAGGGAGTGAGTCGTAGTGGCCTGGGTGAACGCCGTCATTCAGGGCATCCTGACCGGCGGGCTGTACGCGCTGTTCGCCTGCGGGCTGTCGCTGATGTTCGGCGTGATGAAGGTTGTGAACCTCGCCCACGGCGACCTGGCCGTGGTCGCTGGGTACGTCGCGATCGGCATCATCACCGCGACCCACATGCCCGTGCTGTGGTCCGTCGTCGTTGTCGTGCCGGTGATGGCGGTGCTCGGCTACGTGCTGCAGCGCACGGTCATCCAGAGTTCGCTGAACCGGGGCGTCCTGACCACGCTCATCGTCACGCTGGGCCTGTCGATGGTGATCGAGAACGGGCTGCTGCAGTTCTTCTCGGCCAACACCCGAGGGATCGGCGCCGGAATGAGCCTGGTGACGTCATCCTTCAGCGTCGGCTCGCAGATCCAGATTGCGTGGCTGCTCGTGGTCATCTTCGCGGTCGCGGTCGTCGTGCTGCTCGGGCTGCAGTACTTCCTCTCCGGATCCAGGTATGGCAGGCTCATCCGGGCCGTCGCCGACGACCAGGAGGCGGCGCAGCTATCAGGGGCCGACTACCGGCACGTGTTCGGCATCGCGGCCGCGCTGGCGCTGGGCACCGTCGCGCTCGGCGGCATCGCGTACGGGATGTACTCCGATCTCGATCCGACCACGGGCACCGACACGATCCTGCTGTTCGCGTTCGTCGCCGTCGTGATCGGCGGGCTTGGTTCGCTGTGGGGAACGCTGCTCGGCGGCGTCGTGCTCGGCGTAGCTCAGCAGATCGGCGCTCAGATCAATATCTCCGACGAGCTTCTCGCCGGGTACCTGGTGTTCCTGGTTGTGCTCGTGCTGCGCCCGCAAGGCCTGACCTCCCGGAGGGCTCAGACATGAGCGTTCAAACCAGGACGGCCCCGACGGCGAGGGCCTCAACTCTGAAGGCACCGTCGTGAGCCTGGCTACCGACACCAGCACTCCCATAGCGGCCGGCTTCCGGGTTACCCGCTCCCGGCAGAACGTGTTCTGGACCGGTATCGTCGCGCTAGCCGTGGTCGTGGTGCTCGCGCTGTTCCCGTACATCGTGTACTCGGGCACCACCGCGATCCTGGTGCAGGCGTTCATCGTGCTGACGCTCGCAAGCATGTGGAACCTGATGGCCGGCTACGCGGGCCTGGTGTCGGTCGGGCAGCAGGGGTTCGTCGGCCTCGGTGCGTACTTCGTGCTGATCCTGGCCATGCACGGCACGTCGCCGTTTGCGGCGCTGCCCGTCGCCGCGATCGCCTGCGGCGTGGCCGCGCTGCCGCTGTGGTGGCTTGTGTCCCGGCTGCGCAGCGGCTACTTCGCGATCGCCACGTGGGTGCTCGCGGCCGCCATCATGCTGTTCATCGAGCGGTTTTCCTCGCTCGGCGGCGGCACCGGCTTGCCGCTGCCTGGCTTCGCCGGGATGAACCCGACCCTGCTGACCGCGTACACCTACTGGGTCGGCCTGGCCGTCACCGTGCTGGCGATGCTCGCCGTCTATCTGCTGCTGCGCGGGCGACTCGGCCTCGTGCTCACCGCGGTCAGGGACGACGAGGTCGCCGCGCGCAGCTCGGGCGCCAGGGTCGGGCTGGCCCGGCTGCTGGTTTTCGTGGTGGCGGGCATCGGCTGCGGCGCGGCCGGCGGGGTGCTAGCGATCAGCCAGCTCCAGGTGCAGCCGAGCGCCGTCTTCAGCGTGCAGTGGACCGCGGAAATGGCGTTCGCGACCATCATCGGCGGGCTCGGCACGGTCGAGGGGCCGATCATCGGCACCGCCGTGTACATAGTCCTGCAGCAGACGCTGGCCTCATACAACGCGTGGTACTTGATTATCCTCGGCCTGGTCGCGATCGTCGTGGCCTTGTTCGCCCGCCGCGGCCTGTGGGGACTGGTGGACGAGCGCCTGCATCTGCGCCTGTTCCCGGTCGGGTACTGGCTGCGGACCGAGAACGCAAACGGGCGACCCCGTTCCCTGCGTCGTTAACCTTCGCCCCATACGTCGTGCGCCGTCTGCACGACCAGTTGCAGCTTCGCCTTCTGCTCGTCCTGCGTGAGCTCGTTGCCCTCGACGGTCGAGGAGAACCCGCACTGCGGCGACAGGCACAGCTGGTCGAGGGGGACGAACCTGGCGGCCTCGTCGATCCGGCGCTTCAGGGCGTCAGGATCCTCCAGCGCACCCCGCTTGGTCGTGACCAAGCCGAGCACCACCATCTTGCCCTCAGGGACGAACCGGAGCGGCTCGAAGCCGCCGGAGCGCTCGTCGTCGTACTCAAGGAAGAAGCCGTCGACCGCCAGCTCGCTGAACAGTGCCTCGGCGACGAAGTCGTAGCCGCCAGCGGCCGCCCAGGACGAGCGGAAGTTACCACGGCACATGTGCGTAGTGACCCGCATAGTGTCCGGCCGGCCGGCGATCGCGTCGTTGACCTGGCGGATGTAGCGCAGGTGCAGGTGCTCGGCGTCCTCGCCGCGGCCGGCGATCTCCGCCCGCTGGCCAGGGTCGTTGAGGTAGGCCAGGCTCGTGTCATCAAGCTGGAGGTACGTGCAGCCGAGCGCGGCCAGCCGCCGGACCTCGTCGTTGTAGGCGGCCGACAGGTCCGACCAGAACTCATCCATGTCAGGGTAGACGTCGTGGTCGATGGCGGCCGGCCCGCCGCGGTAGTGCACCATGTTCGGCGAGGGGATCGTGAGTTTCGGCGTTGCCTCCTGCACCGCGGACTTCAGGTAGCCGAAGTCGTCCGCGAAGATCGTCTTGTCCAGCTTGATCTTGCCGCCGATGTGAAGCGCGGCGGGCGTGAACTCGATGTCGCCTGACGGGTTGTGGAACCTCACCGCGAGGTTGCCCGGTGACTTGCCGACCCCGCCGATCTGGTAGATGAAGTCCATGTGCCAGGACGCCCGGCGGAACTCGCCGTCGGTGGCTGACTGAAGGCCAACGTCCCGCTGCATCTGCACGGCCTGCTGGATCGCCTCATCCTCGGCGGCCCGCAGCTCGGTCGCGTCAATCCGCCCGGCTGCGTGGTCCTCGCGCGCCGCGAGCAGGTGGGCCGGGCGGAGCAGGCTGCCAACGTGGTCGGCGCGGAACGGCGGAGTCGTGCGCATGGTGGGTCCTTCTTCTCATAGGATCACGTGCTGCTGGTGCCTGACGTGCTGGCGGGCAGCGGCGGGTAGCCGGTGTAGTTTTCTGCCAGGCTCGTGGCGGCGGCCCTCGAGGTCGCGACGTACCGCAGTTGCGAAAGCTGGAGTTGCGCCTCCATGTCATCCGCGCCCGGAGTGCGGTGCAGCATGGTGGTCATCCACCACGAGAAATGCGTGGACCGCCAGACCCGGTTCAGGCACGTGTCCGAGTACTGGTCGGCCAGGGCCGGCTCCCCGCGGACCAGGCCGGCCAGGGCCGGCGCCAGGTGGGCGACGTCAGCCAGCGCCAGGTTGAGCCCCTTGGCCCCGGTCGGCGGGACGATGTGGGCCGCGTCGCCGGCCAGGAACAGCCGGCCATAGCGCATCGGGGTGCTGACGAAGCTGCGCATGGGGGTGATGCTCTTGTCCAGTACCGGGCCCTGCTTGAGTTCCCAGCCGGGAAGCGCGAACCGCTCCGATAGTTCATCCCAGATCCGCTGGTCCGGCCAGTCGGCGATGTCCTCATCCGGCCTGACCTGAAGGTAGAGCCGGCTGATCGTGGGCCCCCGCAGGCTGTGCAGGGCGAAGCCGCGGGGATGGTGGGCGTAGATCAGCTCGTCGGTGGACGGCGGGACATCGGCCAGGATGCCCAGCCATGCGTACGGGTAGTCCCGCTCGGTGAAGGACTGGACGCCCGACGGGACGGCAGGCCGGCAGATGCCGTGGAAGCCGTCGCATCCGGCAATGGCGTCGCAGATCACCTCCTGCCGATCACCGTCCCTCCTGGTGTAGCGCAGCTTCGGCTGACCGGTGTCCAGGTCGGCCACCTCGGTGCCGGTCACCTCGAACTCGATCGCGTCCGGGCCAGCATCGGCGAGGCGTCGGCCGATGATGTCCTTGACCACTTCGGTTTGCGCGTACACGGTTACGGTGCGGCCGCCGGTCAGCTCGCGGAAGTCGATGTGGTGTCGCTCGCCCGCGAACTGCAGGTAGATGCCGCCGTGCTCGATGCCCTGCCGGTTCAGGCGGTCAGCCAGGCCAGCCGCGCGCAGCAGCCTGACGCTACCGTCCTCGAGCACTCCGGCCCGCTGCCGGGCCTCGCAGTACTCGCGGCTGCGGATCTCGATTAGCACCGACTCTATGCCGCGCAGCGCCAGCAGGTGAGAGAGCAGCAACCCGGCCGGGCCCGCGCCGACGATGCCGACCTGCGTACGCATGTGTCGTGAGTATTGCAGTGTGCCCCGTGCCTCGCGCTGGTCGGGCCGGTCAGAACGGGTAGGGCGCGATGTCGCCCCTGAGCGTCACCCAGCGCGTGTCGGTAAAGGCGTCCAGGTTAGCCGTGCCGCCGAACCGCGCGCCGGTGCCGGACGCCCGGATGCCGCCGAACGGCGTGTTCGGCGAGTCATCGACCGTCTGGTCGTTGATGTGAACAATCCCAGTGGGGATCTTCCTGGCGAGCTCGAGGCCGCGCATCACGTTCCCGGTGAGGATGCCAAGCGACAGGCCGTATTCGGAGTCGGCCGCGAGCTTGGCCGCCTCCTCCGCGGTCTCGAACCGCACGACCGGGGCTACCGGCCCGAACACCTCGTTGGCGTAGGCCGGCATCGCTGGCGCCACCTCGGCCAGCACCGTCGGCTTGTAGAACAGGCCCTCGTAGGTGCCTCCGGCGGCCAGCCGGGCGCCGGCGTCGACGCTGCCTGTGACCAGCGCGTGCACCTTGTCCCGCTGCCGCTCGTCGATGATCGGCCCGAGCGCTACCTGACCCGACGCTGGGTCGCCGACCGGCAGGTGGCTGGCCTTGTCGGCAAGCCTGGCGACGTAGTCGTCGTACACTCCGGCCTGGACCAGGTGCCTGCCGGTGGTCATGCAGATCTGGCCCTGGTGCAGGAAGGAGCCCCAGGCGCCGGCCGAGGCGGCTCGGTCCAGGTCGGCGTCGTCGAGCACGATCAGTGCGGAGTTGCCGCCCAGTTCGAGGTGCACGCGCTTGAGGTGCTGGCCTGCCAGCGCGCCGACCTTGCGGCCGGCCCCGGTCGATCCGGTGAACGAGATCACGCCGATGTTGGGATCGATCACCACCGCCTCGCCCGCCTCCGGGCCGCCCGGCAGGACGTGCAGCAGGCCTTCGGGCAAGCCGGCTTCCTCGAAGATCCTGGCCAGGACGACGCCACCGCAGACGGCGGTCCTCGGGTCGGGCTTCAGCACGACCGCGTTACCGAGGGCCAGGGCGGGCGCGACCGAGCGGATCGCCAGGATCTGCGGGAAGTTGAATGGCGCGATGACGCCCACTACGCCGACCGGGACGCGCTCGGCGAAGCTCAGGTGCGGCTGTTCGCTCGGCAGCAGGTCGCCGTACGGTCGCGACGGGAGGGTCGCGGCCTCGAAGACCTCTTCGGTCGCCACGTGAGTCTCGAATTGCGCCGCGGGCGGGATCTTGCCGCCCTCGCGGACGCTCCAGTCCTCAATCTCGGCCGCGTTGGCGAGCCAGATGTCACCAGCCTTGCGCAGGATCGCCGCGCGCTGCGTGTACGGCAGCGCGGCCCAGCCTGGCTGAGCGGCGGCCGCGGCCGCGGCCGCGGCTGCGATGTCGGCGGGCGCGGCAATGCCGACCCGGCCGAGTTCGGAGCCGGTGGCCGGCTCAGTGACCGGAGCCTGGCCGCCGCTCGGCTCCCTCCAGCCGCCGGAGTAGGCCTTGCCGTCCCAGATCGCACTGTCCAGAAGGGTCAACGAGCACTCCTTTGAGTTGAGGGCGTCCGCCTTCGACTGACGGCGCGCTTCCGCGAGCACTGCCCGCGAGCACCGGGCACGACCCGGAGCACAACCGCTCGGCCGCAGGCCCTCGGGGGTTCCGGGGGTCGTCCCCCGGGCCAGCACTGTGCGCTGCACGAACATCGGTTACGTGCTCGAACACTGGCAAATCTAGGTGTCCGGCTCGCCGGGTGTCAACGGCTGCGCCGAGGACCATGCCGCCCCCCGCGCGCTAGTCGCCGCCGTCCGACAGCGCGGCGGCCGCCCGGTCCCGGTCCTGGATCAAGACGGCTCGCCGGCCGGCGGCTTCGCGCTCGGGGGCCATCCAGCCGCCTCGCTCCACGCGATCAAGGATGCCGGTCAGCGTGGCGACCTTAGGTGAGGTGCCGGACCGGTCGGCGTTGCCGTTCGCCCGCTGGGCCAGGGAGAAAGCCGCCGTCTTTGCGAGCGGATGAGGGTCTGGTGCCCCGATCATTGCGCCTTGACTAGGCACAAGCTTGCCGGAGCGTATCCGGGCCGACCGTGCAGCCGACGCGGATACGCCCCGGCAGGAAAGCAATCCGCTAGGCGCTGGCGGAGCTGGTGGGGCCGGCCGTGCTGGCCGACTTCTTGTTCATCCACCAGGCACCGGCGAACAGAGCCACGGCAACCACGATCGCCACGATCGCGTGCAGGGGGTGCGTCGTGTCCTTGTTGTGGGCGCTGCTGTACAGCGTGATCGCCTTCGGCAGGTTCTTCACAACCAGGTTAATGATCCCGTACACGAGAGCCAGCACGCCGACCACGGCCAGCGTGATGACGACTGGGCGCTTACCGGACGCGCCGGAACCGGAAACGCTTGCAGAACTCACTTCATCCTCCTAGGGGAGCCGGACGCCTCCGACCAAACCCGCGGAGGCCGGTAACCGGCGAATGATGTACCAGCGGCACAGTACTCCTGGGCCAGCCCGCTCGGATACGGCACAAAGAGAATAAACGTAAAAACTTGCCGGACTAGGACTTGCTTTCCTGGTCAGAGCATATCTAATGTATGCGCTCCCTCCGCACACGGAGGAAGTCCTTCACCACGTACTCGCCGAGGCTGTCGGGCATGGCCCGCAGCACCCGGCCTCCGTTCCGCCTGGCCACCTCGTCCACGAACGACGTCAGCCGCTCGTCGTCGGCCAGCATGAACACGTTGAGCGTTGCCCGGCGCCTGGTCATCTTGTCCACCTCGGCCAGCGTGAGCTCTAGCGTTTCCGGCGACGGAGGCCAGTCGAACCAGAACCGGCCGTCACGGCGCAGGTGGGCAGTCGGCTCGCCGTCGGTGATGATCATCACAACGGGGTTGTGCTCGGGGCGGCGGTCAAGGAACCGTCCGGCCAGCACGAGCGCGTGGTGCAGGTTCGTGCCCTGCACCATGTCCCAGCTGAGCCCGGCAAGCTCGGTCTCGTGCAGTTCGCGCGCGTAGTTAGAGAAGCCGATGACCTGAATGGCGTCCTGGGGGTACCGGGTCCGGATCAGGGCATGGAGCGCGAGTGCGGTCTGCTTGGCGGCGCCCCAGGTGCCGCGCAGCGCCATCGAGTAGGACAGGTCGACCAGCAGGCAGACCGCGGCGGAGGCCCGCCGGTCAGTCTCGGCGACCTCGAAGTCGCTGACCGACAGCTGCACGCGCGGGTGCCGGTCAGGAACCCGGCTCGCCTCGCCCCGGCCGCTGGGCGGAGCGGCCTGCCGGATCAGCGCGTTCCGCACGGTAGCGGCGGCGTCGATCGCCTGCTCGTCGCCGAACCGCCAGGGCCGGGTGCTGCCGGTGAACTCGCCGGCCTGTCCGGCATCGCGCTGCTCGTGGTCGCCCGTGCCGCCCTCCGGGAGCTGGGCGAACACCTTCTTCAGGGCGGTCTGTCCGAGCCTGCGAACCGCCTTCGGGGTGAGTTGCAGCTTGCCGTCGGACCGCTGCAGGTAGCCCTGGCGCTCAAGCTCCAGCTCGATCTGCCGGAGCGCCTCCATGTCATCCACGGCCTGGCGGCCGAGGGCCCGGCGGACTGCCTCCTCGTCGATGTCATCCAGCCGCGCCCCGGCGTAGTCCTGGCGCAGCGCATCCTCCAGGTCGGCCAGGTCCGCCAGTTCGCCGAGCGCGGACGTGGCGTCGCTTAGCCCAAGCGGCTCGCTGCCGGTCATCCGGGGCTGCGGGTAGCCGGCGTCCATGTCGGGGCGCCGGCTGCGCAGCGCATCTGCCAGCCTGCCCATCTCGGCGGCCAGGCCCGCGTCCTCCAGCGCCTGCGCCATGAGCCCGGCCAGCTCGTCCCGCTGCTCGTCGGTGAGCGAATCCAGCAGCCGCTGGGCGGCCGCCATCCGCCGCACCAGGCTGTCGACGAGCTCCTCGAGGTTGGCCGGCGAGTCGGGGAACATGTCGCCGTAGCGGTCCATGAAGTTGTCGAAGTCCTGCTGGGTGTGCTCGCCGCGGGCGTCGGCCTCGAGCATGTCCGTCAGCTCGGACATCATGTCCTTGACCCGCTGCAGGGCCTCAGGGTCCTGGTTTGCGAGCGTCTGCCTCATCCCGCGAAACTGCGAGTCAAGCACCTCGCGCCGCAGCAGCGATTTCAGCTCTTCGAAGGTCTGGCGCGCGGCGCGGGACTGCCATTCGTAGTCGGCCAGCTGCCTGATCGCCTGCGCGGTGTCGGACGGCAACGCGTCCAGTTCGGCCTCGCGGAGCCTCGCTTCGTCTGACGGGTCGGGGAACAGCTCGGCCCGCTCCTGCCCGATGGCGGTGTCCAGCAGGGCGCGTACCTGATCGAGGATGCCGTCAAGCCGGCCGCGGCTGCGAATCTCGCGCTGGCGGTCTCGCACCCGGCGCAGCAGGTCGTCAAGTCCCCGGCGGCCTGGCATGCCTCGCCGCAGCAGATCACGCAGGGCGCTGGCCGGATCGGCCCCGTCGAGTACGGACTCGCCCAGTGCGTCGACAGCGCCGCGGACGTCATATGGCGGCGCCAGCGGGTCTGGCCCGTCACGATACGGCCCGTAGCGATAGCCGCTCGGCACGCCTAATCGCCTCCCATGTGCAGGTCAGGTCCGGTAGATGGTGCCGCCGTCCATCGTTTCCTTCGACAGCCTGCGCATCAGGTACAGGCCCTCAAGCGCGAACTCCAGCGCCGCGGCGGCCTGGCCGAAGGATTCGCCGCCGGTCATCTGCAGCCGTTCCATGATCTTGGCCAAGCCTGGCACCTCGCCGATGCGGCGCAGCAGGTCGGCGGCCGGCACCAGGTCGCCGGTCTCGACCACGCCGCCGTCGTTGAACCTGGCCAGTAGTCCGGTCAGGTCGGCGCTACCAAGCGCGGCCCTGAAGGTGTCGCTGGTCGCACGGCGCAGCAGGTGCTCGAGCACCTCTTCCTCGCGCCCTTCCTCGCTGACCTCGAATTCGACCTTGCCCCTGAGCGTGCTGCTGACAGCCGGAAGATCGCACACGCGCGCCACCGGCTGGTCCTCGCCGCCGATCGCCGCTCGCCGGACCGCGGACGCGGCGACCGCCTCGGCCGCGGCGATGGCAAACCGCGCGGACACTCCCGACCGCGAGTCAACGGCGGGAGACGCGCGCACTAGCCGCGTGAACCTGGCGATGACCTCCACCAGGTGCGTAGGCAGTACCGCGCCAGGATCGGTGTCCTGCCAGACGAGCTGCGCCTCCTGGTTAATGAGGTCAAGTTCGGCGTCAAGCGTGAGCGGGTAATGGGTGCGGATCTCGGCTCCGAAGCGGTCCTTCAGCGGCGTGATGATCCGCCCTCGGTTCGTGTAGTCCTCCGGATTCGCGCTGGCGACCAGGACGATGTCGAGCGGCAGCCGCAGCGAGTAGCCGCGGACCCCGAGGTCGCGCTCCTCGAGCACGTTCAGGAGGGACACCTGGATGCGCTCGGCCAGGTCGGGGAGCTCGTTGAGGCTGAAGATCCCGCGGTTGGTGCGGGGAACGAGACCGTAGTGGATCGTTTCCGGGTCGCCGAGCGTCCGGCCTTCAGCCACCTTCACCGGGTCGATATCGCCGATCAGGTCACCCACGCTGGTGTCCGGGGTCGCGAGCTTCTCCCCGTACCGGTCACGCCGGGCCCGCCAGGTGATGGGCAGCTCGTCTCCGAGTTCGGCGACCAGCCGTTGGCAGCGGGCGCAGGCCGGCGCGTACGGATGGTCGTTGATCTCGCAGCCGTCGATGGCCGGCGTCCACTCGTCCAGGAGCCCGGTCATGGTCCGGATGAGCCGCGTCTTGCCCTGACCGCGCTCGCCAAGCAGGATCACGTCGTGCCCGGCGATGATCGCCCGCTCGAGGTGTGGCAGGACGGTCCGGCTGAACCCGACGATCCCAGGGAAGGCGTTCTCGCCGGCCCTTAGCCGATCGAGCAGGTTATGCCTGAGCTCCTCCTTCACAGTGCGAAGCTGGTGTCCGCTGGCCTTCAGCTCACCGAGCGTGCTGGCCGCTGGCAGGCCAGACGCAGGCGGCTGGGCAGATGCTGGCTGTTGCCGAGTCGTAGGCTGCACCATTCGACACTATGTCGCCGCGGGGCGGGTTCGCATCTTGGGAGGGGCGGAATGGAGGATTCGCGGCCGGTGCTGGCCGTGGACATCGGGGGTACCAAGCTGGCCGCCGGGCTGGTCGAACCGGCCGGCCGGGTCACGACTTGGTCCCAGGTGCCTACGCCGGTGGGCATTGATGCCGAGCAACTGTGGCGGACGCTGGACGCGCTGCTGACGAAGGTCATGGACAGTGCCAGAGTCACCGCAGACGGGCTGGCAGGCTGCGGATGCGGGTGCGGCGGCCCGATGAAGTGGCCGTCGGGAGTGGTCTCGCCACTGAACATCCCGGCCTGGCGCGCGTTCCCGCTGCGGAGCCGGCTGGCCGAGCGGCTGCCTGGCATCCCGGTGCGCGTGCACAACGATGCGATCTGCCTGGTGGCGGGCGAACACTGGCGCGGAGCAGGCCGGGGCCGCGACAACGTGCTCGGAATGGTGGTTTCGACCGGGGTCGGTGGCGGGCTGGTACTTGACGGGCGGCTGATCGCCGGTGCCTCGGGCAACGCCGGCCACATCGGGCACGTCGTCGTCGATCCCGATACGGGCCCGGTATGCGCGTGCGGCGGGCGTGGCTGCCTTGAGGCGATAGCCAGGGGACCTGGCCTGGTCGCGTGGTCACAGGCCGAAGGCTGGCGGCCCGAGCACGGGGACGCGACCGCGAAGGAACTGGCCGATGACGGCGCGCTCGGCCACCCGGTCGCGGTCGCGGCGATGCGACGGGCGGGGCGGGCGCTGGGCATCGCGATCGCTTCCGCGGCCGCGCTGTGCGACCTCGAGGTCGTGTCGGTAGGCGGTGGACTGTCGCAGGCCGGCACGCTGCTGTTCGATCCGCTCGAGGAGGCGCTGCGCGCGCACGCCCGGCTGCCGTTCACCAGGGATGTCACCGTGGTGCCTGCTGCTCTCGGACAGAGCGCCGGGCTGGTCGGGGCGGCCGCGTTGTTGTTCGCCGCCGACCGTTACTGGGCCGCGGACTGAGGCGGCTCCGGCTGGTCCCGGCTGGTCGCGGAAGTGCGACAATCCAGGCGTGACGTCTACGCCCCTCCAGGTCGGACCGGATGATGTGCTCTCGGCCCGCGAGATACTGCGGCCGGTCATCAGGCAGACCCCGTTGCTCGAGTCCAGCGCGCTGTCCGCGCTACTTGGCGGCCCGGTGTTCCTGAAGTGCGAGAACCTGCAGCGCGGCGGCTCGTTTAAGGTTCGCGGGGCTTACCTGCGGATCGCGCGGCTGACTAAGGCCGAGCGAGCTCGCGGCGTCATCGCGGCGAGCGCCGGCAATCATGCCCAGGGCGTCGCGCTAGCGGCAGCCGCGCTGGGCGCGCGCGCCACGGTGGTGATGCCGGCCGCGGCGCCGCTGCCGAAGGTGGCAGCCACCCGCTCGTATGGTGCTGAGGTGATCCTGCACGGGGCCGCGGTCGAGGACGCGCTGGCGAAGGCCTGCGACCTGGCCGAGGAGACGGGCTCGATCTTCATTCACCCGTTCGAGCACCCAGACGTCATCGCCGGGCAGGGCACGGTCGGGCTGGAGATCGCGGAGCAATGCCCCCAGGCGCGCACCTTGGTGCTGCCGGTCGGCGGCGGCGGTCTGGCCGCGGGCGTAGCGGTGGCGGCAAGCTCGGTCCTCCCGCAAGCCCGGCTCGTCGGGGTGCAGGCGGAAGCGATCGCGCCGGTCCCCGGCTCGGTCGCGGCCGGATATCCGGTAGCGGTGACGCCGTCGGCGACGATGGCCGACGGGATCGCGGTCGCCAAGCCGGGAGCGCTGACGACGGCCTTGCTCGCTCGCCACGGCGCGCGCGTGCTCACGGTCACCGAGGAGAACCTGTCTCGCGCCCTGCTGCTCTGCCTGGAGCGGGCCAAGCAGCTGGTCGAGCCGGCGGGCGCGGCGGGGGTGGCGGCGCTGCTTGAGCATCCGGCGAACCGGTTTGAGCCGCCGGTCGTGGTCGTGCTTTCCGGCGGCAACATCGATCCGCTGCTGCTCTCGAAGGTCCTTCGGCACGGCCTGTCGGCGGCCGGACGGTACCTGGCGTTCCGGTGCAAGCTGCCCGACCGGCCGGGTGCGCTGGCGACGCTCCTAGCCGAGTTGGCCGCGCTCGGAGCCAACGTCCTGGACGTGATGCACGAGCGGGTGACCGCCGACCTGCGGGTAGACGAGGCCGAGGTCAACCTGCACCTGGAGACCAGGGGCCCCGAGCACTGCGACTCGGTGATCAGCCACCTGCGCAAATCCGGGTACACGCTTCGGTTCAGCTAGCCTGCCGCGACGCGGTCAGGGGCGCTACCAGGGCGATGCCTGCGTCGAGCGGGCCTGCTGGTCGAGGCGTCGCTTCCTGATGACCACGGTCTTGGCCGCCCGGTCGTGCAGGCACTGCGCGCGCGAGTCCAGCAGCATGACCGTGCAGTCCGCTACCCAGATCAGCCCGCCGATCAGGCCGACGTCGGGAACGAGGAGCAGGATCGCCGGCCCGGCCAGGAAGGCAACGGCCCGCACTCCGGCAGCCCTGATGCTGACTTTCGAGCGGTTCGCAGCCTCAACCACGCGCAAGCCGAGGATGTGCTTGCCTACGGTGCCGCCCCAGGCGGCGGACAGCGCCCAGAAGTACGCGAGCGCAATGGCGAACGCGATCAGCCAGAAGCGGACCAGCGTGCTCGTGGTCGCAGGCGACTGGAGCACGTTGTTGATGGCAGTCTGGGTCGCCGTCTGGCTGCTGGTCTGGGAGTTGACAATGACGGCGTGCAGTTGGCTCCAGATCCTCAGCATCGGCGACTGCACGGCCAGGAAGGCCGCGACCAGGATCAGGATCCAGTCCATCGTCATCGCCAGCAGCCGCTCCCAGGCGGCGGCCAGGGCTGGGTCGCGCCCGGTGAGCTGCCCGCCAGGGCCGAGCCGGCCCATTGGGCGACGCGGGGACTGCGGGGACTGACCGTATCCAGGCTGCCCGTTGCCCGGCTGTCCATAGCCCGGCCGTGCGTAGCCCTGCTGACCGTAGCCTGGCTGTCCGGGCTGGGGCGGAGCCGGGTATGCCTCGGGTACCGCCGCTCCCTCAGACAGGTACGGCGACGGCCAGACCGGTTCCTCTTGCTGCGTCATCTCGCCGTTCTAAGTTTCCTCGTATGACCCGGCATGTCCAGGCCCGCGGAGAATACTCGCAGATGCCAAACAGCCCGATGCCCGGTTTTACCCCACCCGCGGCCCGGCCGGACCGCATGGCGAGGGTCCCTCAGTTCCTTGATGACAACAGTATGCGAGTGCGGCAACGAAATATGGGCACGCGGCGCTCAGGCAGGCCGGCGCGCCTCACAGGTTGCCGCGGCGCTCCTGCTCCCGCTCAATCGCCTCGAACAGCGCCTTGAAGTTGCCCTTGCCGAATCCCTGCGAGCCGTGCCGCTCGATGAGCTCGAAGAAGACCGTCGGCCGGTCCTGGACCGGCTTGGTGAAGATCTGCAGCAGGTAGCCGTCCTCGTCCCGGTCGGCCAGGATCTTCAGTTCCCGCAGCTCGTCCAGCGGGACCCTCGTGCTGCCGACCCATTCGCCTAGGGTCTCGTAGTAGCTGTCCGGCGTGCTAAGGAACTGCACGCCCTGCGCCTGCATCCCGCGGACGGCGCCGACGATGTCGTCGGTCGCCAGGGCGACGTGCTGGACTCCCGGGCCGCCGTAAAACTCCAGGTACTCGTCGATCTGGGACTTCTTCTTTCCGACGGCAGGCTCGTTGATCGGGAACTTCACCTTGCGGCTGCCGTCGGCGACGACCTTGCTCATCAGCGCGGAATACTCGGTGGCGATGTCGTCGCCGACAAACTCCTTCATGTTGGTGAAGCCCATCACGCGGTGGTAGAAACCCACCCAGTCGTTCATCATGCCGAGCTCGACGTTGCCGACGCAGTGGTCGATCTCGGTGAAGAACGGGCCGGCCTGATGCCCGGTCAGCGGGCCGGCCGCGACATAACCCGGCAGATACGGTCCGGCGTAGTCGGCGCGCTCGACCAGGGTGTGCCTGGTGTCGCCGTAGGTCGCGATGGCGGCCAGCACCACCTTGCCGCTTTCGTCCTCGACGACCTCTGGCTCCTGCAGGCTGGCCGCGCCGTGGCCCACCGCGTAGTCATAGGCGGCCGTCGCGGACGGCACGCCGATGGCCAGGTCGACGACGCCGTCACCGTGCGCGGCCACATGCTTGGCCAGGTCGGTGCCCGCCCGGACGGGACCGCGGAAGACGAACCGGGCGTTGCCGGACTCCAGCACGTAGGAGGCCTCGTCGCGGCAGCCGGTCTCGGGGCCGCGGTAGGCAACGCAGCGCATGCCGAACGCGGTCGAGTAGAAGTGGGCGGCCTGGCGCGCGTTGCCGACCGCGAATACGACCGCGTCCATCCCGGTCACCGGGAACTCATCGGTCACTAGTGCCTGGTCATGCGTTGCCTCGGCTGTCATGGCGGCGCTCCTTCGCGGTTCCGGGTTACCTGGCAGCATCGGCGGGACGCGCATGCTGTGCAACTGCGAGTATGAGCACTAGGCAATTTGTATAGTAGTAAGGCGGTTCTCCTGCAATCTGTGTACAGTTTGTAACGGGGTTGGTCCGGCATGATTGACGTACTTGACGGGCAGCTGATTGAGCTGCTGATGACCGAGCCGCGGGTGGGCGTACTCGAGGCGTCGCGGCGCCTCGGCGTGGCCAGAGGCACGGTTCAGGCCCGCCTGGACCGGCTGCACGCGCGCGGGGTAATCACTGGCTACGGGCCCGACATCGATCCGGGGGCCCTTGATCACAGCGTGATGGCGTTCATCACGCTGGAGATCCGGCAGGCGGGCGGTCACGACCCGGTGGCCGAGCGGCTGGCGGCGATCGCCGAGGTGCTCGAGGCGCACACCATCACCGGCGCGGGCGACATGCTGTGCCGGGTCGTCGCCAGGAGCAATGCCGACCTGCAGCGCGTGATCGACGCCATCGTCGAGCTGGAAGGCGTGGTCAGGACCTCAACGGTGATCGTGCTTGACACCCCGCTGCCGCACCGCACGCTGCCGCTGGTCCTGGCCGTGGCCAATGGCGCAGGCTCATGACTTGATCAAGGAAGCGGGCCCGAGTTTGGTCCGTGACGGCGCCTGCTCGGGCGTGGCGTCGGCCAGTTCCAGGGCAACGTCAAGCAGGGCGGCCCTCAGCTCCTCAGGATCGGCGGCCCGGCGCTGGTAGTGCATGCAGCCGATGCTGATGCTCATCAGGCATGAGGCCGCACGAACCTGGTCGCGAATCGGGGCGTCCCGGCCGGCGATGAGGTCGACCAGCGAGTCCATCCGCTCCCGGAACAGCTCACCGCGCTCCTTGGCCGAAGCCAGGCTGCTCACGGCCGCCTGGTTCTGCTGCAGCATCCGGAACACCTCGGTCCCGTTCACCACGATCTCCATGTAGCGGTGAACGATCTCGGCCCTGGTCGCAGCCGTCCGCGGCTGGTCCTTGCCCCACGCGATCAGGTCGTCGACCTGGGCGACATAGTCCTCGACGAGGCTGCGGACGATGTCTTCCTTCGACTTGAAGTAGTAGTACAGCGCCGCCTTAGTCACGCCGAGCCGCTCGGCGATCTCCCGGAGGGACGTCTTCTCGTAGCCCTGCTCGGCGAACAGCTGCAGGGCAAGCTCGCGCAGCCGGGACCGGGTATCACGCCCGTTATCCCGGCCGAGTCCCTGCCCGGCGCCGGAAAAATTCTCTTCCATGGTCCCGCGTGTCTGTCCTTCTGCCGCCCAGCGTAATCTACTTGACGGCCGGTTAGTAGCAAGAATAGCCTAGGTGCACAAACGATGCTAGCCGGTCGGCAGGTAAGTTGAGAGCGCATAAGCTTGCCGAGGCGCACGAACAGGGGCGAGGAGTAAGTTTCATGACAGACGGTCAGGCGACCGACGCTGCCGCGAGCAGTCAGCCAGCCGAGGTCGCCGCGAGCCGCAACGGCCCGCGGCGCGAAATTCTGATTGTGCTGCCGGGCCTGCTGCTCGCGATCATCATCGCGATGCTCGACCAGCTCGTGGTCTCGACGGCGCTCCCGCGAATCGTCGGTGACCTGCACGGAGTCGACCACCTGGCCTGGGTCGTCACTGCATACATCCTGGCCTCGACGGTTACCACCCTGCTCTACGGCAAGCTGGGCGACCAGTACGGCCGCAAGCGCTGGCTGATGATCGCCATCGTTGTGTTCCTGATCGGCTCGGCGCTGTCAGGCCTGTCGCACAACATGGATCAGCTGATTGCCTTCCGGGCCGTGCAGGGCCTCGGCGCTGGCGGGCTGATGGTCGGGGCCATAGCGACGATCGGCGACCTGGTCTCCCCCAGGGAGCGCGGCCAGTACATGGGCTACATGATGGCGGCCATGACCCTGGCCATGATCGCTGGCCCGCTGGTCGGCGGCGGGATCACCGATGCCTGGGGCTGGCGCTGGATCTTCTACATCAACATGCCGATCGGCGCCGCCGCGCTGGTGTACCTGTACTTCACGCTCCACCTGCCGCGCAAGCGGATACAGCACAAGATCGACTACTCCGGGGTCGTGATAACGGCAATCGGGGCCACCGCCATCGTGCTGCTGACCACGTGGGGTGGGTCGCAGTACGGCTGGACCTCGCTGCCGATCCTGCTTCTTGGCGCGGTCATCCTGGTGACGCTGGCCGCGTTCTTCGCGGTGGAGGCCAGGGCGGCCGAGCCGATCCTGCCGCTGCACGTGTTCAAGGTCAGGAACTTCTCCCTGGCCTCGGGCATGAGCTTCCTGCTCGGCCTGGCCATGCTCGGCGCGATGACATTCCTGCCGCTGTACCAGCAGACCGTGCAGCACTTGTCGCCGACCGGCAGCGGCCTGGCGCTGATCCCGATGATGCTCGGCGCGACGACGACGTCGCTGGTGTCCGGCATGGTCACCAGCAAGACCGGGCGATACAAGATCCTTCCGATCGTCGGTTCCGTGATCATGGCCATCGGCCTGTACATGCTCACGCACCTGGGACCGAACACGAGCACGCTGAAGTCGGCCGGCTACTTCGTGATCTTCGGTCTCGGCATGGGCTTCCTCATGCAGATCACCTCGCTGATCGTGCAGAACAGCGTCCCGCAGAGCGACATGGGCGTCGCCAGCAGTTCGCGCGCGTTCTTCCAGCAGATCGGCGGATCGATCGGGGTGTCGCTGTTCGGCGTGATCTTCATCAAGAAGCTCAACGAGTCGATGGCGTCCAGGCTGCCGGGCGCGCACCTGGCGGCCGGCAGCGGCGGGCAGTTCGACCCGGTGACGATCAACAGCCTGCCGGGGCCGGTAAGGGACGCGGCGTTCTTCTCGATCAGCCACGCGATCGATGCGGTCTTCTGGTGGGCCATCCCGGCGACGCTCCTGGTGTTCGCGCTTGCGGTCGCCATCAAGGAGATTCCGCTGCGCGGCCGGGCTGAGCACGCGGCCGGTGAGGCCGCGTCCGCTCCCGAGCTCGTGCACTGAGCACCGGGGCGGCGATTCAGAAGGGCTCAGGGATGGTCAGAGGACGAACGGGATGAGCATCTTGGTCGAGCGCTTGTAGGCCGGATACGAGTCGGGGAACTGCTCGGTCATATAGCGCTCTTCGTGGACCGCGCTGAAGACGAAATACCCTCCGATCACCACAACCGCTACCAGCCAGTACAGGCTGACCGCCACCGTGGTACCGACCATCGCGAGCAGGATGCCGGAATAGATGGGGTGACGGATGCTCCGGTAAGGGCCGCCCGTCACCAGTTCCGGGCTGTCTTTCCTCGACATCGGCATTCCCCAGTTGCGGCCAATGTAGACCCTGGCCCAGACGGCCAGGGCCAGTCCCAGCACCCAGATCGCCAGTCCGACGCTCTCGAGCCACGGACTGTGCACGACGTTGCCCTTCAGCAGCCTGAGTCGCAGCAGCAGAAGGATGACAATAATCAGCCCGACCCTGAAGCCGGCGAACTGCCCCCATCGGGACTGGCCCGCCTTGACGCCGGCGGACATTGCGAGCCAGTAGACCCAGAAGACGGCCCAGCCGGCCCCGATAACGATGTCCACAACTCGCATTCGGCAGGCCCTCCCGGTTGAACCTAAGCGGCGCCCCCGCCCATATACATGGGCGGGGGCGCCGCTGTCAATTACGCGGGGCGGGAACTTCCCGATGCGCCGTCCGCGCTACATGCCGCTGTAAGGGACGGCGTCGATGATCTCGACCGAACTGGCACGCCCGTTCGGCAGCGTGTAGGTAGCGGTCTCGCCGATCTTCTTGCCGGAGATGGCGCTGCCGAGCGGTGACTTAGGCGAGTACACGTCGATTGGCGCGCCGACCTCCTCACGGGAGGCCAGCAGGAAGGTCACTTCCTCGTCGTCTCCCTCGAACCTGACCGTGACGGTCATGCCGGGGCCGACCACGCCGTCCGTACGGGGCCGCTCACCGACGCGGGAGTTCTCCAGGATCTGCGTCAGCTGCCGGATCCTGGCCTCCTGCATGCCCTGCTGGTCCTTGGCGGCGTGGTAGCCGCCGTTCTCCCTCAGGTCGCCCTCTTCCCGCGCAGCCCCGATCTTCTTCGCGATCTCGACCCGGCCTGGACCCGAAAGGTAATCGAGTTCAGCCTTGAGCCGGTCGTACGCCTCCTGCGTGAGCCAGGTAAAGGTGTCATCGCGGGTCTCGGTCACGGGTACTCCTCGGATGGATGCGGAGCTAGGGTCCGCGGGCCTCGCGGCCCATGGGGGTAATCCTTCGAGGCTAACAAGGCTCGGTCAGTAGGTCGTACCTGTCAATGGCCCAGGCTAAACAAGCCATGACGAAAGCGGGCAAAATTCCTTCGGCCGACAGGTGCTGGCGGACCGGATGGCGCCGGCGACACCTCGTTCCCGTCATGATGGCGTTGACGAGTGATCCGCTTCTGCTGGCCACGACTTGAGATAACGGCCGGTTTCTCATGATGTGCCAGAGCTTGCAGTGATAGACCGGGCGCGAGGATGCCGGGCTTCGACTGCCGCGGGCAGGCCGGCCAGACCTTGGGAGGTCGACGTGGGAGATCATCCGGTGATCGGGTACATAGTCTGGGCGGTGCTGATCGGCGCGGTCTTTGCCTGGGAGGGGCTCGCGCTGAGCGGCATCAGCGGGAGCGTGCCCACGCTGAGCGCGACATTCCGGGCAATTATGCGCTATCCGCCGGGCCGGTGGGCACTCTTCGCGCTGTGGCTATGGCTCGGCTGGCACCTTTTCATCCGCGGCTGGCACTTCCTCCTCCGCGCTTGACCGGCAATCTGAGTGCTGACGGGAGGGAGGGCTGAGGATGGCTACCCACCTTGTGTCGCAGGATGTGGTGCCGATCGGCACCGGATACGTGATCCTCATGGGGGTACTCGCGGCCGGCCTGCGGGTGCTGCGCCGGGACGCGATCAGAGCTCGTGAGCAGGAGGCGGCGGGGACCGACCAGGGCGCCAAAGCAGACGTCGCCGACACTCGCGAGGTGGGTCCCGGCGGCCGGACGCCCGGCGTCGTGGCCCGCCGCGTGCCCGCGGGCTGGCCACGGTTCGCAGTCCAGGTGTGCGCTACCGCACTCGGGGGCTACGTGCTGCTGATGGCGGTCGACGTGCTCTATTACTACGGCGACGCCCGGGTGGCCGGCCAGTTCATTGAGAGCGCGTTCACCGGCGGGCTGCTGCTGATCGGGATCTCTCTGCCCCTATTCGGCGCGGCGTCGTGGCTGTACTTGCGCTGGCGGAGCCGCTAGCTGACATCCGCCGCCAGCGCGCCGGCCGCGTCCGCGGGACCCGTGTCGGCGCTGCGACCCGTGTCGGCGCCGCGCATCAGATATGCCCGCCAGGCCATGTAAGGAAGGAACGCCAGGCCCGCGATCAGGTAGCAGTTCGCGACCAGGGTCAGCAGCCAGTGAAAGCCGTACTCGCCCGGCCCGCCATCGCGCGGGGTGAACCACATCGGCGCGACCACGAACAGAACGTACGCGCACAGCGCCGCGATCCTGCTCCGCTTCCCGCCCAGTACCAGGACGACGAGGGCGGGCAGGATCCAAACCCAGTGGTGCGTCCAGGAAATCGGTGAGACCAGCAGGCCGGTCGTGCCGGCGACGGTGGCCGCGCCGAGCCAGTCGTCGTGCCTGGCCAGGACCGCGGCTATCGCCAGCCCGACGATCCCCAGGACCGCCGGGATGACCAGGTACCACTTCCCGATATGGGCGCTCGGGCCCGCCAGCCGCAGCACCAGGGCATACGGAGACTGGTTACTGATGTAGGGAGCTCCAACCCGGCCGGTGTTGTAGAAGAGGTGGTGCCAGTAGTAACCAGAACTCTCCGGCGCGATCAAGTACCCAATCAGCTGGCAGGCCACGAAGGTCGCGGTGGCGATGGCCGCATCCTTCCACCGCCGGGCGAGCAGGAAGAACGGGATGAAGATCAGCGGCGTGAGCTTCACGGCGGCGGCAAGCCCGATGCCTATGCCGGCCGGCCGGCCGCGTGCGGCCCGCCAGACATCGATGAGAATCAGCGCCAGCAGGATGAAATTAATCTGGCCGAGGTAGAGCGTGTGATATGTCGGCTCGAGCGTGATCGCGCCTGCCGTCATCGCGACCAGTACCGTAAGGGACGGCCGGTAGCCCGCGAGTTTCAGGGTGATCACGATGGCGCAGGCCAGGGCGATCAGCGACAGCAGCTGCCAGCCGACCTGGCCGATCACCGCGGGGACGGCGGCGATGGGGACGAAGACGACTGCCGCGAACGGCGGGTACGTGAACCATTCCCGGTCGTGGCCCTGGACGTAACGCGTGAGGTAGAGCCGCAAGCCGTGCGTTACCTCCTGGCCACCCCAGCGGTAGACACTGAAGTCCAGCGGCTTGTACACGACCGAGAACACCACGACCAGGACAATGGCGGCTCCTAGCATGATCCACGCGGCCCGGACAGCCCAGGGGCGCGAGATGTCCAGCTCTCTCAGGCCGGTGCCGAGGGCTGGACCGGGCGGGACGCTTGGCGGTCGCGTCACGCCTGCAGTGGGAGCCGTCACGGGTTCACGCTATTTCTCTCGGCTGGGCGAGGTCTGGCAGTGTGCCCGGCTGGGGGCAGACTCCCCTCGTTCCCTGCTTGGGGCCTTCTCGCAGCGTTCGCGGCCGGGGAACGGATGCCTAATGCCTGCGCCCTACGGCCCGTCGCGACCAGTCACGATAACGGCATATCTTAGCTTATGACCTATTCCAGCGCGGCGCAGATCTGCGGACCTGGCTGGCGCCGCTTCGTGGCTCTCGGCGACAGCCTCACTGCTGGCCGGGGTGATGTCGGGCCCGACGGGCGGCATATCGGCTGGGCCCGGAGGCTAGCCGAGCTGCTCTGCGAGCAGTCCCAGGGGAACTGCGAGCTGACGAACTTGGCCGTGGACGGCGCGGACGTCGCCGCCGTGCTTGACCGCCAGTTGCCGCGGGTCGCCGAGCTTCGGCCGGACCTGATCAGCCTCACCGTCGGCATGAACGACGTCCGGCTGCGGGAGTTCGACCCGAGCGCATTCACGGCCAGGCTGGGCAAGCTGCTGGCAGCGCTGGCGGCCACCGGCGCGACGGTACTGACCTGCACGCTGCCGGATGTTTCCGCCGTGGTCGAGCTTCCGGCCGAGTATGTGGTCATCGCGCAGCAGCGGCTGCGGCAGGCAAGCGACATCATCAGGAGCCAGTCGGCCCGGTACCGGGCCCTGTGCCTGGACGCGTGGGCGATGCCGGACGCGGCTACCGACCCGGCCCTGTTTACCGCGGATCGGCTGCACCCCAATGCCAGGGGCCACCGCGCGCTGGCCGCCGCCTTCGCCCAGTTGCTGTTCGGCGAGGGCGAGGCGGGCAGGCGCCTCGCGCCGTTGCCGGCCGCAGACTAACTGCGGGCCGCGGGCTAACTGCGGGCCGCGGGCTAACTGCGGGCCGCCGGCTAACTGGGGACCGCGGGCGACTTCGGCTGCCCGCTGCCTGCCCGGCGGCCGGGAATGCCCGGCCCGTCCGGCCGCGTTCTCCACCACGGTGACGATGCGCCTTTTGGACGAAGATGTTTGCACATGGCGGCCGCTGGCGGCCGCGGCTGCGAGACTGGCCGTCCGGCAGGCACCGGCTAGCATCCGGCAGGTCGCAGTTCTACCGACATGACGTTGAGGAGAGTTTCTCGTGCTCAGCACTCCTGGCCAAGGCACAGCCGACAGCCAGATCCCGTCCTGTGACGGCCCGGCCGACGGCGGCAAGCTCCGGCTGATGGCCGTTCATGCTCATCCCGATGATGAGTCGAGCAAGGGCGCGGCCACGATGGCCCGCTACGTTCGTGAGGGCGTCGAGGTTCTGGTCTGTACGCTGACCGCCGGCGAGCGCGGCGACATCCTCAACAAGAAGATGGAGCGACCCGACATCCGCGCGAACCTGCCCGCCATCCGGCGGATCGAGATGGAGAAGGCGCGTCAGATCCTAGGCGTGCAGCAACGCTTCCTGGGCTTCGTCGACTCGGGCCTGCCCGAAGGCGAGCCGCTCCCGCCGCTGCCCGAAGGCTGCTTCGCGCTGCAGCCGCTCGAGGTCGCCGCCCGCCCGCTCGTCGGGGCCGTGCGGGAGTTCCGGCCGCACGTCATACTCACCTACGACGAGAACGGCGGCTACCCGCACCCTGACCACATCAAGTGCCACGAGGTTTCGGTCGAGGCCTTCGAGGCGGCCGGGGACCCCGACCGCTACGAAGGTTGCGGCGACCCGTGGCAGCCGCTGAAGCTCTACTACTTCCTCACCTTCCACCTGGACCGGATCAAGGCGCTGCACGCGGCGATGCTCGCGGCCGGACTGGAATCCCCCTACGCGGAGCGCCTCGCCGAGTGGGCGAAGGAGGACGAGGACGCCGCGCGCAGGGGCAAGGGGCCGTACGAGATCACCACCAGGGTTGAGTGCGCGGATTACTTCGAGACCCGCAACCAGGCCCTGATCGCGCACGCGACTCAGGTCGACCCCGAGGGCGGCTGGTTCAGGTGCCCGGTCGAGGTGCAGCGCGCGGCCTGGCCGACCGAGGACTACCATCGAGCCAGGTCACTTGTCGATACCGGCTTGCCAGAGGACGACCTCTTCGCCGGCATCCGGGAGAGAGTATGTCTGTAGCAGTCCTGGCCGCGGCATCGTCGACGTCCACGAGCGCGTGGGACCAACCGGGCACGCTCGGCTTCCTGGTCGTGTTCGGCATGGGCGTCATCCTGTACTTCGTCTTCCGGTCGATGTCGCGCCACCTGCGTAAGGTGAACGAGGCAGCTCAAGCCGAGGCCGAGGCCGCCGAGAAGGCCGACGGCACCATCACCTTGGCCGATGGCAGTGTTACGACGGCACCATCAGGGAACGGGGTGTCGCCCGGCCACTGACGCACTGGGCTGGAAGCTGTCCAGGCCCGGCGTGTCCCGACCGCGACGCCGGTAGCCGTGGCCCCGGCGGGCTCGCGGTCGTCCCGGCTGGCAGGGCCGCGAGATACCCGGATCGCCCCTCCGCGTTTCGCGGCGTGTCGGGGCGGCCGGTGAGATAAATTCCTGCCCAGGTGGTCCCGGCAATTGCAGGAGCGCGGGTCGTGCTGGCGATCCATGGTTTGTGGGCTGACGGCGGGCTCGCTTTGTGGGCGGAAGATTCTGAGCTTCCGGCTGCAGCGCGTTCAACGCGGCCGTCGCGTGCGCCGCGCAACCACCCCTTCGCCGCCGACCCAGACCTGCTGGCCGATGTGCTCGGCGAATTTGGCGAGACCGTCGGTGACCTTGTCAGGAAGGCGACCGAGGACGAGCTGACGCTCTGGCTGCCCGGAGGGCAAGGAGCGCCCGCCGCCTCTCCTGACCTGATCTCCGGCGATCCCGGTCGCCGGCCGGCCGGCCCGCTAGTCAGGAGGAACGCGGACGGCGCCGAGTCTGCGCTTGGCACCTGGCGGGTACGCGCCTTGTGCTTCGAGCAGACCGCGGCCCTCGCGCTGCTGACCGCGACCGGGGAGCCAGGCTCGCGGTCGGGCCGCGGCATCACCGGCGGGAGCGTGCTCTACCTGGCCGCCGTGTCGGCCCTGGCCGCCGACCTCGCCGCTCGCGGCCGGGTGCTGCCTGGCCTGGCCGAAACAGGCGACGGCGACTATGCCGCGTGCTGGCGCCCGGTGCTGGCCGGAGCGGACGCACTCAGGGCACGCGAGCTGACCATGGGCATGCCGCCGCTGTGCCGGGCCACGAGCGCAGCCGGTGAGCCGTCGGCGGCTGTCTTCGCGCAGGCCCTGGACGCGCTCACCGATGCCGCGGTGCGCGCCCGGCTGAGCACCGAGCCCGGATTCGCGCTGCTGCCTGCCGGGCGGCCCGGCCGGGCTCAGCCTCTTGTGCACCGCTGGCTGGCCGGCCTCACTGGCGAGAACCCCCGCCTCGGCGTCTCCGCCAGCGAGGGCATCGCGGCAGCTCAGCTCGCTTTCGCCTTGTGGACTTGGCAGGACCAGGCCCAGCTCCCGCCGGGCCCGGTTCGTACCTGTTTCCGGCTGACGGAGCCGCCAGCCGAGCCGCAGGACGCCGACCTGGACCCTGAGGCAGCATCGGTCGCCGACGATGAGGATGCCGCGGCGCCATGGCGGGTGGAGTTCGCGCTGCAGTCGACCGATGACCCGAGCCTGTTGCTATCGGCCGGCGACATCTGGTCGGGCGAGGCGAGCGACGGCTGGGCCGCGGTCGGCATCACTTACCCGGAGGAAGACCTGCTGGCCGGGCTCGGCCGGGCGTCGCGCATGTTCCCCGAGCTGGACCGCGAGCTGGAGACCGCCACGCCGGAAGGCGTCGAGCTTGACACCAGGGGCGCGCTGCGGTTCCTGAAGGAGACCGGGCCACTGCTGGCTGGGGCGGGGTTCGGCGTGCTGCTCCCCGACTGGGTACGCAAGTCCAGGCTCGGGCTGAAGCTCACCACCAGGTCCAGGACCGCCGGAGCGGCCGCACCATCGGCCGCCGCGCCCAAGTTCGGCCTGGCCGACCTGGTCGATTTCCGGTACGAGCTAGCCGTCGGGGACAAGGTGCTTGACCCGGGTGAGCTCGCCGAACTGGCCAGGCTGAAGGTCCCGCTGGTCCGGGTTCGCGGCCAGTGGGTCGAGCTGGACGACCGCCACCTGCAGGCGGCGCTGAAGTTCCTTGAGCGCCGCGGCTCTGGCGTGATGACGTCCGGCGAGGCGATGCTCGCCGGGCTCGGCGAGACCGCTGACTTGCCAGTCACCGACGTGGATGCCGACGGATGGCTGGCCGACCTGCTGTCCGGCCAGGCCGAGCAGCGGCTGGCGCCGATGCAGACGCCGACCTCGTTCAACGGCCAGCTCCGCCCGTACCAGGAACGCGGGCTTTCCTGGCTGGCCTTCCTAGGGCAGGCCGGGCTGGGCTCGATCCTGGCCGACGACATGGGCCTGGGAAAGAGCCCGCAGACGCTCGCCCTGCTCGCCCAGGAGCGCGATGACGGAGCAGCTCACGGGCCGAGCCTGCTGGTCTGCCCGATGTCCCTGGTCGGCAACTGGCAACGGGAGGCCGCAAGGTTCACCCCGGATCTGGCCGTGTACGTGCATCACGGCTCTGGCCGGCTGGCCGGGGATGAGCTGACTGCCGCGCTGACCTCGGCGGACCTGGTCATCACCACCTATGGCGTGGCAACCAAAGATCGTGAGGCGCTCAGCCGGGTCCGGTGGGCCAGGGTGATCTGCGACGAGGCGCAGAGCATCAAGAATTCCGGCACCCGCCAGGCGCAGGCCGTCCGCGGGATCCCGGCCGCGTCACGGATCGCGCTGACAGGCACGCCGGTGGAGAACCGGCTGTCCGACCTCTGGTCGCTCATGGAGTTCACCAGCCCCGGCCTGCTCGGCTCGGCCGAGAAATTCAGGCAGCGGTTCGCCATCCCGATCGAGCGGGCGGGTGACGATGATGCGGCCAAGCAGCTACGCCGGATCACCGGCCCGTTCATCCTGCGCCGGCTGAAGACCGACAAGGCGATCATCGCCGACCTGCCGGACAAGCTCGAGATGAAGGTCTGGTGCAACCTCACGCCCGAGCAGGCGTCGCTGTACCAGGCCACCGTCGACGACATGATGGACCGAATCGAGGCGGCCGAGCCCGGCATCGAGCGGCGCGGTCTCGTGCTGGCCACGATGGCCAAGCTCAAGCAGGTCTGCAACCACCCGGCGCATCTCCTGGCCGACGGGTCCCGGCTGGACGGCCGGTCGGGCAAGCTCGCGCGCCTGGAGGAGATTGGCGAGGAGATCATCGCCGCGGGTGATAAAGCGCTGTGCTTCACCCAGTACGCCGAGTTCGGGCACATGCTGCAGCCCTACCTGGCCGCACGGCTCGGCTGCGAGGTGCTCTACCTGCATGGCGGCACGCCTAAGAAGCGGCGAGACGAACTGGTGACGGCGTTCCAGGACGGCACCGGGCCGTCCCTGTTCCTGCTGTCCCTCAAGGCGGGCGGCACCGGGCTCAACCTGACCGCGGCCAATCATGTGATCCACGTCGACCGATGGTGGAACCCGGCGGTCGAGGATCAGGCAACCGACCGGGCGTTCAGGATCGGCCAGCGCCGCGACGTCCAGGTGCGCAAGTTCGTGTGCGTCGGCACCGTCGAGGAGCGGATCGACGCGATGATCGAGGAGAAGAAGTCGCTCGCCGACAAGATCGTGGGAACGGGTGAGAGCTGGCTAACCGAGCTCTCGGTGGCCGACCTGCGCTCGGTAATCTCGCTGTCACCCGAGGCGGTATCCCAATGAGGAGCGCGATGAGGCCGACGCCATGACGGTTATTCAGGGGCCCTGGGGTGACCTCCCGGCCAGCACCGACACGGTGCCAGGGCCGCGGGCAAGCGGCTTCTACCCGCGGCCGCGCAAGGCCGCGGGCGGCATCAAGGCCCGGAGCAAGCGCGGCGCCATTGGCGAGCAATGGTGGTCACGCCGGTTCATTGACGTGCTCGAGTCGTTCGGCATGCAGAGCCGACTCGCGAGGGGCCGTAACTACGCCAGGGCGGGCCAGGTCCTGAGCCTGGACATCGGCACCGGTCACGTCACCGCCCACGTACAGGGGTCGCGGGTTAAGCCGTACAAGGTGATCCTCACCGTCGACCCGCTGACCAAGCCGCAATGGCACAAGGTCGAGCGGGCACTGGCCGCGCGGGCGGTATTCCGCGCCCGGCTGCTGGCCGGAGAGATGCCAGCCGAGATCGAGGAGATCTTCGCTGACTGCGGCACGCCGCTGTTCCCGCGGTCGGCACGGGACCTGTCGATGACGTGCTCCTGCCCCGACTGGGGGGTGCCGTGCAAGCATGTGGCCGCAGTCTGCTACGTGCTCGCCGAGGCCTTCGACGACGATCCATTCGCCATGCTGGCCTGGCGAGGCAAGGGGCGCGAGCAGTTGCTGGCGGCGCTGCGCGGCCTGACCGGGACGGCGACCGACGACGCGGGCAAGGCCGGCGAACTGACAGACCGGCCGCTGGCGGAGTCCGTCGACGGCTTCTGGGCGTCCGGGCTGAGCCCGGCCCGGCTTCGCGCGCTGCCGTCGGCCGCCGCGGCTCCAGCCGACCTGCTCCTGCGCGGGTTCGAACCGCCGGCGATCGAGGCTGGCGGCAAGGACCTGGTCACGCTGCTGCGGCCCGCCTACGAGCTGATGACCGACTAGCCGTTCGCCCGTCCCCGCGCAGCCCGCCGAACGCTCCCTGCAGCCAGGCTGCCGGGTCCCGGGCGCTGACGGTGTCGCCGCCTGGCCGGCCTTCTGCAATAACCGCGCCCGGTTAGTCGTCGAGTCCGTGTGGTGGCCCAAGCAGCGTGACTCCGGCCTGCTCGGCGGCGTCACGGAGTGCCTCCTGGGTGGGCTGCCAGCCCTCAGGCACGGGTCGGGTCAGGTCCCAGCCGGCTGTGCGGAACACGACCTCCTGGAAGCCGCCTGGAGTGGATAGCACTAGCATCCGGGAGGCGATGTCGCAGCGGACCGCGTGCGGGACGTTGCGGGGCAAGAACGCGATGCCGCCGGGCAATAGCCGGTGGCGCTCCGCGCCGACCCAGACGGTCATCTGCCCGTCCAGCAGCAGGAACGCCTCGTCGTCGCGGCTGTGCACATGAACCGGTGAGCCGCTGCCGCGCGGGCCATGGTTGTCGAATACCGTGAGCTGCCCGCCGGTGATCGCGGCGTCGAGGACGACTGCGAGCTCGGCGGCGCCTATGTAGGCGAGCCGCTGGTGGTCGCCGGCCTGGCGGACGTATGGCTGCGGCGAAGCGGTGGGCACTGACATCGTAATTCTCCGATCACGGGTGGCTGTCCATGTGGATGTGCCGTGGTCAGCGCTGGGGTGACCACGGTTCGGCTATCACGGCGAGATCGACTTCGAGGTGGCGGGCGGCCAATCCCCTCGCGGCGGTCACGCCAAGGGCGTACCGGTCGATGCGGGTGGTGGCGCGCACGCGGAACCCAGCCCCGGCCGGCTCAACGGAGTCGATCGCCAGCGTCACCGGGCTGCTGATCTGACGGACTGTCAACTCGCCGGCCAGTGTCCAGCGGCCGTCGGCCTGGGTGAGGGTACCGGCCCTGAAGGTGATGTGCGGGTACTGGCCCGCGTGCAGGAATCGGGGCGAGCAGACGTCTCGATCCCTGGCCCGGTTCCCGCTGCTGAAGGAGGCCGCGCTGATAGTCGCCGTTACCGTAGCGTGCGGGATCGCTGGGTCGATGGTGATCTCGCCGCCTACTACGGCCAGGGTCCCGGACGTCACGCCTAGGCCGAACAGGTGCCGGGTCCGGAAGGTCACTAGTGAACCGCCGGGATCGAGGCGATACTGGCCACCCACCCGGACGCGAACGGTTGCCTGCGGTGTTGCTGCGATGCGGTGAATCATGACTACCTCCTTGTGGGTTTGCGGATGGGTTCGGCACAAGGCCGCATGATGAGCCCGCATGGCTGCTGATCGCGCCGGCGCAGATCCCGGCCGCGCCACACGCAGCCCACAGGATTGCGGGGTTGAGGCTGTAGAGGGTGCTGCCCAGCGGTGCGAGCAGCAGCGCCAGGCCGTAACAGAAGCTGCGGGCACCGGCGTAGCCGCCGATCGCTCCGGGCGGGGCGAGGCTGGTGGCATAAGCAACGGCGACCGGCCACTGGATTAGTTCACCCAGCGACCAGACGGTGACCGCGACGGCGAGCAGCATGGCGGTGTGGGCGAGGGCAAGCAGCGCGAAGCCAGTGCCGATGATGATGCTGGTGGCGGCGATCACCTGCCGTGCCTGCCACCGGACGATGATCCGTGTGGCGGGCAGTTGAAGAACTACGACCAGCCCGGCATTGAAGGCGAGCAGCAGGCCGTAGGTGGCGGTCGGCAGGCCCTGCCGGTGCACCCATAGCGGCAGAGTGGTCTGTGCCTGGAACAAGACCAGATTGGTCAGCACGGTCACGGCAAGCAGGCGGACCAGCCGCCGATCACTGAGCATGCGGTGCGGGCCCTGAGGTTGCCCGCCCGGTCCGCCCCGTCCACCCGGTCTGGCCGGACTAGCCTGGGTGGCTGGCAGTGTCCGCCAGGCCAGGATGGCCCATGCCAGCGACGTGGCAGCGTCGATGATGAACAGGATTATGAAACTGTGCTCGGCGATCAGGCCGCCGACCGCGGGCCCGGCGGTGCTGCCCGTGCTGACTCCCAGCTGGTAGACGCCGAATGCTTTCACCCGCCTCGGGCCGGGTACCTCGGCCGCCAGGATTGCGCTGGTCGCCGGGCGGTACAGCTGAGAGACCAGTCCGGTCATGGCGGCGGTGACCAGGATCGGAACCGGCCCGCCCGCTAAGGCCAAGGCAACGGTGGCTATCGCCGAGGCGGCCATCGAGGCTGTTGTGACGGCCCTGGGGGAGAGGCGGTCGGTTGCAAGCCCTCCTGCTGGCCCGGCCGCTAGTTTCCCGGCTGCGTAGGCGCTCACTGTGCCCGCTGCGAAGCCGACGCTATACCCACGCTGGACCAGGTAGAGCACCAGGAATGGCACCACGAAGCTGCCGAAAGAGTTGACGAGCGAGCCGCCAGCCAGCACCCAAACCACCCGCGGTAGCCCCGCCATCTCCCGGCCGGCTGACCCGCTGGGCGCGTGGACGGACAGCGGGATCACGTAGCCGGAATCCTGGACGCCTGGCGGGCCGAGCAGCCAGGGATTGACGTCTCCCCGATCGCGATCTTCGGACGGATCACCCGCATCAACGGCTACGAGGCTGTAGCACTGCGCGAAATCTACCGGCGCCATCAGATCGACTCGGGGGAGTACCGCGTGCTGGCCGCCCTGCGTCGCAGCGGCCCGGATTACCGTCTGACGCCCACCGAGCTTTACCGCAGCGTGCTGGTCAGCTCGGCCACCATGACCGAGCGGCTGGACCGGCTAGAGCACCGAGGCCTCGTCGCCCGTCGACCCGCCGCCCGCGACCGACGGTCGGTCCTGATTGAGCTCACCCCTCGCGGCCGCGCCGTCGTCGACCAAGCCCACGTCGACATGCTCAGTACGCAGGTCGCCCTACTGGGCGGGCTGTCCCTCCGCGAGCAGTCCTCCCTGGCCAGGCTCCTCGGCAAGCTCGCCGCCAACCTCGAACAACAGCAAGACAGTTCAGGCAGCGCGCAGTCCGTCCTCACGGAGCGTACCGAGGCTGGCGGCGATACAGAACCGGCCGATCGCCGCGACCACTGACGACTGCCAGCCCCCGGAGGATGAGCCCGAATTCGGCAAGCCGGCGCAAGCGGCGCTCTGGCTGTGGTCGCGGTCAGCGGATGGTGTTACCGGCGTCCACGGTCAGCGCGGCGCCAGTGACGTAGCGTGCCTCGTCGGAGGCGAGCCACAGCACCGCGTTGCTGACGTCGCGCGGGTCCAGCGCCTCGACGGGCAGGCCGTTAGTGAAGATGGCGCCGAGTTCTGGACTTCGGCTGACGAACGGCTCGAGGGTCTCCAGGCCGGCGACCATCGGGGTTTCGACACCGGCCGGGTGCACCGTGTTGACCCGGATGTGATGACCGGCCAGCTCGTTGGCCAGCGACCGGCACATGCCGACGACGGCGTGTTTAGTCGCAACGTAAGGGGCGAGGAAGGGCATGCCCTTGAGGCCCGCGGTGGAGCTGGTGGCGATGATCGACCCGCCGCCGGCCGCGATGAGGTGAGGGACCGCCACGAGCATGGTGTTCCAGACCCCGGTCAGATTCGTGTCGAGGGTGTCTTGCCACACCTGCGGGGTGACCTGGTCCCACGGCTGCACGGTGTAGATCCCGGCGTTGGCGCAGACGATGTCCAGCCGGCCCAGCTCTGCCACGCCGGCATCGAGAGTCGCCCTGAGCGCTGCGGCGTCGCGCACGTCAGCTTTGGCCGCCACGATCCTGCGGCCGAGCGCCTCGACAGCGCGGACGGTCTCGTAGAGTTCGGCCCGGCTGGACATCGCATAGCGGACCGTCGGGTAGTCCTCAAGAACGTCGACGGCGATGATGTCGCAGCCCTCCTCGGCCAAGCGGATCGCGTGGCTGCGCCCCTGACCTCGCGCGGCCCCGGTGATGAAGGCAACTTTGCCTTCGACCCTTCCTGCCACCTGTTTGCTCTTTCTCTCGGGAGTCGAGGGCATCCGTGCCGCGGCGAAGCACCAGACAAGATCCCGGCCCAGGCCCTTACCGCGCGATCGTTCACGTACCGTCGAACTTCGTCCCAGAAGGCAGACCGCGGGAGGACGGCCTCTCAAGCACCGACACTTGTCGATCCATCCTGCACGCAGATGCGGTGGCCTGGCACCGTGTTCAGCTTGAGGCCGCCAGTCGCTCGATGCGCGCCAGGACCGCGGCGGCGCCGTCCTCGTCTGCGATCCGCCGCGCCAGGCTGGCCGCCCGCTCCCGGTAGCCGGGTTCTCCGAGGCACTCCCGCAGAGCTCCGCTGAGGGCTTCGGCGGTCAGCTTTGCGAAACAGACCGGCTCGGGGGCCACGCCCAGGCCATGGAGCCGATGCGCCCAGAACGGCTGGTCGGCGAGCACCGGCACCGGGACGGCCGGCACGCCGGCTCGCAGGCCCGCTCCCGTGGTCCCGGCACCGGCGTGGTGGACCACCGCTGCTACTTGGGGAAACAGCCAGTCATGTGGGAGGTCCCCAACGGTCGGGATCTGCTCGCCGGTCCCGGTCAGCCCAGCCCAGCCCGCCTGGACGACGGCCCGCACACCGGCACGGGTCACAGCGTCCGCGATCACCTGGCTGAGCTGCTCGCCCTGGCCCGGGGCCATGCTGCCGAACCCGATGAACACCGGCGGCGGGCCCGCGGCCAGGAAGTCAACCAGGCCGTGGGGAGGCTGCCAGCCCTCAGGCCGGGCGGGCCACCAGTAACCGGACACCTCTGCTCCTGATGGCCAGTCGGCCGGACGGGGCACCACCAGCGGGCTGAAACCATGGCAGGCCGGCCAGACGGCGCCTTCCGCCTCGTCGCTGCCGCGGTCCGGGCCGGGCGGCAGGCCCAGGCGATCGCGCAGGCGCGGCAGGATGCCCGCGTACAGCGACCGAGCCCCGGCCAGCAGCTCGCGCCCGGCGGCCAGGTTCGCGGCTGGGCCCGCGTCACCAGACTGGCGCAGGCCGGGCAGCGCGAACTCCCTGGTCGGCAGGGCCGGAGCAAGGTAGGTGCCCAGGCAGGGCAGGCCCAGGGCCTCGGAGGCCAGACGGCTCAGCGGCGCCGGGCCAAGCGCGGTGAGCACGACGTCAGCGCCCTGGCCGGCGGCGGCAATAATCCCCTCACCCAGCTCTTCAAGGAACCGGACGGTGCCCGACCGGGCCTCCTGCTCAGATCCGGCCGC
>JASHOL010000309.1 GCA_030041135.1 Streptosporangiaceae bacterium | reverse complement strand
GACAATTCTTACCGGATCATGGACGCAGTCGAGTTATCCACAGAACGCTGTCGCTCCAGCGCTGGACCATCGCCAGTTCGGCACTCTGGGAGTCATGCATCGCGGCGTTCCTGACGTGGCCGAGCTCCAAGCCGGAGTGGTCAGCGCTGCCCAGCTTGCGGGAGCCGGATTCACGAGGAATGGGCTGAGCTCTCGCGTCAGGACCGGTCGCTGGCAGCGGCTGCACCGCGGGGTTTATGCGACATTCTCCGGCGAGCCCGGCCGAGAGGCCACCTTGTGGGCGGCGGTCCTAGCCTGCGGGCCGGGAGCCATGCTTAGCTACCAGACGGCTGGCGAGGTTGCCGGCCTCACCGACAAGCGCAGCTGGCTTGTCCACGTCACAGTCCCAGGCGAGCGCCGAGTCGCGCCGGTCCTCGGGCTGGTCATTCACTACTCCGCCAGGGCTAGTCGGGCGCTGCATCCGGCCCGGCTCCCCCCGCAGACCCGCATTGAGGAGACGATCCTCGACCTGGCCGGGGCCGCGACGAGACTGGACGACGTCTGCGGCTGGGTGACGGCCGGTATCGGGCGGCGGCTCACGACCGAGGCCAGGCTGCTCGAGGCAATGGTCCTGCGGGGCAAGATGCGCTGGCGGCCAGAACTTGAGGAACTGCTCAGCCCAGCTGCCACCGGCGTGCACTCGCCGCTGGAGTGGCGCTACCACCGCGACGTCGAGCGGCCCCACGGACTGCCAGGCGGGTCACGGCAGGCGCCGGCGCGCCGGGGTGACCACAACGAATATCGCGACACCCTGTACCAGGCCTACGGCATCGCGCTCGAGCTTGATGGCCGGGTCGCCCACCCCGCAGACAGGCGATGGGACGACATCCACCGGGACAATGCCGCCGCCGCGAACCGGATCATCACGTTGCGGTACGGCTGGATCGACGTCGCGACCAGGCCGTGCGCCGTGGCCGCGGAGGTCACTCAGGTCTTGATGACCCGCGGGTTTGCCGGAGCCCGGGCGTGCTCGCCGCGGTGCCCGGTCGGCGCGATCGTTGCCAAGCAGCGCACGCCCGCGTAGCGACCGGAGCCGACGCCGGCTAGCGAGCTGAGGCCGCGCTGGCGAGCGGGCTAAGGCCGCTCAGCACATCGGGCAGCGGTCCGGTGTGGACGACCCCAACCTGCTGAGTAGCCCTCGTCAGGGCCACGTACAGGTCATTCAGTCCGCGCGGCGACTCAGCGAGCAGCCCGGCCGGGTCAACGATCAGGACGCAGTCGAACTCCAAGCCCTTTGCCTGCCGGACGGTCAGCACCACGACCGGGCTCGTGAGGTCGGGGTCGGCACCGAGCGCAGTTCCCGGCAGCACCTCGCGCACCGCCTCGCCCAGCTCGGCTAGCCGCGTCGCAGGCACGATCACCGCCAGCTTGCCGTCACCGGCCTCGGCGGCCATCCTCACCGTAGCCTCGGCCACACTCTGTTCCAGGTCAGCCGGGCTCGACTCCAGCCGCCATGGCCGCTGCCCGGTCTCGCGCACCGACCGTGGCGGCTCCTGGGCCGGGTCGATTGCCGCCAGGATGTCGGCCGCTACCGCCATGACCTCGGCCGGAGTGCGATAGTTGACGGTCAGCTGGGCCAGCCGCCAGCGGTCGCCGACGTAGTCACCGAGAGCCTCGGTCCACGAAGCGGGTGCGGCCAGGTCGCCAGTCTGGGCCAGGTCGCCCACGATCGTCAGCGACCTCGCCGGACAGCGCCGCATCACCATGCGCCAGGCCATCGGCGACAGCTCCTGCGCCTCATCGACGATTACGTGGCCGAACGCCCAGCTGCGGTCCGCCGCCGCCCGCTCCGCCGCGGTCATGTTCTCCTCGTCCTCGAACCGCTCAGCCAGCCTGCTGGCGTCGATCAAGTCCGCGCCCATCAGGACCTCCGGGTCGTCCTCGTCGTCCCGGCCGATGATGTCGAGCACGCCCTGCGCGTAGGCCTCTTGCAGCCGCCGGCGGCGGTCCTTCTCCGCCCTGATCGCGTGCTCGTCCTCCCCGAGCAACTCGGCCGCCTCGTCCAGCAGCGGAACATCGGCGGGCGCCCAGCCCTCGGCCAGATCGTCGGCGGATTCACGGCGCAAGGCGGCGCGCTCGGCTTGCGACAATCCAGGCGCGGCGACCTTGAGCCGACCGGGGTCGGCCAGCAGGTCGCTAACCAGTTGCTGAGGGGTGAGCACCGGCCACAGCTCGGCGATCGTCGTACGGACCGCGGAGTCATCGCGCAACTCCCGACGCAGCTCGTCGATTTCCTGCTGGCCCATGAGGTTGTCGCCGCCGAGCACGTTCCTTCCGAGTTTGGCGGCCAGCTGCCTGGTCAACGCGCCGACCACCTCCCTCGCGAACACCTCCCTGGCCAGGTTGTGCGGTCGCCTGGACCGCCGGGCCCGCCCGCGCGCCTGGGCCGCGATCCGGGGCGTGAGACTGACGCGGCCGGGGTCCGCGTCGATCAGGACTGGCTCGGAGGGCACCTGCTGCCGGTCCCTCACCGCGGCCGCGATCACCTTGGCCATGGCGAGCCTGCCCTTGATCACCGCGACGGGCGGCGTGTCGACGGCCGAGGCACTGATGCCGGGAAAGAGGTCCCCGATCGTAGACAACAGAACGCTTGTCTCGCCCAGCGAGGGCAGCACCTGACTGATGTACCGCAGAAATGTGGGATTCGGTCCGACGACCAAGACCCCGCGCTTTTCGAGCTGGCGCCGGAATGTATAAAGCAGGAATGCGGCCCGGTGCAGCGCTACGGCAGTCTTGCCGGTGCCAGGGCCACCCTGGACGACGAGCGCGCCCGGCATCGGCGCCCTGATGATCACGTCCTGCTCGGCCTGGATCGTCTCGACGATGTCGCTCATCGATCCGGTGCGGCTGGCGCTGAGCGCGGCGAGCAGCGCGGACTCGCCGGTGAGCCCTTCGTGCCTGGACGGGTCGGCGATCGCGAGATCGAGTACCTCGTCGTCGAGGCTGATCAGCGTGCGACCACGCGTGCGCAGGTGACGGCGGACCCGCACGTCTCCAGGAGAGGCCGCGGTGGCGAGGTAGAACGGCCTGGCCGCCTCCGCTCGCCAGTCCATCAGCAGCTGAGCGTAGTCGTCGCTGTCGGAGTGGATGCCAAGCCGGCCGATGTAACGCAGCTCCCCGCTGTCAAACTCGAGTCGGCCGAAACACAGGCCGTTCTCCGCCGCGTCGAACTGAGCAAGCTGCTGGCGGTACATCGCGCTGAAAGTATCCCGCTCGACTCGTGCCTGAGGCGTGCCGCCGGTCTGCCGCAGCACCCCAGCCATGCGGTCGGTCGCGCGCTCCCTAAGGTCATCGAGGCGGGCATAAAGGGCCGTGATGTATTCCTGCTCGCGAACCAGTTCCGCGTTTGACAAGCAAGCTCCTCGTACTTTATAATTCATGCGAAAGCCGTATTGATTTAGATAATTACCCAAACGTGCTACAAAATGTAGCGCGTTTTTTTCGTGCTTGGGTAATTCGGCTACCAGCAGCCCGCGCCGGTGGGACGTCAGCCCACTCGCCGGTCGGTGCCGCGGGGACCGAGGGCGGCTCCGGTCGTGGGAACGTCGGGGTCCCAGTCGAACACGACGGCGTTGTCCTCGTCGCCGATCAGCACCTCGGCTCCCGTGGTCGCACCCGCCGCTGCGAGAGCATCCTCAATGCCCAGCTTCGCCAGCCGGTCGGCTAGGTATCCGACCGCCTCGTCGTTGCTGAAGTCGGTCTGGAGAATCCACCTCCGCGGCTTGTCGCCGCGCACGACGAACGTGTTTTCCCCGGTCGGGATGAGTTCGAAGGCCGGACCCGCCACTGGCTCGGGCCTGAGAACCAGGCGGGTTGGCTCCGGCCGCGGCGCGGCCGCCCTTGTGGCTGCTATGACCGAGCCCAGGGTAAATGCGAGGTCGCGGATGCCTTCGGTGGTCGCTGCCGACACTCGGTGCACGGGCAGCCCGCGGGCTTCCAGCTCGGGTTCGACCAGGTCGGCCAGCTCCCGCGCGGCGGGCACGTCGATCTTGTTTAGCGCGACGATCCTCGGCCTGCTCAGCATCTGCGCGCCGGTGAGCTCCTGATAAGCCGCCAGTTCGGCCTCGACCGCATCCAGGTCGCTGATCGGGTCCCGGCCCGGCTCCTCAGTAGCACAGTCAAGTACGTGTACCAGGACCGAGCAACGCTCCACGTGGCGGAGAAAGTCAAGGCCCAGTCCCCGGCCGGCGCTGGCGCCGGGGATGAGGCCCGGCACGTCGGCCACGACAAACTGAACCTCGCCTGCTTCCACTACACCCAGATTCGGTGTGAGTGTGGTGAAGGGATAATTGGCTATCTTCGGACGGGCAGCCGACATGGCCGCAATCAGCGAAGACTTACCCGCGTTGGGAAATCCGACCAGGCCGGCGTCGGCAACCGTCTTGAGCTCCAAAATCAGCTCAAGTTCGGCTCCTGGCTCCCCGCGCAACGCGAATCCGGGCGCCTTGCGCTTCAGCGAGGCAAGTGCCGCATTGCCGAGCCCACCGCGGCCGCCCTCGGCCGCGATGTACCTGGTCCCGGCTCCGGTCAGATCGGCCAGCTGGCCGCCGTCGGCCGACTTGACGACGGTGCCGTCTGGCACTCGTAGCACGATGTCCTCGCCGTCGGCGCCGTTGCGGTGAGATCCCGCCCCTTGTTTCCCGTCTCCGGCCTTGCGAACCGGACGGCGGTGGAAGTCCAGCAGCGTCGCGATACCCGGATCGACCTCGATGATGACATCACCGCCGCGACCGCCGTTGCCCCCGTTGGGCCCGCCCAGTGGCTTGTACTTCTCCCGGTGCACCGAGGCGCAGCCGTTGCCTCCGTTGCCGGCGCGCACGCGCACATCGGCCTGGTCCGCGAACTCCGCCACGGCTCTACCCCTTCCGGTCCCCTACCGACGTGACCGCGGCCGACGAGGCCGCCGAGGGATCCGTGGTTCTCGAACGTTCCGGCCGCCCCGCACCGCCGAATGCGGCAGAGGACGGACCACAGGCGGTCCGCCCTCTGATGGCCTGCATGGACCCGCTCGCTGGTATACCCAGCCGATCGCAGTACTAGCTAGCTTGTGCTGTCGTCGACTCGGCGTCGGCCGGCAGCACGCTTACGGCACGCCGCCCGCGCCGCCTGCCGAATTCGACCTTGCCAGCGACCAGGGCGAACAGCGTATCGTCGCCGCCGCGGCCGACGCCTACTCCCGGGTGGAAGTGAGTGCCGTGCTGACGCACGATGATCTCGCCGGCGTTGACAAGCTGGCCGCCGAACCGCTTGACGCCGAGCCGCTGCGCGTTTGAGTCCCGGCCGTTCCGGCTGGAGGACGCGCCCTTCTTATGTGCCATCTCAGCCCTTCTCCCTCGAGCTGGCGCTGGCCTTGGCTGTGCTGGCCTTGGCTGTGCTGGCCTTGGCTGTGCTGGCCTTGGCTGTGCTG
>JASHOL010000308.1 GCA_030041135.1 Streptosporangiaceae bacterium | reverse complement strand
GCGGCCAGGGCCGTGGCGACGATCACGGCTCCTGGGAAGAACTCCAGCCACCACGCGGAGGAGATGAAGTCGCGGCCGGCGGCGAGCATCGCTCCCCATTCCGGTGCCGGCGGCGCGGCGCCGAGGCCGAGGAAGCTGAGCGCCGACGCCCAGACGATCGACTGACCGATGCCGAGGGTCCCGAGCACGAGCAGCGGGCGCATCGCGTTCGGGAAGATGCTGCTGGCCATGATCCGCAGCGGCGGGTGGCCGAGCACCCTGGCCGCCTCCACGTACGGCGCATTCCGGACGGCGATGACCTGGCCGCGGATCATCCGCGCGTAGCCGGGCGCCGAGCCGATGCCGACGGCGATGATGAGGCTGCCGACGCCGGCCCCGAACATGGCCACGAACAGCAGGGCCAGCAGCAGCGACGGGAACGAGAAGAGCACCTCGAGAAACCGGCTGATGACCGTGTCGGCCCAGCGCCCGCCGAGGCCGGCGGCAAAGCCGAGCACGATGGCGATCGCGAGCCCGACCGCGGTCGCGGCAACCCCGATCGACAGCGACTCCCTGGCGCCGTACACGACCCGGCTGAACACGTCCCGGCCGGACTGGTCGGTGCCGAACAGGTGACTGAGCGACGGCCCTTGCAGCGGATGAGCCGGGTCGACGGCGAGCGGGGCGTCACGGGCAATCAGGCCTGGCCACGCGACCGAGATGACCAGGAAGGCGACGACCAGCCAGGCCGCCGCGATACCCGGGCTCAGCCGCCTGGCCCGGCCGCTGAGCCGGACGATGCCGGGCTGCTGGTCGATCGCGGACGGCGCGTTAGTGACGGTCATGAGTGCGTTGTTCCTTTGCGTGTCACTGGCCCGCCGACCGCAGCCGCGGGTCCACCACCTGGTAGAGGATGTCGACGAGGATCGTGGCCACCACATAGACGACCGCGACGATCAGCACGACCCCGATGGTCAGCGGCATGTCCTGCTGGGTGACGCCCTGCAGCAGGGCATTGCCGAGGCCGTTGCGCGAGAACAGCGACTCCACGATGACCGCGCCGCTGATCAGGGAGCCGAGCGCCCAGCCGGACAGGGTGACGCCGGGCAGGACGGCGTGCCGCAGCGCGTGCCGGAGCCGCACGCCCCAGTCGCCCATCCCCCTGGCCCTGGCCGAGGTGACGTAGGGCTGCTCGAGCGCCGACTCGAACTCCTCGCGGGTGACTTGCCCGAGGAAGCCGGCGATCGGGATCGCCAGCGTGAGGCACGGAAGCACGAGCCCCTCCAGGCCCGAACCGCCGGTCGCCGGGAAGATGCCGAGGTGGAAGGCGAAGACCTCGAGCAGGATGATGCCGAGCCAGTACTGGGGCAGGGAAGCGGCGAGGATCTCGAGTCCAGAGCCGATCGAGGAGATGACCCGGCCACGGCGGACGGTGAGCAGCGACCAGACCACGGCCAGGACCCAGGCCAGCACGAGCGAGCCCAGCGTCAACTCCGCGGTCGGTGCGACATTCAGCGCGATGACCTGCGAGACCGGCATCTGCTGCGAGACCGAGTAGCCGAGGTTTCCGTGCAGCAGATTACTTAGGTACACCAGGTACTGGATGATCACCGGCCGGTTCAGGCCATACTCCTTGGTGATCGCGGCCAGCACCGCCTTGGACGGGTGGCTGGCCACGCCCCCGGCGTAGGACACCGCCGGGTTGCCCGGCATCAGGTGCACCGCCATGAACGTGAGCGTCGCCGCTCCCCACAGCACGACGACTCCGCCGATGACGTCCTGGAGTACCCGGCCGGCCCGGCGCCGGCGGCTGCGGACAGCCGCCGGCTCGGGAACTTCCTGCTCGTCTTCGATCAGGATCTGCCCGTGCGCTGATCCTGCGGTCATCCGGAGATCCACGTGTCATAGAAGTCGGGCAGGCCGACCGCATAGTCAGCGCTCACGCCGTGCGTGTTGGCGTTGATCGCGAGACGCTCCTCGGCCGGGTAAAGGTTCATGATCAGCGCCTGCTGCGACACCAGTACCTGCGCTTCGTTGTACAGCGTCTGACGCTGGGCAGGGTTCTGCGCTGCGAGCCCCTCGGCCAGGAGCTTGTCCAGCGCCGGGTTGGAGTACTTGTCGGCGTTGGTGCCGTAGTACTTCAGCGCCTGAGTGGAGAACAGCGTCCGCAGCACGTCCGGCGTGTTGGTGATCCAGTAGCCGTCGGCCAGCGTCTGATAGCCGTTTCCCTCGTACAGGTTGTCCAGCTCCGTCGTGCTGATCGGCTGGAGCTTGACGTCGAACCCGGCCACCTTCTCCGAGGCCTGAATGTCCTCGAACAAGGTCAGGTCTTCCGGCGGAGTCTGACCGGCGTCGGAGTCATAGGGGATCGTGACCGACAGCACACTGCCGTCCTTGGTCCGGTAGCCCTGGCTGTTGTGGCCGGTCCAGCCCGCCTGGTCGAGAAGCTGGTTGGCCTTGGCCGGGTTGTAGGCGTAGGCGTTGGCGAGCGCCGGGTCGTAGTCGGGCGTGCCGGGCACCAGCGGGCTGGCGACGTAGGGGTAGGTGCCGAAGTAGGCGCTCTTCAGGTTGGCCTTCTCGTCGGAGGCGTACAGGAGTGCCTGCCGGACGAGCACGTTGTTCAGGGGCGCGACCGAGGTGTTGAAGATGATGCTGTTCGGGCTGCCCGGCCGCTCCTGGTCGAACATGGTGATGTGATCGGCTGCGGCTGAGGCGTAGTCCTCGGACGGCGGGTTGTAGATGACGTTGGCCTCGTTCTCGGTTAGCGCGGCCCAGCGCACCGACTCGTCGGGCACGATCTTCCAGATGATCTGCTTCAGGTAGGCCGGGCCGGTGTGGGTCGAGCCGGGTGCCGGCGAGTTGTAGTTGGGGTTCCTGTCCAGGATCACTTCCTGGTTCGGAACGTCCTTGACGACTTCGAACGGCCCTGACCCGATCGGGTACTGGCAGTTCTTGGAGATGCCGCGGGCGAAGCCCTTCGGCGACTCGATGCCGAAGTACCCCTGGGCGAGCACGTCGAGGAACGAGCTGTCTGGCGTAGTCAGGTTGACCTGCAGGACGTACGCGCTCAGCACCTTGGAGTTCTTATAGAACGGCGCGATGTAGCCGCCGTCGGTGGACGAGCCCGTCTTCGGGTTGACCACGCGCTCAAAGTTGGCCTGCACGGCGGCCGCATCGACCGGTGTCCCGTCGGTGAAGCTGACGTTGTCGCGGAACGTGAAGGTGTAGGTCAGGCCGTTGGGCGAGATCGTCCACGACTTGGCCAGCCAGGGCTCGATCTTCCCGCCAGGACCTTCGTAGACGATGTCGTCGGTGTACTGCTGGCCGATCATCGCCTGCGGGATGTCGCCGCCGATCTGCGGGTCGATGCAGCTCTCCTGGCGGTCCTCCAGGTACACGAGCGTTCCGCCGTAGACCGGCTTCCCTGAGTCGGCGGCCGTCGTTCCGGCGCCGCTCGCCGTGCCGCAGGCGGTCAGCGCGGCTGCCGCGACGGCGAGGACGGCGCCCGCCCGGACGGCGGTGGGTACGTGCAGCATGTCAAGCCTTTCGGTGGAGTTGGATGACCGCGTGGGTCCGGTATGACCGCGTGGGTCGGCGGTGACCTCCAGCAGCCGAGTAGTCAATAATTTCGATTGTTTTTATCGAATTTGGCTCGTAGCGGACTCTCACTAGGCTCCTGGCGGGGGTTCAACCGGTCGCGGCGGCGGGCTGATGCGCTAGCGAAGGCCGGCAGGCGGCACCCGGATGGCTGGCCGGCAGCCTGGTACGCCCGGACCCGAACAGGCGCTCCCGCAGCGTGCCCTGGGCGGGGTCGTAACCGGACCGGAACAGCCCGCGATCGGCGAGCACCGGGATTACCAGCTCGACGAAATCGCGGTAGCTCTCGAGCGACACGTTGGAGTGCACGTTGAAGCCGTCCAGGTCGGTGACCTCGACGAACTCCTCGATCTTGTCGGCTATCTCGTCCGGGGTCCCGACGATGGCGAAGGGGTCGAGCCCCCCGTGCCGCCGGATCGTCGCCTGCAGGTCCGCTACCGTCGGCCGGCCGGCCCACTGCTCGATGAACTGCCCGATGTAGCGCGCCGGGCCGCGCCCTGAGCCGTTATCGGGCAGTTCGACGTCCTGGAGCAGCGTGCTCGGGTCGTACTGGGACAGGTCGAAGCCGAAGAACCGCGACTGGACGGCCCGGAACTGGGCGTAGTCCTCCGCCTTCCGCTCCGCCTCGCTGCGGGTCCGGCCGACGATGCACCTGAGGTGGTTGAAGATCTTGACATCGTCCGGGGCCCGCCCGGTCCTGACCGCGATGTGGCGGATCTCGGCGATGTCCGCGCGGACGTTCCTGAGCGAGGACGAGGCGAGGAATACCGCCTCGGCATGCTGGCCGGCCAGCAGCTTGCCCCGCGGCGACCCGGTGGCCACGAAGATAACCGGGGTGCGCTGCGGGGACGGTTCGCACAGGTGGGGACCTGCGACGCGGAAGTACGGGCCGGCGTGGTCGATGTAGTGGACCTTCCGCGGGTCGGTGAAGACTCCGCTCTCGCGGTCGCGCAGCACCGCCTCGTCTTCCCAGCTTCCCTCCCAGAGTTGGTAGCAGACGTGGAGGTACTCCTCGGCCCGGTCGTATCGCTCGTCGTGCGCGATCTGGCCGTCGAGGCCGAAGTTGCGGGCCGCGTTGTCCAGGTAGGACGTGACGACGTTCCAGCCGACCCTGCCCTTGGTCAGGTGGTCGACGGTGCTCATCCGCCGCGCGTGGGCGAACGGCGGCTCGTAACTGGCCGAGATTGTCACCGCGAAGCCAAGCTGGCTGGTTACCTGGGCGAGCGCGGGCACCAGCAGGAGCGGGTCGTTGACCGGCACCTGATGAGCCTCGCGCAGGGCGATTGCGCTGTCACCGGGAGCCGTCTCGTAGGTGCCGAGCACGTCCGCGAGGAACAGCGCGTCGAAGCAGCCCGCTTCGAGCAGGCGTGCCTCCTCATTCCAGTAGTCGAGGTCGGTATAGCGGTAGCGCGAGTCGGCCGGGTGCCGCCACATTCCGCGCGCGAGATGACCCACGCAGTTCATCTCGAAGGCGTTCAGGTGGATCTGCTTGGCGGCCACGGCTAGTCCTGCTCCTCGCTGCTCGTCCTCGGCGGTGTCAGCCCGCCGGCGCCAGTGACGCGGGCTTCCGACCCGGCGCATCCTCAGGATGACCAGTCACCGGCGCTCCGGTCCAATAGCGATTCGCGAGGGCTCGATAGGGTATTCCTATCAAAACGATCGACTTAGAGGACTAATCTAGCCCGCCGGGTCCTGGCGGTGAACAGTGGCACGGAACTCGGGTTTAGCCAGCCCCAGGCGGTCTACTGGGGCCGCCGGGCGGGCCTGACGGGCACCTCGTTCCCCCCCAGCCCGCACGCCCTCAGCCGGCCGCGCGGGTCGCGCGCATCTCTCGCGCACGCTGCACGAACATGCGGTGCAGATCCCTGGCCGCTCGCGGTGGCGACGCGGATCGCAGCCGCTGGATGACCAGGCGGACCGGAGTCGCGTCTCCGGAGATCGGCCGCCAGGTGATGATCCCTGCGGCTTCCAGCGGATCGCCGATGACGCTGAAGTCGGGCAGGACGGTTACGCCAAGTCCTTCGGCCACCATGAGCTTGCCCATCTCGGCCCCGTCGGTCGAGTACGAGAAGGCGGGAACGTCGTCCCGGAGCAGGCGGTGCAGGTAGCGGTACATGACGTAGCCGGGACGCATCACGATCAGCGGCGACTTGCGGAGGTCGCTGACGCGCACCGCGGTGGCGGCCGCGAGTGGGCTGTCCGGCCGCATGCACACCACCGGGCGACCGGACACCAGCGGAGTGGTTTCCAGTTCCGGCGGCAGGTCGTCGCCCTGCAGGTAATTCACCAGGCCGAGGTCGCTGCTCCCCTCAAGCAAGGTCCGCTGAACGTCGCCATGGGTACCGCCGAACACCTCAACCTGGGTCGAGTGGTGCGTCTCGCGGAACTGCCGGATTACCGGCGTTACCAGCGGAACTGTCGCGGCGTTCACGGTGCCGACCCGCACGACTCGCCTGCTGTGGTGCTGCGTGTTGGCGGCGCCGCGAAGTCGGTCGACCGAGTCCAGCACGGTCAGCACGTGCGGCAGCAGGTCACGTCCGGACTCGCTGACCCGTGCGCCCTGGCGGCCACGCTCGAGGATGTCAACGCCGAGTTCGCGCTCGAGTGCCCTGACCGATTCGCTCAGCGCCGGCTGGGAGACGTGAATCTCCTCGGCGGCCCGCCGGAACGAGCCAAGCCGGGCCACCGCGGCCACGTACTCAAGCTGCTCTATCCGCACCGCCTACCGCCTCACTGCCTCGCGCGCCCGGAAGCATTCGCCGCCCGACAGGCCCTGCCTGGCCGAACCCTCCGCTGCCGGCAAGCTCGGCCGGTGCCGACAATTCTAATTGCTGGATTACCGACCGAGATGATAGGAATACCTTATCACGGGCACGCGAATCGGTATTGGACGGGACTTGCGGTGAGTTCGCATGCTGGCGGGGCGGGCAACCGACGAGCCGGGGACAGAACCGAGGAGGGCACGTATCGATGGGACTCATCCTGCACTGGTTCCTGCCGACCAACGGCGACTCGCGCACGGACCTCAGCCTCGGCAACGCCGTCGGAGTGGCCGGCAGCCGGGTGACCGAAGCGGGCGGCACCGAGCGTGCTCCCGACATCGGCTACATAACCCAGATCGCCCGGTCGGCCGAGCAGCTAGGCTTCGCTGGCGCGCTGACGCCCACGAGCTCCTGGTGCGAGGACGCCTGGGTCATGACCGCCGGGCTCAGCCAGGTGACGGAACGGTTCAAGTTCCTTGTCGCCTTCCGGCCGGGGTTGCTGTCCCCGACGCTGGCCGCGCACATGGCCGCGACGTTCCAGCGCATCTCACGGGGCCGCCTGCTGCTCAACGTCGTCACGGGCGGGGACGACGCCGAGCAGCGGCGCTATGGTGACCACCTCGACAAGGAGGCACGCTACCGGCGGGCTGGTGAGTTCCTGCGGGTGGTGCGCGAGCTCTGGTCAGGTGATCCCGTCGACTTCGCCGGCGAGTTCATCGACGTCCGCGCTGCCCAGATCATCCCGGCGCCGCAGTGGCCCACGATCTACCTGGGCGGATCGTCGCCGGCCGCGATGGACGTCGCCGCCTCCTGGGCCGACGTGTACCTCACCTGGGGTGAGCCTCCCGAAGCGGTAGCAGAGAAGCTCGATGCGGTACGGGAACAGGCCAAGGCAGCCGGCCGCGAGCTGCGCTTCGGCATCAGGCTGCACGTGATCGCCAGGGACTCCGCTGCCGAGGCCTGGGCGCAGGCGCAACGGCTGCTTGAGGGCCTCAGTCCGGCGGCGATCGAGCGGGCCCAGGCCATCCAGAACGCGTCCCAGTCAGAAGGCCAGCGACGGATGACGGCGCTGCACGGCGGCCGAACCGACGCCCTGGAGATCTCCCCGAACCTGTGGGCCGGCGTCGGGCTGGTGCGAGGCGGCGCCGGGACCGCGCTGGTCGGCAGCCATGAGGAAGTGGCCGACCGGATCGCCGAGTATCACCTGCTCGGTATCGACGAGTTCATCCTGTCGGGATATCCGCACCTGGAAGAGGCTTACCAGGTCGGCGAGGGTGTCATGCCGGTGTTGCGTGCGCGCGGCCTGCTGGCACCGGCCCTAGCCGACCGCTACGCGGTGGAGGTTGCCCAGTGACCGCGCCCACGTTGCCCGTGACGGTTATCAGGTCAGGGCCCGAGGCCATCGCCGCGGCCCGCGACTACGCCGAGTCCATTGCCGGCGGGGTGATCGACCGCGATCGCGCCGGCACGGTGCCGGCCGCCGAGCTGACGGCGTTCGACGCCAGCGGGCTGCTGAGCATCACCGTTCCGGCCGAGCACGGTGGCCCGGACCTGCCAGCCAGCGTCCTGGCTGAGGTCATCCGCTCGATCGCCGCCGTCGATCCTGCGATCGCGCAGGTACCGCAGGCGCACTTCCTGTTCGTAGACGTCCTCGCCGTCTGGGGGAACGAGCGCCAGCGGGAGCGCCTGTTCGGCGCGGTGCTGTCCGGCGGGCGACTGGGCAACGGGCTGGCGGAGCGCGGCGGCAAGCACGCCCAGGATCTCAAGACGCGTCTGATCGCAACCGATGGCGGGCTCTGGCTGGATGGCCGCAAGTACTACTGCACCGGCGCGATCACCGCTCGCTGGATCGGCGTCAGCGCGCTCGATGATGGCGGGCATCTGGTCCTGGCATTCGTCGAGCGGGACTCCCCCGGCGTCATCGTCGACGACGACTGGGATGTTATGGGCCAGCGGGCGACGGTCAGCGGCACTGCCACGTTCGACCGGGTGCAGGTCGATCCCGACCTGGTCGTTCCATACGAGCGGGCGTTCGCGGTACCGCAGCAACTCGGCGCGCGGGCCCAACTCGTGCACGCGGCGATCCAGACCGGGATCGCAGGTGGCGCGCTGCGTGATGCCGGCGAGTTCGTGCGGACCAGGGCTCGGCCCTTCTTCGAGGCCGCCCGGGCCGGCTGGGCCGAGCGGGCCGGCCAGGATCCGCACGTCCTGGCCAGGTACGGCCGGCTGGCCACCCGCGTGCATGCCGCTGAGGCACTCCTGCGATCGGCGGCGGACACGCTCGATGAGATCACCAGGCACCCGCAGGATGCGCAGGCCGCGGCCCGCGGCTCACTGGCCGTAGCGCAGGCCAAGGCGTTCGCGGGCGAGGTCGCGGTCGAGGTGGCCAGCGACCTGTTCGCCCTGAGCGGCGCGAGTGCCGCCGACCAGCGCTACGACCTCAGCCGCCACTGGCGCAACGCGCGCACGAACGCCAGCCATGACCCGGCGGACTGGAAGTACTACCACGTCGGCAACTACCTGCTCAACGACATCCTCCCGCCGAATCACGGGCAGATCTGATCATGACCGCATCCGAGCTAGAGGCAGGCATCACCGCCGCGGCCTTCCGCCATGCGATGGGACACTTCGTCACCGGCGTGACGGTGGTGACATCGGTCGGCGCCGATGGCGAGCCAGTCGGGACGACGGCCAACGCCGTGAGCTCGTTGTCCCTCGATCCGCCGCTCATCCTGATCTGCTTCGATCGGGAGAGCCTGACCCTGCAGGCCCTTCGCGTACACGGCGCCTTCGCGGTCAACATGCTGGCCGACGGCCAGCGGCACCTGTCGGTCAACTTCGCCAGGCGCGGGCTGGCCGCGGCCTGGGAGGGCGTCGGCCATGAGGACGGGGCCACCGGCAGCCCGCGCCTGCACGGCGCCGTTGCCGTGGTGGAGTGCACGCTCGAGCACGAGCTGCCTGGCGGTGACCACGAGATCATCATCGGCCGCGTGCGTCACGTGGACACCGGCGAGCCGGGCGCCAGCCCCCTGGTGTACTGGCGCGGCACGTACGCCTCCTTGTCCGAGGCGAGCGGCGCGGCCTGACGGCTTTTACCAGTGGCCTCGGTGGACCAGGTCGTCCAGCGCGCGCCGCTTGATGACCTTGCTCGATCCGCCCCTGTCGGAGGCCGGATCGGGATGTCCGATCGCGACCGCCCCGATCGGCGTGTACGCGTCGGGCACGCCGTACAGCCGCCGGAACTGCGGTATCAGCTCCGGCGATATGCCGAAGAACAGCGCCCCAAGTCCCTCGTCCACGGCAGCCAGCAACATGAGCAGGGCAAGAAAACCAGTGTCGATGTCCCAGTACGGCACCGGCCAGTGCGACTCGTCGCGGTCGGTCCAGCCCTTGTCCGGCCGGGCGTAGCGGTCCAGGTAGATGTCCTTGCACGACAGAGGGACCACGACCAGCGGCGCGCGGGTAACTGGCTCGAACGACGGGCCCCTGGCATCCGCCTCGCCGTCGTCACCCGACAGCAGCTGCCAGAACGGGCCGAGCTGTTGTGCCCCGTCAAGGGTGAGCAGGGCATAGCCCTGACTGAAGCCAGCCGACGGCGCGTGGTTCGCTGCCGAAAGGATCCGCTCCACCGCCTCCGGCGCGACCGGCTCGCTCGTATAGGCGCGCACCATGTGCCGCTTGCTGATCACCTCTGCAAATTCCATTTGGCCAGGATAAACGACCCAAACCCGCCCAGCGGGTCGAGCGATGTGCGCGCGGGCCAGCGACTGGCGGCCAGCGCTCGCGAGCGCCCTGCAGTCACCGCGGCCCGGCGAGCGCCCTGCAGTCACCGCGGCCCGGCCAGCGCTCTGCAGTCACCGCGGCCCGGCCAGCGCGCCGGAACGAAGCTCTGCCGTCACCGCCTCCCCCGGCCAGCGCGCCGGAACGAAGCTCTGCCGTCACCGCCTCCCCCGGCCAGCGCGCCGGACGAAATGCGCACGGCCACCGCTGAGCGGCCGGCGCGGCCGGGCTACCCCTCCGCCGCCCCGCTCCGACACATCTGGCAAATACTCTCGCGCCTTCATGGCTTCGGAAGACGAGTACCGGGGGCGGGTTGTTTCAGAATCGGCCGGCGTGGCTGTCCATCGCTAAGGATCTCTTGCGAGGATTCCGGGATCCCAGGTCAGGCGGAACGGCACCTCCGGCGGCCCTGGCAAGCACCAGGCCGGGCCGCGAGGGTCCGGCCGCCGTGCAAGTCTCCGGCATCGTGTAAGTTCTCCGGCATCGTGTAAGTTCTCCGGCATCGTGTAAGTTCTCCACACTTTCGCGGTCGTTTTGACCTGGTATGCACCCGACAACTTACACGATGCCGACAGCCTGCGGCAGTGCGGGCGCCCGAGACCAGCCGACGGCCATACCGGGCGCGCGTCACACCGCCGCCCGGCCCAGCCGGACGGCCGGGCCCACCGCACCCGACCGCGTCAACACTGCAACAGCCCGCCGACAGCAAAGTTCCACAGCCATCCGCCGCCGTGGCGATTTGACCGGTGAACGGAGAGCTTCCGGTGTCGCTGACGCCGTTTCCGCCGCCAGTGCGACGTCGCAAGCGCGCCGCGCCGCCGTCATAAACGGCACTGCTAGACGTCGTGCATGGCGGTTGACGGACGTCAATGATGACGTCATGATGATGTCATGGATGGCAGCCGCGGCGACGGCCGGAAACCTCTCTACGGGCTCGTGGCCGCGTACCTGGTGTCCGAGGCAGGCACGGCCATGTCGGCGGTCGCGATCCCGTGGCTGGTTCTGGTCACGACCGGAAGCGCCGCCGAGACGGGCATCGTCGGTTTCGCGCAGATGGCACCATACGTGACCCTGCAGGCCATAGCCGGCCCGGTGGTCGACCGCGTGGGGCTGCGACGGACGTTCCTGATCGGGAACAGCGTCGCAGCCGTGATCATGTGCGCGATCCCGGCGCTGCACGCAACCGGCCAGCTGAATCTCGCTGCACTCGCCGGTCTCGTGGCCGTGGCGGGGGCGGTCCGCGGCGTGGCCGACTGTGCGACCGCTCCGCTCGTGCCGATGACGGCCGACCTGGGCGGCGTCCCGTACGAGCGCGCCACCGGCATCTACTCGGGCGCCAATCGAACCGCGCTGCTGGTCGGCATGCCTACAGCGGGCGCACTGATCGCCGCGATCGGCGCGGCCGGCGTGGTGCTGATCGACGGCGTCACGTTCGCGGCCGGCGTGCTCATCCTGGCGACCTTCGTGCCGGCCTCGGTCGGGCGGGCCCAGCCGACGGCCACCACCATCACCCTGCGCAGCTACGCCGCCGACCTCGCAGAGGGTCTGCGGTTTCTGCGGGCGGACCGGCTGCTGCTCGCCCTCGCCCTCTCCGCCGCGCTAAGCAACCTGCTCGACCAGGCACTGATCTCCGTGCTGCTCCCGGTCTGGGCGCACGACCGCGTGCACCGGGCCATCGCCATCGGGCTGGTCGGCGGCGTGCTGGGGATAGGGCTCCTCGGCGGCGTCATGGCCGCCGCGTGGCTCGGTCCCCGCCTGCCGCGCCGGATGATCTACGCGGTCGGCCAGTTCGTCGCCGCGTCACCTCCGTTCTTCGCACTGGCCGCCTGGGCATCACTCGCGCCCGTGCTGCCGCTGATGCTGGTCTGCGGGGTGGCCGGCGGCGTGCTTAACCCGATCTCGGGTGCCGTCATGTACGAGCGGATCCCAGCTCAGTTGCAAGCCCGCGTGCTTGGCGCGGTCAAGGCCAGCGCCTGGGTCGGCATTCCGTTCGGCTCGCTGTTCGGCGGCTTGCTCGCCGAGACGACCGGCCTGACCGCGGCACTGGTCACTTCCGGCTCGCTGATGCTGCTCATCACGCTGGCCCCGTTCGTCTTCCCGTCCTGGCGCGGGCTCGACCGCCAGCCGGCCCTGGCCGCCGCGGCCGCCGAGTCCGCGCAGGCCGAGGCACAGGCCGAGGCACAGGCACAGGCACAGGCACAGGCACAGGCGCAAGCGACGGCGGATGCACCGCGCGCCGCGGCGAGGGATGCGCCGGCTACCAGTCAGGGCGCCGCGAGCACGTAGCAGGCGATCGCGGCGGCGGCAGCCACGTTCAGCGAGTCCACTCCCCCGCTCATCGGGATGCGCACGCGCTGGTCCGCCTCGGCCATCCACCGGGCAGAAAGGCCGTCCCCCTCGCTGCCAATCAGGACGGCCAGCTTCGCCGATGCCGCCACCTCGCCGATGGGCGTGGCGCGCGGATCCGGGGTCATTGCGAGCACGCGGAACCCGTGCTGTTTCAGGCTTTCTACGGCGCCGCGCCAGTCAGCGGCCCGGCTGAAGGGAACGCTGAACACCGCGCCCATAGACACCTTGACCGCGCGCCGGTACAGCGGGTCCGCGCACCGCGGCGAGAGCAGGACGGCGTCGAACCCCATCGCCGCCGCGCAGCGGAACACGGCACCCACGTTGGCATGGTCGACGATGTCTTCAAGCACGACCACACGGCGTGCAGCCTCTAGCACGTCGGCCAGCACAGGCAGCGGCAGGCGGCGCATCGAGGCCAGTGCGCCGCGGTGTACCCGATAGCCGGTCAGTTCCTCGACCGCGGCCGCCGGGAGCACGTAGAGCGGCGCGGGGCATTTCGCAGCGACGTCCGCGATCGTGGCGAGCTTGTCATCGGCGACCAGCAGGGACCTGACGGGGTAGCCGGCCGCGATCGCGCGCCGGATGACCTTCTCCCCTTCGGCGATGAACAGCCCGTGCTCGGCCTCCAGGCTCCGGCGCAAGTGAACGTCGGTCAGCCTGACGTAGTCAGCCACCCGCGGATCGGCCGCATCAGTTATCGGTACCGGCGTATTCACGGCAGCTAGTCTGGCGTAGCTTGGCCGGCGCAGGCAGGGGCGCACCCGCCCCGGTTACGTGGACCAGATCAGCCTTCGTGCCCAGCCCGGCCTGGAAGCCCGCTAGTTCCCTCCTTATCAGGCTGAACGCCCTCCACCCGCGGCTAAACCGGGCAAGTCACCCGATCCGGCGGCCGAAGTTCGATATAGTCGGCCGGAGTATTCGGCCGATCGCCCGATCGAAGGACTCAGACGTGTCACGACGCGAGACAGGGTCGGGACCGGGCCGTCGGGGACGGTCCCGCAAACTCAGGACCGGGGTACTTGTGGCGGCGGCGGTGGGAGTTGCCGCGGCCACGATGGTCGGCATGAGCGCGGGTGCGGTAATGGCCCACGCATCGTGCACCAACCGGCCGACGATCGTGAATCTCGCCGTCAGCCTGGACATCTACCCGGCGATCCAGACCGTCGCCAGGACCTTCAACCGCGAGGACCAGGTCGCGGACGGCCAGTGCGTGGATGTCCAGGTCACGCAGGGTGCTCCGTCGACGGTCGCGTCGGAGCTGGACGGTCAGGCTAGCCTGCAGGGCGGCTCGCCAATCGATGCCTGGATTCCGGACTCGAGCCTGTGGATTGACGTAGCGCGCGGTTACGCGCCCGGAGCGCAGGCCGTGCAGCCGACGTCGATCACGGTCGCCAGGTCGCCAGTCGTGATCGTTACCTCACAGGCCGTGGCTAAGCAGACGGGCGTGTTCAACGCCGGAGCGAACTGGAGCCTGCTGCTGCCACCCGGATTCGGCGGGCCGCCCGCCAGCTTGGGCCTGGCCGTGGACCTGCCAGACCCGACCGACAGCGCGGTAGGCCTGCTTTCTGTCATTGAGATCAGCCGGCTGCTCGGCCAGTCGGCGGCTGGCCGGCAGGCGTTCACAAAGTTCGAGTACAGCACCGTGACCACGGACGAGTTCAACTCCGCCGCGGCGCTTGAGTCCTTCGTCCAGAGCATCGCGCTGCGCAAGGCCATCGCGGTGACCAGCGAGCAGGCGGTGGTTGCCTACGACCGGGCCAATCCCAGTCAGCCGCTGGCCGCCTATTACCCCACCTCGGCCAGTAAGGCCACGGGCAGCCCGGAACTGAACTACCCCTACGTCCTGACGTCGTCGAGTCCGGCGGAGTCGGCGGGCGCGGAGGCATTCGGCCGGTTCCTTGAGGAGCCGTACGCCCAGTCGGTGATCCGCTACAACGGTTTCCGGTCGGGCAGCGATATCCCTGACGACCTGCCTGGCTTGTCCGGGCTGAGTTCTCAGCGGCTCAACGTCGCCACCGCGGCCGCGCCGACCGAGGTCGCTGCCAATCTGGCGGCCTGGCAGAAGCTCGGCCTGGGCTCGAGGGTCCTGGCAATCCTTGACGACTCCGCCGCGATGCGGGCGCCTTCCGGACTCGACGGCCTCGACCTCGAGCAGGTACTTGACCAGACGGCGTCTCGCGGCCTGGCGCTGTTCCCGGCCTCGACCGAGATGGGGCTCTGGGAGATGCCGAACGGCAATAATCCCGCCACGAGCTACAACACTCTCGTGCCGATAGGCCCGCTGCCGGCGGCCTACGGGATTTTCTCCCGGCGGGAGGAGCTCGCGCAGATCGACCTCGGGATCACCCCCAACAACAACCCGATGCACATCAACGACACGGTCCTCGCGGCGTACAAGCTGATGACCAGCACCTACGCCGCGAACTATTCCAACGCGGTAGTCATCTTGACCGCGGGCATCGATGCGAGCGGCGACATGAAGCTCGCCAGCTTGGTGAGCCAGCTCAAGAGCATGTATAACCCGGTCAGGAAGGTCGCGATCATCATCGTGCAGTTCGGGACCGTGGGCAATTTCGCGGCGATGCAGGACATCGCCAATGCGACCGGCGGTTCCGCCTACCAGATCACCAGTCCCGATCAGATTGCCCAGGTCTTCATCGCGGCGATCGCGCAGCGGTTGTGCGACCAGGGCTGCTCGGGGACCTGATCAACGCGCCGATCCGGCCCGCCGGTAACGGAGTCCGG
>JASHOL010000307.1 GCA_030041135.1 Streptosporangiaceae bacterium | reverse complement strand
GGCGGCGCGCATCCGCCGCGCGGGCGTGGGCTGCGCGCCGGCCAGCGCCAGGTACCCGCTGATCTCGGCCGGGGTGTACGGCGCCTTCGCCCGCTCCCGCGGCAGCGGCACGTCCGCCGGGCACAGGTGCGGCACCACCGCGCGGGCCAGGAACCGCAGGTTCGTGCGCAGCGTCCGGCGGGTCACGGCGGACAGGCCCGGCGCGTGCGCGGTGAACCTCTCGATCACCGACGGGTGCAGCAGCACCGCGGGAACTGGCTCCAGCCCGATCCCCGTCCCGTAATCAGCGAGCTTCCCCGCGGCCCACAGCAGGTTCTTCGCCCGCTCCCGGCCGTGCGGGCCAGCGGCCGCGACGACGGCGCGGGCGAACGCGGCCGCCCCTGGGCTCACCGACGACGGCCGCCACGACACGAGGTAACCGGCGTCGGCTGGGCCTGGTCCCGGCATGCCGCCTCCTTTCCACAGTAAAATACTGTGGAAGAACGGAACCAGCCCGGATCTGAGACGGTGTGTCGCATGGAACCAGCCACCGGCCGGACCCTGGACCAGATCGCGGCCGAGCTCGCCGCAGCCGCCGGCCCGGCCCTGCCCGGCACCCTGACCGTGCGCTCCTACGCGTGCGGCAAGCGCCGCTGCCGCTGCCACGCCGACCCGCCCGTGCTGCACGGCCCCTACGCCGAGTGGACCCGCAAGATCGGCGGCAAGACCGTCACCCGGCGGCTCACCCCCGAGCAACTCGACGCCTGGCAGCCGCTGTTCGACAACGCCCGCAACCTGCGCGCCCTGCTCACCGAGCTCCAGGAACTCACCGTCCAGATCGTGGACGCAGACAGCCCGCACCGGCCCTGACAGACAGGACGAAACTCTGTGAACACGGCCCGCTTAACCTGTGGCCGGCACCCGCATAACCACACGCAACCGCAGCTCAGAGCCAAACGTGAAGACCTGACCAGGTCAGAGCGTTGTGGATCTTGCTCGAATATCGCGTGGGAGCCAATAGGTGTTAGGCCGCTGCCATGGCGCACACCACCGGTCGTCGCCGCCATGGCGAAGGCTCCATCTACTACGACCACCGGGTTGGCACTGAGTGCTTAGACGTGCGGTCGCACCGCGGCTGCTCGGGCAGGGTCGCGCGGCGTCATCTCGCTGGGCGAAGGGCCTGACGGCACGCCGGTCCGCCGCAAGGTGAGCGGCCAGAGCCGGGCCGAGGCGAGGGATAAGCTCCGGGCGCTGCACGACGAACTGCGTGAAGGACTCCGCACGTGTTCGGCGGCGTTTCCGAGGGTGAGCGAACCGGGTCAGGATCCGGGTTCGCACCGCCATGGCCGCGCAGGCCCAGCACGAGGGCCGGTTCCTGGGCGGCCGGCCCCCGTATGGCTATCAGCTCGCTGACGCGGGATGGCACCCCAACCCAGGCAAGGCCGCCGATGGCCGGCGGCTGCACGCGCTCGCGATTGACGCGCCGGCCGCCGCCATCGTCCGCCGAATCTTCGCCGACTACCTGGCGGGGTGCAGTCTCGGCGCGATCGCCGCCAGGCTCAACGCCCGGACTCGTCCTGAACGCGCCGCCAGCGAGGACATAGGGGATGCCCGTCAATGGCTATTGAGCGAGTTCGGCGTCGACAGCCTCGCGGTGCCGCGATCGCCCGATCCATGTCGCGGCCCAGACCTTCGCCGGATTGATGCAGGACGCGCGTGCCCATTACGGAGACCGCCGCGTGCGCGAAGCGTTCCTATACTTCGTCATCGCACTCGACCACCTGCTCGCCGAAGACGGGAGAAACGTCCCGACGGTGACCGACCGCACAAGCGTTCTCACTCACCGAATTCGATCTGCGACATTTGCTGACGAGGCGGCGCGCGTCCGACGTGTGTATGACGCGCGAAGCAGGCTCGTCCATAGCGGGTTCCGAGTAACAATAGGGGACTTACGCGATAAAGCGGACGCTCTCGCGAAAGGCGTTCTCTGGGCGATCACTCGAGTTGCAGCAGATGAAGAGTTCGACACGCGTGACGCATGGCTCCAGAGGATCGACTCGCTCGCGCATCTGTTCCGCGGCGACCCTGATGTCGTGACCGACGAACGGCTCGCTGCGGTTGGCGCTGTCTCCAGCTTCCGCGCAGGGCCTCCACCGCCAATGCTTCGGGATCGCACGGCTGTGTGACTGCCTTACCTTTCAACTGCCACCTTGCACAGACGCGCGGCCATCGTTGGGCAAACTCTCGAGCCACTTGAGCGCATCGACGGCGCAGGCGAGCAGCGCAATCCCGAAGCTGCCATACGCAAGCTTCTCAGCAGGGCTCGGATCCTAGGATCGGGATTGATGGTGGGGCGACCTGCCTGGGAGCACACCGTCCGACGTCCGGAGCACAGCGGCAGAGGCGGAAGTTCACGCCCGAGCGCCGACCATGTACAAAATACGACCTCGCCGCCGTCCTCTCGGCCGCGATCGAGATTGCTAACGTGCGAAGAGCCTTTAAATGACCCCGCAAAGAGCCGCCGATCTGCACAGTGCAGGCGCTGGGGTGACGACGCGCTGCAGTCGAGCGGGTGTTCTGGGCACCTTGGGCGGGCTGCCGTCGGGTCCATGAGCATCCGCTGGTACTCCGTTGTGATCGACTGCGGTTACGTCGTGGCCCGTAGTCGCTGGTGGGCGGCGGCGCTGGACTGGCGGGTCGTATACGAGACCGCCAGCGAGTGCGCGCGCCAAATGGTAGGCGAGCAGCTAGACATGCGAAGACCCCGGACTGCAGACGTAGTCCGGGGTCCTCGTGTCTTCGGGCCACTCGGCGGGAAGCCCACGGTGGGCGTTGCGCAGGCATCGCGTGCTGCCGCAGGATTGCCTGCTCGCTCGCTGGTGGTTGCCATTGGGTGGTTGCTTGCCTGGTTCGGGATCGTCTGCATGTATGCGCCCGCGGCTGGCCACCTGGCGGCGGCTGCCGGTTAGCGGCGGATGGCTGCCGTGAGGGTCGTGGCCTGCTGCCAGCGGCAGCGGGCCAGCAGCGCGAACGCGGCGCACAGCGGCACGGTGATCGCGGCAGCGCTGCTGTGCAGGACCGCGGCGTTGATGATCGTCGCGCCAGCCATGTCAGCGGCGAGCCCGGCGGCGGCCAGCCCGGCCAGCCGGGGGATGACCAGGCCGATGGCTCCGGCCAGCTCGGCCGTGCCGACGAGGTAGCGCAGCCACTGACCCGCACCGATCTGGCCGAACATCTGCACGGCGGAGTGCGCCCCCGCCAGCTTGGGAATCGCAGCGAACACGAAGAGCGCCGCCAGCAGGATCTGCGCGGACCACAGCAGGCGGTTCGTGCTGCGGCGCGCCAGGGCCTCACGGGCCTTCGCGGGGGTAGGGGTGGTGATCATGGCGGTGTCCTTCCTGGTTGGGTTCCGATAGCGGTTTCACTGCTGGTTCCGGGCCGCCGCGGCGCGGCCGGCCGTGGCGGCCCCGGCGTCCAGGTCACGCGGGCTGGTAGGTGAGGTGCACGACCCCGGTGCTGAACGCCTTGGAGTCGGCGAGCGTCAGGCTGATCGGGCTGTCCTGGCCGTCGAACAGGCGTTTGCCGTGGCCGGCGACGACGGGGAAGACCAGCAGGTCTAGCTGGTCGGCCAGGCTCTCGCGCAGCAGCCACCGGATCAGGGTGGCGCTGCCCAGGGCCAGGATGTCCTTGCCGGCCTGCTGCTTCAGCGTGGTGAGCTGTGCGCCCGCGTCGCCGTTGATCAGGGTGGAGTTCGGCCACTCGCTGGTGTCGTTCAGCGTGGTGGAGACGACGTATTTGGGTTTGCTCATGTGCGCCGCCACCGGGTCTTCAGTGCCGGTCTTGTCTGCCCAGAAGGGGATGAATTCCTGGTAGGTCACGCGCCCCATCAGCAGGGCGTCCGTCGAGGCCATGCCGGCCGCGAGGTACTGCTGCAGTTCGTCGTTGAAGTACTGGCCGGTCAGCTGGCCGGCCGAATCGATGACGCCGTCCAGCGACATGAACTCGGTCGCGATGATCTTCCTCATTACGCTGCCTCCTTATCTGGGGGCCGGTGTGGCTGGTGCCCTCCGGCCGGTCTCACCCATGCGTCGAATGCCGGCGGGCCAGATCGACACGCGGGCTGACTGGAATAAGGGAACGGGTAGCGGATTGCGGCGGCGAGGTCAGCGCCGGCCCGGCGGCCGACGGCGGATGGCGGGCACTCGCCCGGCTGCCGCACCAGTCAGGCCAGGCACGACGACGGTCGCTCGGCTAGCCGGTCCCACACTGCCGGAACTGCCGCTGGATTCGCGGCCTGCAAGAACTTGCCGAGCCCTGACCAGTCCAGGCCGGCCGAACTGGCTGTTCTGTGACGTCCGGGCCAGGGCTGATCTCGGAGTCACGTCCCGATGACACTCGGCGCTTAGCGCGTCCGGATGCCATGCTGAACCATGATCAGCGATGAAGCCTTGCCCGGATGAACATGCCGATGAGTACATCAATATGCGCTCCAGCCGCACGCCGGCCATTTACTCACATGACGGCGGCCACGAGAAACTCGTGGCCGCCGTCACCTAGCGCCGAGCGTCATCTGCATCCGCTGGCCGCGCATCGCCCGCACCTGGAGCTATACATCCGGTGGATGCAATATGCTGCGGCACACGTTCGTGACAACCATGCTTGACGCGGGGAGTCGACCTGCTCGACGTCCAGATAGCCGCACGCCATGCCGATCCGCGCACCACCATGAGACACGACCGCGCCACGCCAGAACCTGGACCGCCACCCGAACTACATCCCGGCTGCGTTCATGGCCTCGGGCACATGACCGGGATGCGCCAGACGAAAACGACCATGCCGATGTGCGGTACTACCCGGCATCCCGGTCCCCGGCCAGCGCGGCAGCCAAGTCGGCGTCTCGCAGCTCGCCCGAGGCCACAAGCTTGGCGCCAAACGCCTTCGCTCGTTCAGTGCCGTGGCGCTTCGCGAAGTCGGTGATCATCCGCTGGTAGTAGTTGCGGTCCCACGCGTCAGGATCAGCCTGGTACTCGCGAACGTGCCGTCGCCAACGCTCGTGCGCAACCGAGACATCCTCGGCCGCTGGCACCCCGCGAAAAGTGACGGCATACAGGCTGCTCAACCCCCAGTTCGCCACGTGCGTTGCGTTCGCGGTCTCCATCAGCATGCGCGCCCGCATCGCTGTCTCCTGGGCGGTGCTTCGTCCATCCATTAGGTCGGACCACAGGGGTTCGACATCGTCCGTGACGACCTCGCGGCCTGATGCCACGATCTCCGGATCACTCGATTCAGGCACTGTTGCCGCCGTGAGGTGGCGGAGCCCAGGGAACGAAAGCTGGTCCAAT
>JASHOL010000306.1 GCA_030041135.1 Streptosporangiaceae bacterium | reverse complement strand
ACACCCGATGACAGAAGCGCGAAGCAGCTGCCGAGTACGTCCGCGGCGCCGACACCGCAGGTCGGCTGGGCGCCGGCGCCGGTCGGGCGCCGGCTTAATGCCAGCGCCTGTGCCCGACGAGAGCCGCGGGCCGCCCTTAGACGGAGACATAAATACGCGTTTATCGATAGGAATTGTTATGTCAAATCCGACTTTCTTCCGGGGAACATGGCGGCCAGCTCCAGGGTTGGTGATTCCGGAGGTGGATGCCCGTGCCGCCAGGCCAGCCACGGCGGATCGCTACCGTCAGCGTTCATACATCGCCGCTTGAACAGCCGGGAACCGGCGACGCAGGCGGCCTTAACGTGTATGTGGTCGAGGTGGCCAAGCGCCTGGCCGCTCGCGGGGTCGAGGTCGATATTTTCACCAGGGCGGTCTCGCGAGACCAGCCGCAGGTAGCCGAGCTGGCACCGGGCGTTCTCGTGCGGCACCTGGCTGCCGGGCCGTTCGAGGATCTTGACAAATCAGAACTACCCGGCCAACTATGTCAATTCACCTTCGAGCTACTCAGGACCGAGGCGGCTCATGCGCCCGGGCGTTACGACCTTGTGCACGGCCACTATTGGCTGTCCGGCCAGGTAGGCGCCGTGGCCAAGGAGCGCTGGGGAGTGCCGCTTGTACAGTCCATGCACACTCTGGGCAAGGTCAAGAACGCCGCGCTCGCGGCGGGCGACGCGGCCGAGCCCGCTATCCGGCTGCGCGGGGAGTCCGAGGTCGTAGCCAGCGCCGACCGCCTGGTGGCAAACACAGAGGACGAGGCCAGGCAGCTAGTCGACCGCTACGACGCCGACCCGGCCCGGGTGCTGACCATCAATCCGGGCGTGGACCTATCGGTATTCCGGCCCGGCTCCCAGCTCCAAGCCAGGCAGCAGCTTGGCCTGCCGCCCGACGGCATCGTGCTGATCTTTGTCGGCCGGGTGCAGCCGCTGAAGGCGCCCGACGTGGTTCTGCATTCAGCGGCCCAGATGATCAAGGACGACCCAGGTCTGGCCGACCGGCTCACGATCGCCTTCGTCGGCGGGCCGAGCGGGACCGGGCGGCGGGATCCGGACAGCCTCATCGAGCTGGCCTCTCGCCTCGGGCTGAGCAGCCTCGTCCGGCTTGAGCCGCCGTGCCCGCAGCCAGAGCTTGCACAGTGGTACAGGGCCGCCACCCTGGTCATGGTCCCGTCCTATTCCGAGTCGTTTGGCCTCGTCGCGATGGAGGCACAGGCCTGCGGGACGCCGGTAGTCGCCGCCAGCGTCGGCGGGCTGCGCACCGCGGTCAGGCACGGATACTCCGGCGTGCTGGTGGAGTCACATGAGCCCGGCTGGTACGCCAGGGCAGTGCGCGAGTTGATCTCTTCGCCGTCGACGTTGGCCAGGCTCCGGCAAGGCGCTCGCCTGCACGCGTCGAGGTTCAGCTGGTCGGCCACTGTGGACTCACTGCTGCAGCTGTACACCGCGGTCACCACCGAGGCGGCCGCCGCGGTGGACGCGTGACCCGGCCGGCCGCATCCGACCCGGCCGCCGCGCTCGCCGATGCCCTGGAGAGCCTCGGCCTGACCTACGAATCACCCCGGCCCGGCGCCTTCCTGGTACGCCTGGCCGGCCAGCACAAGCTGGCGACGATGACGTGGCTGATCGCCGGGGCGTACAGCCTGCACGTCGAGGCCTTCTTCTGCCGGCAGCCGGACGAGAACCACGCCGAGTTCTACCGGTTTCTGCTTGAGCGCAATGCCCGCATGTACGGCGTCCACTTCGCGCTCGACCCAGTCGGGGATGTCTACCTCGTCGGCAGACAGCCACTCGCGGCCATCAGCGTGGACGAGGTGGACCGGCTGCTCGGGTGCGTGCTGACCTATGCCGACGAGACATTCGACCAAGCGCTCATGCTCGGGTTCGGCTCGGCGATCAAGAAGGAGTACGCGTGGCGGGTCAAGCGCGGCGAGAGCCTGGCCAATTTGCGGGCATTCGGGCGGCTCACCGGCGCGGCCGACGGCAACGGCGGCCAGCCGACCTCGGGCGAGGCCGTTGGCGGGCCTGCAGGCAGTACGGCAGGCAGTGCGCCCGGCCCGCGGCTCGCCGGACCCGACTTCACCGGAGTTTAGGAGCGGACCAGCCGCGATACGGCGTCCGCGGCCTCCTTGACCTTGGCGTCCGCTTCCGGTCCGCCCTGCTCGACGGCCTGAGCCACGCAGTGCCCGAGGTGGTCTTGGAGCAGGCCGACTGCCACGGCCTGGAGCGCTCTCGTGGCGGCCGAGATCTGGGTCAGCACGTCGATGCAGTAGGTGTCCTCCTCGACCATCCGCTGCAGCCCGCGGATCTGGCCCTCGATCCGGCGGAGGCGCTTGAGGTAGGCGTCCTTGTCCTGCGTATATCCGTGCATGCTCCGACCGTACACCGATTTCGCGAGCTGGCCGGCTCGCCGCCCACGCCACCTCCGGAAGGGGTAGAAAGGAGGGATACGGGCCTAAGCGAGGTTCAGGTGAACCCATAGCGCCCGTTCAGCGATTCTTAGGGCAGGACGTGGATGCTGAAGTGGCCGGGTCGGATCGCTTGCGACGGCCGGCATAACGGAAGGACACCCGGTGGCCCAGTACGACACGAGGTTCGCGGTCGGCGAGCGTGACTCGGGCGTCCGCAAGGTAAGCCGGCTGACCTGGCGGGCCGGCCTCATCGGTGCGGCCGCAGCCGCGCTCTTCGGAGTGGTGTTTGCCCATCCGGCCAACGCCAGCCGCCAGCAGACACACGACCAGCCGGGCGCGATCATCGTCCCCGGGCAGCCGCCCAAGCCGACCAGCGGCGGTGGCCAGGTGACCTCAGGCGCATCATGACTGAGCTGGACGTCGCGAGGGACTCCTTCGACGTCTTCGGAACCACCGCCGTCTTGCTTGTGACGTCCCGCCGGGTAGCTGGCCAGGCACGCTCCATTGCCGACCAAGAGCTTGCGGCGATTGACCTTGCCTGCAGCCGGTTCAGGCCGGATTCCGAGCTCATGCGGCTGAACGCGACCGCGGGGAACGGCCCACAACCGGTCAGCCCGCTGTTTGTCGACCTGCTGGCGGCGGCGCTGCGCGCGGCCAAGCTGACCGGCGGTGACGTCGACCCCACGTGCGGGCGGGTGCTGGTCGGACTCGGCTATGACCGGGATTTCGAGCAGGTGCGGGCGGCGGGTGATGCACCACCACGGCTGACCGGACCGGTCGGCCCCATACCCGGTTGGCACCGAGTGCACCTCGACGAGGGAGCGCGCAAGGTGTGGCTCGATCGGGGCGTCCAGCTCGACCTTGGTGCGACGGCGAAGGCATGGGCCGCGGACCGATGCGCTGAGCAGATCGCCTGCAAGCTCGACTGCGGTGTACTGGTGAGCCTCGGTGGGGACATCGCCGTGGCCGGATCGCCGCCGGACGAGGGCTGGCCGATTCGGGTAACCGACGACCACGCCGCGCCCCCGTCCGCGCCTGGCCAGACTGTGACGATCAGAACCGGAGGCCTGGCCACGTCGAGCACCACGGTCCGGACGTGGACGGTCGGCGGCCGGCCGGTCCATCACATCATCGACCCCGCCACTGGGGAGCCCGCCCGATCCTGCTGGCGGACCGTCAGCGTCGCCGCGGGAAGCTGCACCGACGCCAACACAGCGAGCACGGCGGCGATCATCCGCGGCGCCGCGGCGCGGAACTGGCTGCATGCTGTCGGGCTCCCGGCCCGGCTGGTGCGCGAGGACGGAACGGTGGAGACGACGGCCGGCTGGCCGCGGGACGATGGGCCGGGTGCCGCCGCGTGAGCGAGCCGGCGGGGCGCGGTGGCGCCTGGACTGAGGAGCGAGGAACGAGCGACGAGGGAAGGCGCCGCCTTAAGGCGCCCGGCCGGCGAGCGGGGTACACGTGACGATCTCAGCCGGCCACGCGGCCGCCATCGTCGTGACCTCGTCCACGCCGCTGTGGTACGCGACCAGGGCCACTGGGCTGGTGGCCCTGGTCCTGCTGACGCTGAGCATGGCACTGGGGCTGCTGTCGTCGGTACGCTTCGCCCGGCCGACGTGGCCCAGGTTCGTGACGCTCGGCCTGCACAGGAACGTCTCCCTGCTGGCGCTTGCCTTCACCGTGGCCCACATTCTCACCTCGGTGCTCGACGGCTTCGTCAACATCCCGATCCAGGACGCCGTCATCCCGTTCATCTCGTCGTACCGGCCGCTATGGACCGGCCTCGGCGCGATCGCGTTCGACCTGATGATCGCCCTCGTCGTCACCAGCTTGCTCCGGACGAGAATGAGCTACCGCAGCTGGCAGGTCGTGCACTGGGCTGCGTACCTGTGCTGGCCGGTGGCCGTTGTGCATGGCCTCGGCACCGGCACCGATACCCCGGTCGGCTGGGTGCTCCTGCTGACCGGGGCGTGCGTGGCGGCGATCGCCGTCCTCACGCTCTGGCGCCTGATTCGCGGCTGGTCCGCCCGGCCGGTCGCGGCCACGGTAGGCGCAGTCGCCGTCGTGGCGCTGATTGTCGCGGGCGGAGCGTGGCTGCGAGCCGGACCGCTCGCTCCTGGCTGGGCTCGCAGAGCGGGAACGCCGCCGACCGTGCAAACTCATGCCGGCGCGGCGCGGGCGTCGGGAGCTGACCGATGAGCGTGTCCGGCGCGGCCCCCACGGCGGCCAGGCGGCCGCCCTCGCGGCAGGAGCTGCGTCTGATCCCGGCCGGCGGACCGCTGGACCTCGCCGCTCACCTGGACCGCTACGGCCCGGTCCAGGCCGGCGCAGCCGACCGCCTCATAGCCGAGGTCGAGCGGTCGGGCCTGACCGGCCGCGGCGGCGGCGCGTTCCCGGCCGGACGCAAGCTTCGCACGGTCGCGCAGGCGGCTCGGCGCGGCGGCAGGAACGCCGCGGTCGTCGTCGCCAACGGATCGGAGTCGGAGCCGGCCAGCAGCAAGGACACCGTGCTGCTGCGCAGCGCGCCGAACCTGGTGCTTGACGGGATAGCGCTCGCCGCCGCGGCCGTCGGTGCCACCAGTGCCTACCTATGCCTCGGCGAGCGGGCGCAGGCGGGCGAGCGAGTTCTGCGCACGGCGATCGCCCGGCATGAGCAGGCGGGAATGAGCCACGTAGCCGTCGAGCTGGCCGCGACCGCGCACGGGTACCTGTCCGGCCAGGAGACGGCGCTGATCGCCACGTTGAACGGCGGGCGGCCGTTGCCGACGCTCGTGCCGCCGCTGCCCGCCGAGCGCGGCGCCCACCGGCGGCCGACGCTGGTGATGAACGTCGAGACGCTCGCGCACATCGCGCTGATCGGCCGGTACGGTGCCCGCTGGTTCCGCGAGCTTGGCAGCGCGACCTCGGCCGGGTCCGCGTTGCTCACGGTCAGCGGCGCGGTGAATCGGCCTGGTGTGTACGAGATCCCGCTCGGGGTCAGGCTCGGCGACCTCTTGCAGCGAGCAGGCCTGCCCGAACGGCCGCAGGCCGTGCTGACCGGTGGTTACTTCGGCGCCTGGCTGCCGCTGCCGGACGCTTTGGGGCTGGGCCTCAGCGAGGAAAGCCTGCGTCCCGCTGGTGCCGCGCTCGGGCCCGGCGTGCTGGCGGTGCTGCCCGAGTCCCGCTGCGGGCTGGCTGAGACGGCCAGGATCGTGGGCTACCTGGCGAGCCAGAACGCAGGCCAGTGCGGTCCTTGCGTAAACGGCATGCCCGCCATGGCGGAGGCGATGAACTGGATTGCGTTCGGCCAGCCGGAAGCTGACCTGGTCGGCTGGGCGCATCAGCTCACCCGGCTGGTCACCGGCCGCGGCGCGTGCCACTTGCCCGACGGTGCCGCCGCCCTGGTCGCCAGCGCGCTTGCCGTATTCGACGCCGACCTGCGCGCCCACGTGGCAGCCGGCCCGTGTGCCCGCGCCGCCGCGCCGCCGTTGCTGCCCATACCGCGGCCGGCGG